>NZ_JBYVMF010000001.1:174807-344186 GCF_058145095.1 Pseudomonas sp. MDV22-iso1
GCGTGCGCGCCGGTAGCGATACGTCGACTTCGGCCAGTGGCGGGCTCAACACCAACATTAACGGCGCCTACGGTTACCTGACCCTCGACGCCAATGGCAACGCGACCTATCACAGCAACCCAAACTCGGTCGGCACGCCGGGGGCCACCGACGTGTTCACCTACACCGTGCGCGACGCTGACGGCGATGAAAGCACCACCACCATCACCATCGATGTCTGCAACAGCAAAATCCTCGCGGCGTCGGACACCGATGTGACGGTCTACGAAAAAGCCCTGGACCTGACCAAGGATGGCAATGACCTGGCGGCGGGTACCGTGACCGGTAGCGAGCCGGGCAATACCGGCGAAACCTCGATAGGAACGCTGGTTGGCTCGGTCACCGGTGCGTCCGGCGCAGTCACCTACACCTTGGTCAGCAATGCCACCGGCACCTATGGGCAGATGCTCCTCAACGCTGACGGCACTTACACCTACACCCTGACCTCGGCACCGAAAACGTCGCCGAACGCTAACGACGGGGCGAACACCCTGAGCGAAAGCTTCACCTACAAAGCCACCGATGCCCTGGGCAACAGCACCACCAGCACGATTGTGGTGAACATCGTCGATGACGTGCCCAAGGCGGCCGCCTCGGAACGCGCGGTGGCTGCCGTGGAAATCGATTCCAACCTGCTGTTGGTGATCGACGTGTCCGGCAGTATGGCCGACGCCTCGGGTGTACCGGGCCTGTCACGTCTGGCCCTGGCCAAGCAGGCAATCAGTGCCTTGCTCGACAAGTACGATGACCTGGGCGATGTGAAGGTGCAGATCGTGACCTTCAGCAGCAATGCCACCGACAAGACCTCGATCTGGGTCGACGTGGCCACCGCCAAATCGATAATTTCCGGCCTGACGGCGGGCGGTGGCACTAACTACGATGCCGCTGTGGCCACCATGAAGCAGGCGTTCGACACCGCCGGCAAACTGACCGGTGCGCAAAACATCGGTTACTTCTTCTCGGATGGTAAACCCAACGAAGGCGACATCAGCGCCTCCGACGAAGCCTCGCTGAAAGCCTTCCTCGACGCCAACGGCATCAAAAACTATGCCATTGGCCTGGGCAGCGGCGTCAGCAACGCCTACCTGGACCCGGTGGCCTATGACGGCAGCACCCACACCAACACCAACGCGGTGGTGGTGACCGACCTCAACCAACTCAACTCGGTACTCTCGGGTACCGTGCAGGGCGCGCCGGTCACTGGCACGTTGCTGGAGGGCGGGACTTTCGGTGCCGATGGCGGTTTCATCAAGACCATCGTGGTCGATGGCACCACCTACACCTATGACCCGAAGGACCTGGGGAACCAGGGGTCGCTGAAATTCACCGGCGGGGCCAACCACGGTACGTTCAACACCGTGGACAATTCGCTGAGCATTGCCACCAACAACGGCGGCACGCTGGTTATCAAACTCGACACGGGCGAATACAGCTACACCTCGCAAAAAGCCACTTCGGTGGTGATCACCGAAAACATCGGCTTCACCGTCAGTGACAACGATGGCGATCTGGCCAGTTCGACCCTGGTGGTCAAAGTCGTTCCGAACGCGGCGCCAGTGGCGGTGGATGACCACATCATCACCAACGTTCTGTCCAGCAGCGTTGTGGTACCGGGCGAATTGCTGCTGGCCAACGACACTGATCCTGAGGGCGATCCGCTGACTGCCACGCCGACCACGTTCAACACAGGTTGGGCGGCGAAGGGCGCGGATTTTGTCGGGACAGGCGCGAAAGGCTTCTCCGGAACCGGCAACACCGCGGCAAACCAGAACCTGGCGGACGTGCGCGCTCTATTCGCAGCCAACACGGCAGCGATGACGGCGGTACTGGTCGTCAGCGGATACCTGGGCGGTGTCACCACGGCCAACGCGAATGATGAAGACCTCATCACCGTCAAACTGAAAGAGGGCGAAACCCTTAATCTGGACCACAACCTGGCGGCCGGTCGCATCACCCTGGAGTACTCGCTCAATGGCGGCCCGTTCGTGTCCATCGCCGATGGCGGGACCATTACCGCAGCGGCTGACGGCACCTATCAGATCCATGTCACCAACATCAATAACGGCAGTGGCAGCAACCCCACGGGGGCGGAAAATTACCAGCTGAAAATGACCGTCAACTACGCCGGGGCTCACGACATCACTCCGGATGCACACGGCAGTTACACCGCCAACGACAGCCATGGCGGCAGCGACGGGGCGAACGTGACCATCAGCTATCAGGACGGCCACACCCTCACCGGTACGGCGGGCGATGACGTGTTGGTGGCCGGCACAGGCAACAACATCCTCAATGCCGGCGACGGCAACGACGTGCTGACTGCGGGCAGTGGCAATAATGAACTGCACGGTGGCGCCGGCAATGACTTGTTGTTCAGCGGAACCGGCAATGACCTGCTGGACGGCGGCGCCGGCATCGACACCGTGAGCTACGCCCACGCCACCAGCGGCGTTACGGTGGACCTGAGCTTGCTGACAGCGCAAAACACCGGCGGCGCCGGCACCGACACCTTGACCGGGCTCGAGAACCTGACCGGCTCGAACTTCAATGACAACCTGACCGGGGACAACAACAGCAACGTCATCAACGGCGGTTTGGGCGATGACATCCTCAACGGCGGTGGCGGCGATGACTTCCTGATCGGTGGCCTGGGCAACAACACCCTGACGGGCGGTGCCGGTGCGGACACCTTCCAGTGGCTCAAAGGCAATTCCGGGCACGACCTGGTCACCGATTTCACCCCCGGCACTGACAAGCTCGACCTGTCGCAATTGCTGCAGGGTGAAAACGGCACCACCGCTTCGCTGGATGATTACCTGCACTTCAAAGTTGTTGGCAGCGGCGCTTCGGTGCTGACCAGCATCGACGTCAGCGCCATGGCCGGCGCCACGCCGAACCAGACGATCGATCTGGCGGGCGTCAACCTGGCAAGCCATTACGGCGTCACGCCGGGGGCCGGTGGTGTGGTGGCCGGGGGGCATGACACGGCGACGATCATCAACGGCATGTTGAATGACCATTCGCTGAAGGTGGATACCGTCTGATCCATGGCCTGAAAGGACAAAACCCGCCATTCCTGTAAACAGGGAATGGCGGTTTTTTGTTTGTCTGGGGTTTCAGTATTGCGCTTCAGCCTTTGTCGCGAGCAGGCTCCCTACAAGGGTTCGTGAACCAGTACCCTTTGTAGGAGTGAGCCTGCTCGCGATGAACGATGACGCCGTTTCCATACGAACACTCACATCGGCTCTGGCGGCCCGATCAACCGCCCCATCACCCCGAACACCCCCAGCTCCTTGATCGTTTCAAACTCGCCGTGCGTCTCCACTCGCTCCGCAATCAACGGCAGATCGATGCTGTTTGTCGCGCGAAAAATGGCATCGATGAACAGTCGCTTGTCACTCTGCTCATCGATCCCGCGAATGTAGGCTCCATCAATTTTGAGGTACGCCAGGCCCAATTGAGTGAGGTTGCCGATCTGGCTGAAGCTGCCACCGAAATGCTGCAGGCCGATTCGATAGCCGGTGTTCAGCAGGCTGTGACTCAAGCCTTGCAGTTCAAGGGGAGGCGGCAGTTGGCGTTCGTCGATTTCCAGGGTCAGCAACGGTGCCAGCTCAGGCAGCGATTCGAGCATGTCGAGGATTTTTTGCAGTTGCACAGGGTCGCGCAGGGTGCTGCCGGACAGGCTCAATGCCAATGGCCAGCGGTTGACGATGAGGTAGTCCAGGGTCGCCTCAAGCATCGCAAGGTCCATCCGCGCCGACCAGCCGAGACGCTCGATCCACGGCAGGAAATGCCCCGCGGCGATGGCCACGCCCTGCGGATCGAGCAGACGGGCCAGCACCTTGTGGTGCAACACCTGACTGGTGTCGGCGCACTGCACGACAGGCTGGAAATACAGCTGCATGTGGCCGTGGGTCAATGCGTCATCGATCCACGTTCGCCAGTCGTGTTGGGACTGGTTGGGTGCGGTCGTGTCATCGGTCAGATGTGTCCACGGCCGCTCGGGGCGCTGCCGGGCCTCGGTCAGGGCTTGATCGAGGCGCAGCAAGACATCGCCGGGCGATTCTCCCGGGTGGTAAGCGACGATGCCCAGGTGCGCCACGGGCATGCAGTCGCTGGCACCGGTCAGGCGCAGGTTTTCGAGGGTGGCGCTGATTTCACTCGCCACGCGTGCAGCGTCTGCGTTGTCCATGCCGGGTATCAGCAGGCTGAACTCCCCCCCGCGATTGCGTGCTGCCAGCCACGTGCTGCGTTCCGGTTGTTGCGTCAATCGCTTGAGCAGTTCGGCCACACTGCTGATCAACTCATCGGTGCGCTGACCGCCCAGGCGTTGATTCAGCCCCGCCAGGTCGTTGATCTGCAGCATCAGTAAATGGCCGTCGCTGCTTTGTTCGGAGATCAGCAGATGGTTCGCCAGGTGTTCATCCAGCAAGCGTCGATTGGCGAGGCCCGTCAGGCTGTCCTGATAGGACTCGGCCCGCAGTTTTTCGCTGCGCGCCGCCTCTTCGGCAAACAGTGCCTTGAGCTTTTCGACCATTTGATTCATGGCCAGTACCACGCGCTTCAACTCTGGCGTGCGCGGCAATTTAGGCAAGCTCAGAAACTCGCGTTTGCTGATGGCTTCTGCCTGTTTAACCATCTTGTCCAGCGGTCGCAGCTGTCGACGCAGTAACCAGCCGCCGAACACCGCGCTGAGCAGCCCGCAAATCAATAACCAGATCAGGCTGCCAAGGGTGCTGTCCCAGAGTTTGGCCAGGGCGAACTGCGGGTTGCTCAACACTTCAACCCGCGCCGCCTGTTCCCAGCCGCGCATGATCAGCGCTTCGCCCGCCTGGGGGCGCAAGTCGACCAGGCTGATGAACCAGCCGGGAACGTCTTCGGCATAGGCACGTACGTTGCGTTCCACCAGTACCTGCTCATCGGCAATGCTGATGACCCGAATGCTGTTGAAGTAGCCGCTGTCGAAAATCGAGCTGACCATCAGTTCGACCATGGCCGGGTCATCGATTTGCGCCGTCAACGACAGTCCCAACGCAGTGGCCGCGTCCTGGGCGTGGGAGCGCAACTGCCCGAGCATCTGGTCGCGGGAGCTTTCCAGGCTGACAAAAAAACTGCCGCTGAACGCCACCAGCAGGAACAGGCAGATGGCGAGAAACAATTGTTTGCGCAGTGACATGACACGCTCCTTGCGGTGATGACTAGCCGTCGCCCACGGCGAACCCTTCGGTTTGCATTTTTTTCAAGACGTCCTGCCAACGCGACAACTTCTTCGAGTCGCTGGAGCGTTTGCCGCCGTTTGCTCCGGGCAGGTACAGGCCTTCAGCGTTGAAGGCGTAGACCGGCAACAGATCTTTGCGTTGAGAGGCGGGGCGGATTTCGCCGATCAGGTTGTCCAGCACCAACGGGGCGGCTGTGGGCGTGCTGTAGTACGTCAGCACCATGTGCGCCTGATTCTGAGTCAGGGCCTTGACGTAGGTGATGCGCAGTTTTTCGCTGGGTATGCCGAGTTCACGCAGGCTGAAGTATTTCGCCAGGGCGTAGTCCTCGCAATCGGCTTTGCCCTTGACCAGGGACTCGACGGGGGTGGCCCAGTAATCGGTCTGACCCCAGATGCGAGAGTCGTCCTGAAAGGTCAGCTGCTGATTGAAGAAGCGATTGACCGCGGTGAGCTGCTCGCGCTCGGATTGCTTGCGTTCGCTCTGCAGCAACTGGCCCCAGGCCTCGATTCGTTTTTGCGCCGGACCGAGTGGGCCGTAGCGTGTATCGGCGGTTTGCAGAATCCGCGTGAAACTCCAGTCGGCAAAGACATTGCCAAGGCCTGCGAAAAGCAAACCTGTCAGCAGCAGCCATCCGCCGAACCGAAGTCGGAGCGTTGACCATCCTGGACTACGCCGGCGACGAGGCATATTAGGCGGCTCGGGTGCAGATGCGTGAAGTCTAGGCGGTGTTTTTAGCGGGGGAGGGTTGATCGTCGGCCTGTAAAGCAAAAGATCTCAGGACTTGTGCAGCGTTTTCTGCCGAAGAATATAGATCGTCACCAGCACTGCGCTGGTCAGCATGAAGCCGCGGGCCCAGGGCAGGGGCACCAGATAGCAGGAGAGCAGGATGCTCACCCACATCAGCCCGATGGCGTAGACCTTGCCTTTGAGCGGGATGCCGTTGCCGTCGAGGTAGTCGCGAATCCATGGCCCAAGCCGTGGGTGCTCCACCAGCCAATGGTAAAAGCGCGGCGAACTGCGGGCGAAACAGGCGGCTGCCAGCAGCAGGAAAGGCGTGGTGGGCAACACCGGCAGGAAAATCCCGATCACCCCCAACGCTACGCTGAGCCAGCCGATGGCCAGCAGCACGTAGCGCAACATCAGGGAACGGTTGCCTATGGGGTTGTCCATAGGCAGAACCTTAGTGGTGACGTGGCTTGAGGATCGCCGGTTTTTCGTCTGGCGCCTGGCACAGCAGGTACAGCGCGGTCAGCGCTTCCGGGATCTGCACGATCATGTCGTCCATCAGGTTGGCGTCTTTGGCGATGTCTTCGAACTCGGGTTGTTCGTCGAACAGGCCCGAACCCACCATGATCGGCAGCAGCATCTCGCTGACTTCGTCTTCGGCGGTTTCGAACCAGGCCGCTTCGCGCAGGAACACGCCTTCCATGAAACCGATGCACCAGCCGCGCAGGTCGGAATCATCCGGGTCTTCGCCGAGGTCGAGCTCGCAAGGCAGTTCAAACTCTTCATCCGACGCCAACTGGCGAGCGATGTGAGCCTTGAGTGCGATCAGGGTGGATTCGATGGCTTCACGCTCGGTGTCGTCGGCGTAATGCGGCTCTTCGGCGAACAGCGCGTCGATCCATTCACGGTCGGGCACGGTTTCGGAACAGATCGACAGGGCGGTGAGATAACCGTGGGCGGCCACGTAGTCCAGCGCCTCGTCATGCAGTTCATCGGCGTCGAGGAAGACTTGCAGGCGGGTAAGTTGCTCAGCGAAGGACATTAAAGGGCTACCTTGGGAATTAAACAGATGCGGGAATTCTAGGCCTTCTTGAGCAGTCAGGCCAGCCGCGCGGCATATTTGAACCCGATACGCACTGCCTATTCCTGCAGGAGCTGCCGCCGGCTGCGATCTTTTGATTTTGTTTTTTAGAGACAAGATCGAAAGTTTGTAGCCTGCGGGGGATCAGTGTTTGTCCTTATGTGTCTTCTCAGCGGCACCCTTTGAAGAGGAGGCGTCGGGTATACTCCCGCGTTTTGTGATGCCCTGCTGGCGTTGCGGCTGAGATGTGAAGCGTCATGCAATGCGCACTTACTATTCGTTGGTGCAGCCTGCGTGGTTCTGAACCAGCCTTGCGGGGATGTTTCGGTGATTTTTGGAGTTTTTATGCTCGAACAGGCTCAACGCGTCCTCAAGGACATCTTCGGCTACGACAGTTTCCGTGGCCGCCAGGGTGCAATCATTGAGCGCGTGGCCAACGGCGGTGACGCCCTGGTGCTGATGCCTACCGGTGGTGGCAAATCGTTGTGCTTTCAGGTGCCCGCGCTGTTGCGTGAAGGCCTGGCGGTGGTGGTGTCGCCCCTGATCGCGCTGATGGACGATCAGGTGGCCACCCTCGAAGAGCTGGGCGTCGCTGCCGCTGCATTGAACTCGACCTTGAGCGCCGAGCAGCAACGAGACCTGGCCGCGCGTATCAAGCGTGGCGAAGTGAAGATGCTGTACCTCGCCCCCGAGCGCCTGGTTCAGCCGCGCATGCTGGCGTTTCTGCAAAGCCTCGAAATCTCCCTCTTCGCTATCGACGAAGCGCATTGCGTCTCCCAGTGGGGCCACGACTTCCGCCGCGAATACCTGCAACTGGGCCAGTTGGCGGAGCTGTTCCCCAATGTCCCGCGCATTGCACTGACCGCCACGGCCGACAAGCGCACCCGCGAAGAAATCGTCGATCGCCTGCACCTGCAGGATGCCGAGCGTTTCCTGTCGAGTTTCGACCGGCCCAATATTTTCTACCGCATCGTTCCCAAGGAGCAGCCGCGCAAGCAGTTGCTGGCGTTCCTTGCCGAGCGACGCAGCGATGCCGGAATCGTCTATTGCCTGTCGCGCAAGAAAGTTGACGAAGTCGCGGTGTTCCTCAGTGAACAGGGCTTCCCGGCACTGCCGTATCACGCTGGATTACCCAACGAAACCCGGTCCCATCACCAGAAGCGCTTCCTCAATGAAGAAGGCCTGATCATGGTGGCTACCGTGGCGTTCGGCATGGGCATCGACAAGCCTAACGTGCGCTTTGTCGCGCACCTGGACCTGCCGAAATCCCTGGAAGCCTATTATCAGGAAACCGGGCGGGGTGGCCGTGATGGCCTGCCGGCGGACGCCTGGATGGCGTACGGCCTGCAAGATGTGGTGATGCTCAAGCAGATGCTGCAGAACTCCGAAGGCGATGAGCGCCACAAACGCCTTGAACATCACAAGCTCGACGCCATGCTCTCGCTTTGCGAAGAAACCCGCTGCCGTCGTCAAACCTTGCTGGCCTACTTCGACGAAGACATGCCGGAGCCTTGCGGCCATTGCGACAACTGCGTCGATGGCGTGCAGACCTGGGACGCCACCGAGCCCGCCCGGCAGGCGCTCTCGGCCATCTACCGTACCGGCCAACGCTATGGCGTAGGGCATCTGGTGGATGTATTGCTGGGCAAGGACAACGAAAAGGTCCGCAGCTTTGGCCATCAGCATCTGTCGGTCTATGGGGTCGGCAAGGCGATGGGGGAGAGCGAATGGCGCTCCCTGTTCCGTCAGTTGGTGGCCCGAGGTCTGGCTGACATCGACCTCGAAGGGTACGGTGGCCTGCGTTTGAGTGACACGTGCCGGCCGTTGCTCAAGGGCGAAGTCACCCTGGAGCTGCGCCGCGACCTCAAGCCGCAAACCACCGCGAAGAGCAGCAAGAGCCCGGCGAGCCAACTGGTTCGGGGCGAAGAGCGCGAGCAGTGGGAAGCGTTGCGCGCCCTGCGTCGCAAGCTCGCCGAAGAACATGGGGTGCCGCCGTACGTCATCTTCCCGGATTCGACCCTGCTCGAAATGCTGCGCAGCCAGCCGACCTCTCTGGCGGAAATGGCCAGGGTCAGTGGTGTGGGTGCACGCAAGCTGGAGCGTTACGGCGAGGCCTTCCTCGAAGTGCTCGGCGGCGAGGTCGAAGCGCCGAAAGTGGTGGCCGACGTGCGCCACGAGCTGATCACGCTGGCCCGTGCCGGCATGACTCCGATGCAGATCGCGGGCCAGCTGCAATGTTCGGAGAAGAACGTCTACACCATGCTCGCCGAGGCGATTGGCAAGCAGCAGTTGTCGCTGGAGCAAGCCCTGGACCTGCCCGAGGATTTGATGGGCGAAATCCAGGATGCGTTCCTGGACGGCGAAGGGGAGTTGCCGCCCGTTGCGGAAATTATCCCTCTGTTTACCGGGCGGGTACCTGAGGGCGTTTTGTACTGTGTTCGGGCGGCACTTCAGTCAGAATTTGAAATTTAAATGACCCGTTACATTGATGTAACGATTCAGTACATAGCGCCCCTTGCTTAGCGCCAACGGCCATGCTTAGCTGACTAATAATTAGGTTTTCTCTATTTCAGTCTAACCATGAGTTTTTTATGCCGTTAACCGACCAACACCGCTTTGGCATGCAATTAGCCCAAATGTCCCGAGGCTGGCGCGCCGAACTAGACCGTCGCCTTGCCGGCCTGGGGTTGTCCCAGGCACGCTGGCTGGTGCTATTGCACCTGGCTCGTTTCGAGGACGCGCCTACTCAGCGTGAATTGGCGCAAAGCGTTGGCGTTGAAGGGCCAACCCTGGCTCGGCTCCTCGACAGTCTGGAAGGCCAGGGCCTGGTCCAGCGCCAATCGGTTCTGGAAGACCGTCGAGCAAAAAAAATCGTGCTTTGTGCCCCGGCCCGTCCGCTGATTGAACAAATTGAGACCATCGCCAACCAGCTGCGCCAGGAACTGTTCGATGGCGTCGACGAGGCGGATTTGAAGATTTGCATGCGCGTTCACGGACACATACTGGCCAACCTGGAAAAATCTTGAGGCATTGCCTCCCGCAGGATTTTTGAGATACCCCGTTCGGCAGACTATAAAGAACTACTAGGCAATATCGCGTTCGTACCGGATGTGCGAACGCGTACAGGTTGGTTCTGGTTATCTAAGGGATGCTCATGCTCGAGAGTTGGCACGTTGTAGTACGGTATTGCGCCAGACTGGTTTTGGTCGGTGTTGCTGTCAGTTACTCGGCATTGGCCCCCGCGCTGGGGTTGGGTGACATCACCCTGCATTCGGCACTGAATCAGCCGTTGCGCGCAGACATCGCCCTGGTGGATGCCGCAGGACTGGAAGAAGGCGACTTGCCGGTCAGCCTGGCGACGGCGGATGAATTCAGTCGTGCCGGTATCGAGCGCGTGTTCTTTCTCAATGACCTGAAATTCACGCCGATCCTTCGTGGTAATCGCAGCGTGATCCGGGTCAGCTCCAACAAGGTAGTCAACGAACCTTTCCTGAATTTTCTGGTGCAGCTCAACCAACCCAACGGACGCGTGCTGCGCGAGTACACGGTGTTGATCGATCCGCCGGGCGCTCCGGGAATTGTCCCGGTCATGGATGAGCCGGTGGCCAGCACGGCAAATTCCCCGTTTCCCAGTGTCAAACCTGCAACTGCAGCGCCTGCTGCGGCGAAAAAAACGGCGCCAGCACCCAAAGTCGAACCCGTTGCGGTAACCCCGGCAATTGATCTCGCCGCCGAGCAGTTAGCCGCCAGCGTGCTGCAGAATCAGCAACTCCAGGCGACCATCAGCGAGCTCAATACCAAACTTCAGGCCCAGGAGGAGCAGATCGCCGGCCAGAAAAAGCAGGTCACCGAGCTGCAAACCCGATTGGCAGAAATCAAGCAGGCACCGCCAGTGGTGCCAGTCGCTGTTGCACCCGCTCCCGTCGTCGTGGAAGAGCCCGAGGCCAGTCGTTGGCCACTTGTTTTAGGGTTGCTGGTGTTGGCGGGATTGGTGGTCCTGTGGCTCTTTGTTCGGCGTCAACGTCAGCAGGCCGAGGTCTCTTCAGAGGCCTCGCCGGTTACGCCGTCTGGACATGAACCGGTACTGGATCAGGCTGCGGCACCAGTTGTCATGGCTACCATGCTGAAACCTGCCAGCGATCAGCAGGATGAAACCCCGGCGGGCGATGTGCTTGAAGGTGTGGGTATCTATCTGGCCTATGGACGATTTTCCGAGGCCGCGGGTTTGTTGCGCGAGGCGTTGGCCAAGGATCCACAGCGAAAGGACCTGGCCTTGCAATTGTTGGAGGTTCTGGGGAAACAAGGCGACGTCGCCGCCTATGAAGCTCAAGAAAACAACCTGCGTGACACCGGTGTCGACGAACAAACCCTTCAGGAAATTCGTGGTCGTCATCCCAAGCTGAACACTGTGGCGCCGATGGCTGCCGTAACCATGGCGACTGCACCGGTCATCGCGATTGCTACACCCACACCCGCGGCGCCGTTCGTAGCGCCCAACGATGACTTCCAGTTGAATCTCGACGACCTGTCGATGGACGCCAACTGGGATCTGATCAGTCCCTTCGACAACGCTCCATCCCCGGCAAAGCTCGCTGAAACGCCGCATGCGCATGAGCCAGCGTTCACCTCCAACCTGCACGTCTTGCCCGATGTGTTCGAAATGCCTGATGAGCCGGCGCCGGACGACACGGAGATTGAATGGAGCGCCGAACCGGATGCGCAATCGCTGGATGACGACTTTCTTGCCGCGTTCAGCGATCCCGACCAGTCTTTGGAGCTGGAGCCGCTTAGTCTGCAACCAGACAACGCCGGTAAGCTCGAACAGGCGCAGACCTGCATCGATGACGGCGACCTGGACAGTGCAATCGAGCTGTTGAACGAGCTGCTCAAAGAGGGCGACGAACCGCTCAAGCAGACTGCCCGGAGCTTGTTGGCGGGTATCCGCTAAAGGGTTTTCAAAAGACTAAAACGTCTGCCCCAGATTCAGATAAACCGCCTGTTCATCCGCATCGTTGAAACCATAACTGAAATTCAGCGGCCCCAAGGGCGTGTCGAATCCGATGAACACGCTGGCCGCATTGATGTAGCCGCTGTCGAATTCATTGTCATTGTTCCACGCCCGACCACGCTCAAGCGAACCACCGACGTACAGCGGGAAGTCCAGCGGCAGGTAGGAACGTGGGGTCAGACGTCGGTAATAAACCCCGCGCATCAGGCTGATGTTCTGTCCCGAAATGGCGTCTTCTCTAAAGCCCGAC
Source organism: Pseudomonas sp. MDV22-iso1 (assembly GCF_058145095.1). Classification (NCBI taxonomy): domain Bacteria; kingdom Pseudomonadati; phylum Pseudomonadota; class Gammaproteobacteria; order Pseudomonadales; family Pseudomonadaceae; genus Pseudomonas; species Pseudomonas sp. MDV22-iso1. The sequence goes on from NZ_JBYVMF010000001.1 coordinate 187,131, forward strand.
AGTTGCCGCGCGCCGCCCAGCAGGAAGCTTGAGGTAACCACGTTGGCGTCGTTCAGCGTGCGCCCATAACGACCACCGACAATGAAGGTGTCCGGGCCGCTGCTCAGGGCTTTGTCCAGTTTGAATTCCCATTGCCGATATCGCTTGTCCGAGCCCAGCCCAGGCTCGTATTGACGGAACGCCAGGCCGATGTCTTCGCCTTCGTGAGGGAAGTAGACGTTGTCCAGTGAATCGAACGAGTACTTGAGCTCATAGAACCCCTCATTGAAACTTTCGCTCGGCAAGTTCTGATCGCCAATGCGCACGTCCGCCTCGCCCCAGGCTTCGCCGACACCGAAACGCACCTCGCCGCTGTTGCCGATTTGGCGACCGACGTTCAGGCCGAAGCCGTAGCGCTCAACGCGATATTGCGCGATAGGGTCGTTTTCGAGGATAGCCTCGACGTTCTGCGCATCGAAGGCGGCATAGGGCGCGATGAAGTACCGCGAACCGACATCCAGCGGCTGATAGAACTCGCTGTAGAGTTCCTGCCGGTCACCGATCTGCACGCGGGTCAGCCATTCGGCACCCAGGCGGTTGATACCGTTGACCCGATAGCTGGCACCCAGGTTAAACGCACTGTCGCCCCGCATGTCGTCCGAAAGATTCAGGCCGACGCGTAAATAATCCGTACCACTGCGCTTGCCCCGGGCGCTGATGATCAGCGTATGGTCCTTGCCCTTGTGAGCGACGCGATACTGTACCTGCTCGAAGTAATCCAGCCCGTACAGCGTGCCCATGTCGGTTTGCAGGCGGCCCAGGTCCAAGGGTTCCCCGATGTGCTGGCGGATGTAGTAACGAATGACGTCGTCGCCGACTTTCGAATCGTTTTCGACCTTGATCGCGGTGATGATCGGTGTGCGCTGACTTGGCGCGCGCGCAGCGTTCAGTTCTTCATCCAGTGGCTGCGCCGGTTTGAGTTTTGTCAGGCGGGCATCGAGGATCCGCGTGGCGCGATAGCCAGCGTCGATCATTTCCTGAGCCCGGCCAAAGTCGGTGACGCCGAAGCTTGCCAGTGACGGCTGGATCAATATGTCGTCTTGATGCAGGGCGGCGAGTTGTTCTTCGGAGTTGCGGCGGGTCATCAGGGTGATGGACTGGTTCAAGACATCGACCACCGTGACCAGTTGTTTGCGATTACGCAGGGGCGTGCCGATGTCGACCACGATGGCAATGTCCACGCCCATTTCCCGGGCGACATCCAAGGGGATGTTGTCGGTCATGCCGCCATCCACCAACAAGCGGCCGTCCATTTCGACCGGTGCAAACACGGCCGGAATCGACATGCTGGCGCGAATTACCTGGGGCAGGTGACCCTTGCGGAATACCACTTTTTCACCGCTGGCGATGTCGGTCGCGACCGCCCGGAACGGAATCGGCAGCTTGTCGAAATCCCGGGTATCACTGGTGTGGGCCAGCAGACTTTCCAGGAGCAGGGCGAGGTTCTGACCCTGAATGACGCCCAGGGGCAGACCGAGACTGCCGTCGTCGCGAAAGCTCAGTTTCTGTTTGACGAGGAAGTCGCGATCATCCTGTTTGCGCCGGAACGGCACATCTTCCCGAGGTGGTGCATCGGACAGGGCTTGCTGCCAATCGATGTTCAGGGCGAGCTTCTCCAGCTCATCGATCTTGTATCCCGACGCATAAAGCCCGCCGACCACCGCCCCCATGCTGGTCCCGGCGATTGCATCGATCTGGATCCCTTGCTCCTCAAGCGCCTTGAGCACGCCGATATGCGCCAGGCCACGGGCGGCACCGCCGGACAACACCAGCCCGACTTTCGGTCGAGGCGTTTCAGCGGACTGAACGATCAAGGGCAGGAGGCAGAGCAGCAGGCAGGACAACAGATGGCGCATCATGAATCTCGGGACGAGCGAAAAAAGGCCGCTATTATAGCGGCGCCCTCTGGCTCAGGAGTTTTCTCGATCATGACCGCAAGTAAACCGGAAATCATCATCACTTATTGCACGCAGTGTCAGTGGCTCCTGCGCGCCGCCTGGCTGGCGCAGGAACTGCTCAGTACCTTTGGCGATGACCTGGGAAAAGTGTCGCTGGTGCCCGGTACCGGTGGGGTCTTTCACATCTTCTGTGACGATGTACAGCTCTGGGAGCGCAAGGCCGACGGCGGTTTTCCCGAGGCCAAAGTATTGAAGCAGCGCGTCCGTGACCGGATTGATCCGGACCGCGATCTGGGCCACAACGATCGGACTCAGTGAGACGCGGCCTCTGCTGCGACGACCTTCTTGTTTGATCCGCCTGAAAGCCGGCTCGATACCACGATCGCCAAAATGATCAGCGCACCGCCGAACAGCATGCGCAGCGTCGGATTTTCATCGAACAGCAGCCATGCCACGGTGATGCCATAGACCGGCTCCAGGGCAAACACCACCGCAGCGGTGCGTGCCTTGATCACCGCGAGGCTGGCAACGAACAGGCTGTGAGCGACGCCTGTGCAGAACACCCCGAGCAGCCCGATCCACAGCCAGTCCAGAGCGCGGACTTCGCTCAATTGCGGTGCCGCAACCGGCAGCAGGCACAGCGCGACCACCACGTTCTGACACAGGGCGGCCTGGACCGGCGGGATGCGCCCCGAGCTGGCGCGGTTGGTCAATGAAAGCAGGGCGAACAGCAAGCCGGACGCGATAGCCCACAACAGGCCCGTGGTGGCTCCGCTGGCCAGATCGAAGTCCGGTGTGACCAACACCAGTCCGACACTCACCAGCACCACCAGCAGGATTTCGTTGGCGCGAATGCGTTCGCGGAAAATCAGTCCTTCGAGGATCACCGTGAATGCCGGGAAGCTGGCGAAACCCAAGGTGGCAATCGCCACCCCGGCGACTTTCACGGCGATGAAAAAACTCACCCAGTGTCCGGCCAGCAACAAGCCGCTGAGCAGCAGTCGACGCCAGTCCACCGCTTGGAGTTTGCGCCACGGTGTATCACTGGCGAATCGAGCAAACACCGCCAGTGCCAGTACCGCGAAAGCCGCGCGACCGAAAACGATGACGGCGGGAGAGGCCGCGGCGAGTTTGCCGAACACACCGGTCAGGCCGAACATCAATGCGCCGATATGCAGGGCGCCTAAAGCAGTACGGGGAGTCATTACGATCCTTGAGAAACCTGTTGAACCGGGTCGACGCATTCATCAAAGATAAACGCGGTCCCCTGTAGGAGCTGCCGCAGGCTGCGATCTTTTGATCTTTTGATCTTTTCGCAATTGTTGAAAGAAAGATCAAAAGATCGCAGCCTGCGGCAGCTCCTACATTGAATCGCATGGTGTCAGCGATGTCTGTCGCCAGACTCGCGTCATTTGTCGCCAGCCTCGCGTCGCAATGTCCCGGGCGAGGCGCCAAATTCCCTCAGCACCGCTGCCGCGAAGGCACTTTGAGAGCTGTAGCCAACCTGACTGGCGATCTCGCCAATGGGCAACGCCGACCCGCGTAACAAGTCGACGGCCCGATGCAGGCGGCGGCTGCGTATGTAATCCATCGGCGTCTGTCCGCACTCGGCAACAAACCGTGCATGCATCCGGGCGCTGGACAATCCGGCAACGCGGGCGAGGTCGGCCACTTGCAATGGGTAAGCCGCGTGCTGATCAATGTGTGCGTTCAGCGCAGCGTAGGGCAGACGCCGGCCACCTACGGTCTCGGGCCTGGCGTTATTGAGGCTGGCTAGCAACAGCACCGCGCCTTGTTGCGCGATCACCGGATCGTTGACCTGGCTTCCCGCCAGCCAGCTCACCAACTGACTCTGTCCCGCATCGAGTGGCAGGCGTCCGGCGTTGTCGAGTAGCCGCCGGCTGGCTTCGGCGTGTTCACCCAGGGACTGTGAAACCCATTGATCGCTCGGCACATCGAGCACCAGGCACCGACTGCCATTGGCGCTGCCGCAGGCATGGTGAAAGCCCGACGGCACCACCACAAAACTCTGCTGGACCACCTGACTGCCATGCCCGCCAACTTCGAAATCCAGCGCGCCCGACAGGCCGAACACCAGTTGCGCGTGGTCGTGGCTGTGGACAATCAGGTCTTCTGTGTAGTGGCGTAGCGTGAGGATCGGTCTCATCGCAGGTCTCCCGGGCAAGGTCGTCAGTCTACACCGAGGTCACTGCAGCGCGCTGTCACAGGACTGACGCGCACCTGTCATGGACGGTTCACCCGGCCGGCGCACAGTTGCAAAAACAATCGCAGAGGGTTGCCCATGACCAGCGCCGAGTTCGTCAAACCCAATGGCAAGCAGCGTGTGCGTACCTTGTGGATTTCCGACGTGCACCTGGGTACCCGGGATTGCCAGGCCGAGCACTTGTCGCAGTTTCTCAAGCGCTACCACACGGACAAAATCTACCTGGTCGGTGACATCATCGATGGCTGGAAACTGCGCGGCGGCATGTATTGGCCTCAGGCGCACACCAATGTGATTCGACGATTGCTGACGATGAGCAAGCGCGGCACTGAAGTGATCTACGTCACCGGAAATCACGACGAATTCCTGCGCCGTTATTCCAAGTTGATTCTGGGCAACATCCATCTGGTGGACGAGGCGGTGCACGTCACGGCCGACGGTCGACATCTGTTGGTGATCCACGGTGATCAGTTCGATGTGATCACCCGCTATCACCGTTGGCTGGCCTTTCTCGGCGACTCGGCTTACGAATTCACCCTGACCCTCAACCGCTGGCTCAACCATTGGCGTGCACGGTATGGCTACGGTTATTGGTCGTTGTCGGCGTACCTCAAACACAAGGTAAAAACAGCGGTCAGCTTCATCAGCGACTTCGAGGAAGCCATCGCCCATGAGTGTGTGAAGCGCGAGTTGCACGGTGTGGTGTGCGGGCACATCCACCATGCCGAGATCCGCAAGGTCGGCGGGGTGGATTACCTCAATTGCGGGGATTGGGTGGAGTCATGCACGGCGTTGATCGAGCATTGGGACGGGTCGATCGAGTTGTACCGGTTGGCGGACGCGCAGGCACGGGAGGCGGAGTTGAAAACGGTGAAACTAGCGGAGCCTGCATAAAACAAAAAATCAAAAGATCGCAGGCTGCGCCAGCTCCTACAGGAGATCGCGTCCTTATGCAGGAGCTGCCGCAGGCTCGGGCCGAGTTCGGACGATCTGTTGATCTCAGGCTGGCGCGTGCTCTTCCATGGCCGCCTTGTAGATCGAGTTCTTGGGCTGCGCAAACAGCCGCTCCAACATCGGTTCGAAGAAGCTCAATGGCAGCGTGTCATAAGCCGGATCGAACGCTGCGGCATCGTATTTGGCACAAAACTCGATCGTCGCCTGATACTGCGGATGCTGGCTGAATTGCTCGCGTAAATGCCTGTCCATCCCCAGGTAGTGAAAGAAGTAATAGCCCTGGAAAATCCCGTGCTTCTCGACCATCCACAAGTTTTCCGGGCTGACAAATGGCTTGAGGATCGCCGCCGCGATGTCCGGATGATTGTAGGAGCCCAACGTATCGCCAATGTCATGCAGCAACGCGCAGACCACATATTCCTCATCGCGGCCATCGCGCCAGGCGCGGCTGGCGGTTTGCAGGGAATGGGTCAGGCGATCCACGGGGAAGCCACCGAAATCACCTTCCAGCAACTTCAGGTGCGCCACGATCCGCTTCGGCAACTGCCGCGCGTAAGCACTGAAATCGGCGGCGATAATGGCCCAGTCTTCCTGAGTGCCGTCTTTCATGTGGGTGAAGCGGGCGTTGGCATTCATCGGTTTTCCTCGTGTGACGGTTGTGCACCTAGAACGGCACGCGACCCAGGATCATGTCGCGGTACATGACGAAATCGCCGAACAGGCTGTAAAGCGGGTGTTGAAAGGTGGCGGGACGATTCTTCTCGAAAAAGAAATGCCCGGCCCAGGCGAAGCTGTAACCGGCCAGCGGAAGCGCCCACAAGAGCCACCACGCGCCTTTAGCAATGGTCAGTGCCAGGATTAAAATAACCAGCGACGTACCGATGAAGTGCAATCGTCGGCAAGTACTGTCGCTGTGTTCGCTGAGGTAATACGGGTAGAACTCAGCGAAGCTGTTGAAACGCTTGGTGTTTTCCACGACTGCGATCTCTGTGGTTATTGTTCTGACGGCAAGTTGTTCTGCGGGTAGCTTATTTGAGTCTAGAGTGATCATTGGCATCAGCCAGTGACATTGGGCGCCACTTTAGTATCCTTCGGGAAATTTGCCGCGGTAGACGGCTCACCAAGACAGTAAACGCCATGAGCGAACGAACGACTTCTGCAAGCTGGGCGATGGGGATTGTCAAAGCGCTGGAGATGGACGGCCTGGATTGCCGGGTTCTGTTCAAGCAGCTAGGGCTAGACTACGCATCACTGAATGATCCGGATGCGCGCTTCCCTCAAGATTCCATGACACGACTGTGGCAGCGTGCGGTCGAGCTGTCCGGCAACCCGGCGATCGGCCTGAACATGGGCAAGGTGGTGCGACCGGCCTCCTTTCATGTCGCGGGCTACGCCTTGATGTCCAGCCAGACCCTTGTCGAGGGCTTTCAGCGGCTGGTGCGCTATCAGCGGATCATCGCGGAAAGTGCCGACCTGAGTTTTCGTCTGCTGGATGAGGGGTATGCGCTGATTCTGACGGTGCATGGCGACCACCTGCCGCCGACCCGGCAAAGTGCCGAAGCGTCACTGGCCTGCGCCCTGGGGCTGTGCAGCTGGCTTACCGGGCGCACCTTGCAACCGCGCAAAGTGATGTTTCAGGGGACTCACCCCGCCAACCTTGAACCCTATAAACAAGCTTTCCACGCGCCGCTGGTGTTCGACGCGCCGTATGACGCGCTGATCTTCGAGCGTGCGGACATGGAGGCGCCACTGCCGACCGCCAACGAGGCCATGGCGCTGTTGCATGACCGGTTTGCCGGCGAGTATCTGGCGCGCTTTTCGGAGAGCCGCGTGACCCACAAGGCGCGGCAGGTATTGTGCCGCTTGCTGCCGCAAGGCGAACCCAAGCGCGATGCCGTGGCGCAGACGCTGCACCTGTCGCAGCGAACCCTGCAGCGACGGCTGCAGGAAGAGGGCACCAGTTTTCAGACGCTGCTGGACGACACCCGGCGCGAGCTGGCCGAGCAGTACCTGGCACAACCGACCATGACCCTTCTGGAAATTGCCTACCTGTTGGGATTCGCTGATCCGAGTAATTTTTTCCGCGCTTTTCGACGCTGGTTCGACGCCACTCCAGGCGAATACCGGGCGCGGCTGTCGGGCATGCCTGTGCCGGTCAGTGACGCCAAAACGCCGGTATACACAGAACGAACACCGTAATGATCTCGAGTCGGCCCAGCAGCATGCCGAACGACAGAATCCACTTGGCAGCGTCCGGCAGCGTCGCGAAATTGCCCGCAGGGCCAATGGTCTCGCCGAGCCCCGGGCCGACGCCCGACACGGTACTGGCCGCGCCGGTCAACGCCGTCATCCAGTCCACGCCGAGCAGCGACAGCAGCAGGGCGATCACGCAGATGGTGATGGCGAAGAAGAACGAAAAGGTCAGAATCGAACGCACGATCTCTTCGTCGAGACGGTGGCCGTTGTACTTTTGCTTGATCACCGCACGTGGATGAATCAACTGGTTAAGGTTGGCCTTGAGCAGGATGTAGGCCACCTGGAAACGGAAAATCTTGATCCCGCCGGCGGTCGATCCCGAGCAGCCACCGACAAAGCCCAAATAGAAGAACAACATCAACGAGAAATTACCCCAGAGGCTGTAATCCCCCAGCGCGAAACCCGTGGTGGTCACCACCGACGTCACGTTCAGCGCCACGTGCCGCAAGGCCTCCAGCCAGTGCAACTGAGTCGTCCACCAGTACCAGGTGCCGAGTACCAGCCAGGTCACCAGCAACATGCCGAGCAAGCCTTGGACCTGTTGATCTTTGATCAAGGCTCGACGGTTGCCGCGTAACGTGGCCACGTACAGGGTGAACGGCAGGCTGCCAAGGATCATGATGACGATCGCTACCCAGTGCACCGCAGGTTGCGTCCAGTTGGCCAGTGATTTGTCGGAGGTCGAGAAGCCGCCGGTGGAGATCGCCGACATCGCGTGGTTGATCGCGTCGAACGGGCTCATTCCGGCCCACCAGAACGCCAGGCTGCCGAGAATGGTGATGCCGACGTAGGCCGCCACGATCAGGCGCGCCACCATATGCGAGCGGGGCATGACCTTTTCAGAACGGTCCGAAGACTCCGTCTGAAACAGGCGCATGCCACCGATACGCAGTAGCGGAAGAATCGCAACCGCCATGCCGATAAAGCCGATACCGCCGATCCAGTGCAGCAATGAGCGCCACATCAGGATGCCGGGTGACATGGTGTCCAGGCCGTTGAGTACCGTCGCACCGGTGGCGGTGATCCCGGACATGCTCTCGAAGAACGAGTCGGTGTAACTGATGTGTTGGGTCAGCAGGAACGGCAGCGCGGCGAAGATGCACACCACCAGCCAGCTGCTGACCGTCAGCAGGTACATGTCCCGGGGCCGCAGGTGCACGTGTTCGGGACGACCGGGGATGACCAGGGCCAGGCCGGCGACAAACGTGATCATGCTGGCCCAGAGGAACGATGGCAGGTCGCTGGTGCGGTCAAAGATAAGCAGCGTGGCCATGGGCACGACCATGGCGATGGCCAGCGTGATCAGGAAGATGCCGATGATGAAACCAATTGTCCGTAAGGTCGGCAACGCCATGAAGTCCGCTCGGGCTGAAATAGGGAAGGGCGCCATTCTACCCGCGGGGCAGGGCATGTAAACCGGCATCCCCGCGGCACTTACCGCTAGAATAGCCAATCATTTTTTAAAGGAGGTGGCCGATGCAGGCTCTCGACGCGTTGCTCAACCGTGTTTCCGTTCCCCGATTGCTCGAGCCGGCACCGACCGCAGAGCAGCGTGAAGTGCTGTTTGCCGCCGCCATGCGTGCGCCGGACCATGGTCATTTGCAGCCGTGGCGCTTCCTGACCGTCGAAGGCGCAGCGCGCGAGCAAATGGGCGAGCTGCTGGCCGAGGCCGCGAAGCTGCAGGACAGTGAAGTGTCCGATGCTGCGTTGGACAAGGCGCGCAACGGTCCACTGCGTGCGCCGTTGGTGGTCGTGGTGATCGCGCGTTTGCAGGATCACGTCAAATACCCCAAGTCGGAGCAATTGCTGGCCGCGGGCTGTGCAGCCCACGGGATTCTGCTGGCGGCTTATGCCCAAGGAATCGGCGCGGTGTGGCGCACCGGTGAGCTGGCGTATTCGGCCCATGTGGCCAAAGGGTTGGGGCTGGCGGAAGGGGAGGAAGTGATCGCGTTTCTTTATCTGGGGACACCGCAGAAAGAACCGCGGACTGCGGAGAAAGTCGACCTCGCGGAATTTGTCAGCGCCTGGCCACGTCATTAAGGATCGTTCCCACGCTCTGCATGGGAATGCAGCCCTGGACACTCTGCGTCCCATTGGAACGCGGAGCGTTCCTTGAGGCAATCCCACGCGGAGCGTGGGAACGATCAAACGAGCGGGCCGCAGGTCACAAGAGGTCAGGGTTGTACCACCGCTCCTGGCACTAACGGTAATTCCAGGCTGGCGATGAACCCGCCTTGCGGGTGATTGGCCAGCACCAGACTCCCGCCATGTCGCTCCGCTGCACGCCGCGCAATCGCCAGGCCCAAACCGTGGCCTGCCGTTGTCTGTCCCGGCGCCCGATAAAACGGCTCACCCAATTGGCCCAGGTGTTCGACCTCGACACCCGGCCCATGGTCGCGAACGCTGATCACAATCCGCTCCCCCTGACGCGCTGCGTGCATTTCAATCGGCTGACCTGCCGGGTTGAAGCGCTGGGCGTTGCGCAGCAGATTGTCCACGGCGCGTTCGATCATCGTCGGCCAGCCTTTGAGGTTCAGCGGCGATTCGGCTTCCAGACGCACGGTCTGCTCCGGGGAACCGAGCTGGGCGTCTTTTTGCAGGGTGTGCAGCAGCGCATCGAGATCAATGTCTTCAGCGCTGGCGTTGTCGGCGTCAACTCGCGCCAATACCAGGATCTCGCTGATCAGGGCTTCGAGTCGGTCGCATTCGCGCGTCAGGCGCGGCCAGAGTTTTTCACGTTCTTCAGGGTTCGCCCGCTCGGCCAGTGCCAGGGCAATGCGCAGTCGAGCGAGCGGCGAGCGCAGTTCGTGGGAAACGTCACGCAACAATTGCCGCTGACTGCCGATCAGGCTTTGCAGGCGTGCGCCCATGCGGTTGAAGTCGTTGGCCAGCACGCCGAACTCGTCGCGACGATTGGCCAGTTTGACCAGGCTGTTTTGCTGGTACGTGGTTTGCCCGAGATCATGCACCGCGCCGCGCAGACGGCTGAGCGGACGCGTGATGGACAATGTCACGATCAGGCTGAACAAGGTCAGCACCACCAGCGCAATGCCCAGCGCACTCAATGGCCAGAGCAGGCTTTCGCGATGCCATGAATCGAGTTCCGGGTGCGGGATGCGGTAGATCAACAGGTAGGTATTGCCGGTTTTTTCGCTGGTGTATTCATCGGTCAGGCGACGCCACGGCAGACGGCGATCACCGTCGTTCTGGCGCGCTTCGAAGGCGGCCGCCCGGCGTGGAAACGTGCCGCGCACCACCGGATCACCGCTTTCGTTGAGCACTTGAACGTCGATGTGATACTGGCGTTTGCGCTGCTCGAGAATGTCCTGGGCCGCTTCCTCACCCTGAGCTTCGTAGGTTTGCGTCCACTGTTCTGCCAGGGTGTTGAGCCCCGGGTGGCGGCTGAGTATCCAGGCGTCCTGATTCAGCATGTGCCCCAGCAGAATGGAGAGACCTGCAACCAGAGCGATGGCCAGCCAGAAGCTGGCCAGAATACGCCAGAACAATGAGCGCACAGAAAATCCTCGAACAAACGCAGATCCCCTGTAGGAGCGAGCCTGTGTGGCGAGGGGATTTATCCCCGTTGGGCCGCGAAGAGGCCCTGTCATTCTTTCAGCCACGTCGAGCCGTCAGAATCTACGACTGCTTCGCAGCCGAGCGGGGATAAATCCCCTCGCCACACAGGCTCACTCCTACAAGGGTTTTGAATAGAGTCAGACCCAACGGCTGAGGCCGTTGGGTCCATGGGTCAGCTCATTATTGCGCTTTTTGCGGTTGTTGCGCTTTCCAGGCCTTGAACTCGGCCCATTCGGCGCGACGCTCTGCCTGTTTCTTCTGGATCTCGTCGAATTGCTTCTGTTGATCCGGTTTCAACAAGGCGCGTACGTCAGCCTCGGCTTTTTTGTGGTTGGCCGCCATTTCGTCTTTCATGGCTTTTTGGTCGGCTGGCGAGAGTTTCTCCAGGTACTTGTCGACCACTTGCTTACGCTCGTGCATCTGCTCGCCCATGATCTTGCGGATCTGCTCGCGCTGTTCGCGGGTCAGGTCCAGCTGGCTGTACGGGCCTTTGCCGTGTCTGTCATGCATCTGACCGCCGTGGCGCGGACCGTCCATCGGCCCACCCATCGGGCCTGTGCCTTCAGGCATCGCCATGGCAACGGTTGGCAGGGCGGTAGCGAACATCAGAGCGATAAGAGTCTTGCGCATGGTGAATCTCCTTGTCTCGTTCCCGGTACGTTCCGGATGAGTACAGATTACGGAGATCAAGGTAAGCGGCGGTCAGCGGAGCGTAAAGCTTGGGTAAAGACGGTTTCGGACTATCCTGACAAACCCCGAGTCTCCGATTGCTTTTTTTCGACGCATAACCTGTAGCAGCTGCCGAGCCTGCGAGGCTGCGTTCGAGTGCGCAGCGCTCGCCAGTTCGACGAATGCTGCGCATCCGAACGCAGCCTCGCAGGCTCGACAGCTGCTACAGGAAACAAACACAGCACCTGCAGGGGCGTGTGGTTTAGAGGCTGTAGTAGTAACCGCGGCTGCGCAGGGCAACGATGCGAGGGCGGCCGTCGGGGTGCGGGCCGATCTTTTTGCGCAGGTTGCTGACGTGCATGTCCAGGCTGCGGTCGTACAGGGTCAGCTTGCGGCCGAGGGCGATTTGCGCCAGCTCCTGTTTGTCCAGCGGTTCGCCGGGCTGCTTGAGCAGGGCTTCGAGCAGGCGGCTTTCGGAGACGGTGAGGGTGAATTCCTGTTCATCGATGCTGACCACGCCACGCACCGGGCTGAAGCACAGGTCGCCCAACTCCACTTGGCTGGTCACAGCCACCGGATGGCTGCGGCGCAACACCGCGCGCAGGCGGGCGGTCAGCTCCCTTGGATCGCAGGGCTTGGCCAGGTAATCGTCGGCGCCAAGTTCCAGGCCCAGGATGCGGTCCAGCGGTTCCCCGCGGGCTGACAGCATCAGCACTGGCAGGTCCGGGTGATCGCTGCGCAGTTGCTTGAGCAATTCCAGGCCGCTGCCGTCCGGGAGCATCACGTCCAGCACCACGGCTGCCGGCGAAGTTTCAGCCAATGCACGGCGGGCGCTCTGGCCGTCGTGGCACGCACGGACCTGAAAGCCTTCCTGGCTCAGCCAACTGCCCAGGAGCTCACACAGTTCCTGGTCATCATCAATTAGTAACAACTCGCTCATGAATCACTCAATTTAACCATTGCCGACGTTTTCGACTTGCACCACTGGCGAAGATACCGCAGAGCAGTGCCAACAGTGCAACTCCCGCTCCCGTGACGAACCACTGTTGTTGATCGGTCAACAGACGCGGCTGCTGGGGGCTGGCCTGTGCTTCCTTGAGTTGCAGCTTGAGGCGCTGGTTCTCTTGGCGCAATCGGCTCAGTTGGGCGCTTTCGCGTTCGCCATCGTTACTTTGCAATTGTTTGCTCAGTACTTCTCGTTGCTGCTCGCTTGCCTGCAAACGTTGCTGCAGTTCGCTGATCTGGCTGCCGACACTCGGGGAAACGGGCGTCGAACCGGCGCTCTCTTCACCTTGGGCGGTGCCCACCAATGACAACGTTACCAATATCAGACACAACGGACCCTTGCGCATCGCGACTCCTGATTCCAATCGGGTTATTGGGCAAGTTGTCGGCAGGCAAACGGGAATAATGAGCGATTGAGAGCACGATGAACCCACAAAGGTTCATCGTGCAGGAGCGTATCAGGGCAGGACTTGCTTGAATGGCTTGACCGAAACGTTGGCGTACACGCCGGCGGCGATGTACGGATCGGCGTCGGCCCAGGCCTGGGCGGCGCTCAGGGAATCGAACTCGGCAACGATCAGGCTGCCGGTGAAGCCCGCTGCGCCCGGATCATTGCTGTCGACCGCCGGGTGTGGGCCGGCCAATACGATACGGCCTTCGCCCTTGAGCTGTTGCAGGCGCTCGAGGTGCGCAGGCCGCGCGGCCAGGCGGGCTTCCAGGGAGTTGGCGACGTCTGTGGCAATGATTGCGTAAAGCATGTCAGTCCTCGGTTTTTGGCGTTGTGGTATCGGCGTCGTGCAGGTGGCGGGACAGGTAAATGCCCTGGCCGACCAGGAACAGCAAGGTCATGCCCAGGCTACCGAAGACCTTGAAGTCGACCCAGTAGCTCTGGAATGTGAAGGCGACGAACAGGTTGGCCGCACCGCAGAACAGGAAAAACGCGATCCAGGCAATGTTCAGACGGGTCCAGACCGGATCCGGCAGCGTCAGGGCGTGGCCCATGATGCGCTTGATCAACAGGCGGTCACCGATGAAGTGGCTGCCGATGAATGCCAGGGCGAACAGCCAGTTGACCACGGGTGCTTTCCATTTAAGGAAAGTCTCGCTGTGGAAGGCCAGGGTCAGGCTACCGAAGACCAGGCAGGCGATGAGGGTCAGCCACTGGCTCTTCTCCAGCTTGCGCTGAGTGATGAACAGCGCGCCGTACACCACCAGGGAGCTGATGATCAGCATCGCAGTGGCGCTGTAGATACCGCCTACAGTCAACTCATGGCCGGCAATGTCGACGACCCGTGGATCGAGTTTGTAGACGATGAAAAACAGGAGAAGCGGGATGAAATCGATGAATTGTTTCACAGTGGCAGCCAGAAGCAGGATGTGGCGGCATAATAACAAACATATGGGCGCGCGATAGCGCCAGCTGATTTGAGGTAATACATCCCCGTGAATGTTGATTTGCACTGCCATAGCACGGCCTCCGACGGCGCACTGGCGCCCAGGGTCCTGGTCGAGCGTGCGTTCGAGAAAGGCGTGCGAGTCCTGGCCTTGACCGATCACGACACCCTCGAAGGGCTCGACGAGGCTCGTACGACGGCAACGGCGCTGGGGATGCAGCTGGTCAACGGCGTCGAATTGCCCTGCACCTGGGGCGGTGCCACCATTCATGTGCTGGGCTACGGTTTCGATGTCAACGCGCCGTCGTTGGTCGAGGCCATCGCCAAACTGCACGATGGTCGCTGGCTACGGTCCGAAGAGATAAGCCGCAAGCTTGCGCTCAAGGGCATGCCCGGAGCGCTGGAAGGCGCTCGGGCCATTCAGCAGGAACTGGGTGACAGCGGCAATGCGCCGGCCCGTCCACATTTCGCGGACTGGATGGTGCGCGAAGGTTTCGTCAAGGACCGCGCTGAAGCGTTCCGCAAATGGCTGGGTGCCGGCAAGCTGGGGGACGTCAAGCAACACTGGCCGACCCTGGAAGAGACCGTCGAAACCCTGCGGGCCGCGAAGGCCTGGGTGAGCCTGGCGCATCCCTGGCACTACGATTTCACTCGCAGCAAACGTCGTCGGCTGATTTCTGACTATATTCAATCAGGGGGCCACGCAATCGAGGTCGTCAATGGCCATCAGCCTGCGGAGCAAGTGGGCAGTCTGGCGATTCTTGCCCGCGAGTTCGGTCTGCTGGTCAGTGCCGGCAGTGATTTTCATGGCCCTGGAGGCTGGTCCGAGATCGGTGAATATCGCCCGCTCCCGGAGGATCTGCCACCACTTTGGTGTCGATTCAAACATGACCCAATTATTGCCGCCGTCTGAACAGGTAGAGAATGTGAGTCAATTTTTCCAGATTCATCCGGAAAACCCGCAAGCGCGCCTGATCAAACAGGCTGTCGAGATCATCCGCAAAGGCGGGGTGGTGATTTATCCCACAGACTCGTCCTACGCCATTGGTTGCCAGATCGGCGACAAGAATGCCGTGGAGCGCGTGCGCCGGTTGAGACAGCTGGATGAAAAGCACAACTTTGCGCTGATTTGCAGTGACCTGTCGCAGCTGGGCCTGTTCGCCAAGATCGATACCGGCACTTTCCGGTTGCTCAAGGCCCATTTGCCGGGGCCCTACACCTTCATTCTCAATGCCACCCGCGAAGTCCCGCGGCTGTTGCTGCACCCGAAAAAACGCACCATCGGTCTGCGCGTACCAAGCCATCCGATTGCCCTGGCGTTGCTGGAAGAGCTGGGTGAGCCCCTGATGAGCGTGACGCTGATTATGCCGGGGGACACCGATCCGCTGACGGATCCTTACGAAATGCGGCAGTTGCTCGAACATCAGGTCGACCTGATCATCGACGGCGGTTTTGGCGGGATAAAGGCGTCCACGGTAATCAACCTCGCCGATGGCGAACCGGAAGTCATTCGTGTCGGTTGCGGCGACCCTGCGCCGTTCATGGCCGAGGCCTAGATGTCTGCAGTAGAACCCGTCGACAGTCAGGCCGGTGCCCAGCAAGAGCTGCCTTTCGCCATGGTCTATGGCCAGGCGGTCATGGAAATGCCGCTGGACCTGTACATTCCGCCTGATGCCCTGGAAGTCTTCCTCGAAGCGTTCGAAGGTCCGCTCGACCTGTTGCTGTACCTGATCCGCAAACAGAACATCAACATCCTCGACATCCCGGTGGCGGAAATTACCCGTCAGTACATGGGCTATGTCGAATTGATGCAGACGGTGCGACTGGAGCTGGCCGCCGAGTATCTGGTGATGGCCGCGATGCTGGCCGAAATCAAATCGCGGATGCTGTTGCCCCGTGCAGAATCGATTGAAGCCGAAGAAGACGACCCGCGCGCCGAGCTGATCCGCCGCTTGCAGGAGTACGAGCGTTTCAAGGCGGCGGCTGAAGGCATTGATGGTCTCAGTCGGGTAGGTCGTGACGTTGTGGTGCCCAAGCTCGATGCCCCCGAGGCACGTGCGCGCAAGCTGGTGCCGGACGTGAGCCTGGAAGAATTGCTGATGTCCATGGCCGAGGTGCTGCGCCGTGGCGATATGTTCGAAAGTCACCAGGTCAGTCGTGAGGCGTTGTCCACGCGGGAACGCATGAGTGATGTACTGGAGCGGCTCAAGGGCGGCGGTTTCGTGCCCTTCGTCGAGCTGTTCACTGCCGAAGAAGGGCGCCTGGGGGTAGTGGTGACCTTTATGGCGATCCTCGAATTGGTCAAGGAATCCCTGGTCGAGCTGGTGCAGAATGAGCCGTTCGCAGCGATCCACGTGCGGGCCCGAGCCGAATAACGAGTTGAATCATGAACCTGACTGAACCCCGCGAGCTGGCGCCATTGCTTGAAGCCTTTCTGTTGGCCTCGGGAAAGCCGCAATCGCTTGAACGCCTGTTCGAACTCTTTGAAGAGGGTGAACGACCAGAACCGCCCGTCTTCAAGAAAGCGCTGACGATCCTGGCCAAGTCCTGTGACGGCCGCGCCTTCGAGCTGAAAGAGGTTGCCTCGGGCTATCGCTTGCAGATTCGCGAAAAATTTTCGCCATGGGTCGGCCGCTTGTGGGAAGAGCGCCCCCAGCGTTACTCCCGCGCCATGCTCGAAACCATGGCGCTCATCGCCTATCGCCAACCCATTACCCGGGGTGAAATCGAGGACGTGCGGGGCGTGGCGGTCAACAGTCACATCGTCAAGACGCTGCTTGAGCGCGAGTGGATCCGCATCGTCGGCTACCGTGACGTGCCCGGAAAACCGGCGATGTTCGCGACCACCAAGGTGTTTCTCGATCACTTCAACCTGAAGAACCTCGACGATCTGCCGCCGCTGGCGGAACTGCGCGAGCTGGAACCGGACCCGGTGCTTGATTTCGACGATGCTCCGGTGCCCGCGAGTCTGCAGGCGTTGGCGGATGCCAGTGCCGAACAGGAAGAGCCGAAGGAAGAAACCAGCTTCCATACGCTATTGCTGGAGCTGGACACCATGGAAGACGGGATCAAGACCGACTTCGATGACCTCCTGCGCGATGGGGCGGTAAATCAGGGCGAAGAGTTTCAGGATCAACCTGAACCTGGGGTTGAAGTTGAAGTTGAAGTTGAGGTTGAACTTGAGGTTGAGGCTGAACCTGGGATTGATGTTGAACTTCAGACCGAGCCTGACGCCACACTTGAAGAGGAACAGGACGACGATGTGCTCGGCGTTGCCGAAGCTCGCGAAAAGCTATTGGCCGCGGTCGCTGCCCTTGACCCGCACAAGCCTGAGCCTGAGCCCGAGCCCGAGCCCGAGTTGAGCGACGAAGAAGCCGAAGCCCGCGCCCTGGCCGAAGCAATTGAAGCCGAACGCCGCGAGTTCGACGATTGACCCAAACCCTATGGGCAATGAAGATCCCTGTGGGAGCGGGCTTGCCCGCGATGAGGGCGTGCCAGTCGACATTCTTGCTGCCTGACCCACCGCGATCGCGAGCAAGCTCGGCTCCCACAGGGAATTGTGTTGTCTGGAGAGTGTAATGAGCTCAACCAAAGACCCGTGCATCAGCATCTGCAAATTCACCGACGATATCTGCGTCGGCTGCGGTCGCAGCAAGCGCGAGATCAAAGCCTGGAAGAAACTCGACAAGGTCGACAAACGCTCGGTGCTCGCCGAAGCGGCACTGCGCTTGATCAAACTTGGCGTCACCGGTCGGCGGAAAAGCAAATAACCTTGCATCAATCAGCTAGTCTCTGATGCGCGAACGCTGTCATGAGCGTATGATTCGCGACCCTTCGGCGACTGCTTCGCCAAAGTACCCAGATTTACATCGCTTCAGGACGCTCAATTCAGGGCTTCCTGAACAGACCACACCGGGAGGTGCCCAGATGAGTATCAACGACCAGAAAGACGACCAGGAAATCGGCCCAGCAGGCGAAAAACTGCAGAAAGTCCTCGCCCGTATCGGCGTCGGCTCGCGCCGTGACGTAGAAGCCTGGATCAGCCACGGCCGCATCAAGGTCAATGGCAAAGACGCCACCCTCGGTCAGCGCGTCGACCTGCATGACGCCATCACCATCGATGGCAAGGTGATCAAGCGCGAAGAAGCCGCCGAGTCGGTACGCCGCGTGATCATGTACAACAAGCCCGACGGTGAGATCTGCACCCGTAACGACCCGGAAGGCCGTCCAACCGTATTCGACAAGATGCCGCGCCCGAAAGAAGGCCGCTGGATCAACATCGGTCGCCTGGACATCAACACCACCGGTCTGCTGATGTTTACCACCGACGGTGAACTCGCCAACCGCCTGATGCACCCGTCCTACGAAATGGACCGTGAATACGCGGTGCGTGTTCGTGGTGAAGTCGATGACGAGATGATCGAACGTTTGAAAGCGGGCGTCGTCCTCGAAGACGGTCCGGCCAAGTTCACCGACATCAAGCAGGCACCAGGAGGCGAAGGCTTCAACCACTGGTACCACTGCGTGGTGATGGAAGGTCGTAACCGCGAAGTTCGTCGTCTGTGGGAATCCCAGGGCCTGGTGGTCAGCCGCCTGAAGCGCGTGCGTTTCGGTCCGGTGTTCCTCAACTCCGATCTGCCGATGGGCCGCTGGCGCGAAATGAGCCAGTACGAAGTCGACATTTTGAGTGCTGAAGTGGGCTTGACCCCGGTGGCCATGCCGCAGATGAACGCCAAGAGCAAAGACAAGCTCGAGCGCATGCAGCGTAAATCGTCCCGTCCGATGGGCACTACCGAGCGCGTACGCACTCTGCGTCCTGCGGCAGGCGCACCGGCTGCCGGTCCGCGTCCAGCCCGTGAGCCGCATATCGAAGGCGAACGTCCTGCCCGCAAGCCGGCAGCACCGCGTGCCGATGGCGAGCGCGGTCCACGTACTCCGCGTCCGGCCAACGGTCGCACTGAGCGCGGCGAAGGTCGCGGCGCGCCAACGGGCGGTCGCAGCGATCGTGGGGCACCTGCTGGTCGTGGTGAATCAGGTCGCGGTACGCCAGTGGCGGATCGTCCGACCGATACCAAGCGTCCGGCCAAGCCAGCGCCGAAAAAACGCCCAGGCATCGTTCTGGTCGACAAGGACGCGCCATCGGGCAAGCGTCGTGGTGCACCGGCCGGTTCGGGCCAGCGTCCGGGCTTCGGTCGTCGCAAGCCTGAGTAATCGGTGAGCGGTACATGAAAAACGCCAACCTTCGGGTTGGCGTTTTTTTTTGCCGCCTTTAATGATGTGGTGAATTCAAGGGCCTCTACGCGAGCAAGCCCACTCCCACGTTCATTCAAGATGTCCCAGAGAGTGCTTGCGCCCATTCACCCTATGGGAGCCAAGCTTGCTCGCGATGGCGCCTGCGGCCATTCCACCCAGTTCCAGAATGGAAATCCTGCGTTACGGCCTGTAACGAAAAACTTACGAAATTCCCCGATTCGTCCAGCGCAATCGACACGTCCTCGATTCTGTAAGGAATTCCTTCCGTCGGGCGCTTCCATGCCCCCTCGCCAGCGCTCTGGCCCGCTTGTTTCAGCCTCCATAGAAGGATCAGATGCGCCCCATGCCTGCCGTGCAGGTGCATAAAAACAAGGAGGCGCAATGAACGCCGCGATCCATCTTCATCTCCCCAAGGGACGTTTTCTTACCGTTCCCGTCGATGACCCGCAAAGGTCTGACTCAATTTTTGCATCCGCCCGGCAGCTCCGAGGCGGACACACGCAATCCCGGCAACCGACACGCTGATCCTGTGATGTCTGGCAGCAGGGGGTTACAGGTGTACAATGCGCCGCGTTTTAACTGTGACCTCCTGCGCATCTGCGCAAACCTCAGGGCTATCCGCCTTGTTCACTCCGCTGCGCCACAAGCGTGTCGGGTTCGATTTCGTCACAGATAAAAACAAACAGGTGACGCATGAACGTTGTAAATACGCTGAACTCCTGGTGCCTGCGCTGGGGTTTGATCGGTGCTGCTTGAAATCGCAACTGAGCAGCATCGTCTACTGAACATCATCAAACCTTGCGTGAGACCCTTTTCATGAGTGGACAAAACTCGCATTCAGGCGAGCTGAAGCGCGGCCTGAAAAATCGCCACATTCAATTGATCGCCCTCGGTGGCGCCATCGGTACCGGTTTGTTTCTGGGCTCGGCCGGCGTGCTGAAATCTGCTGGCCCGTCGATGATCCTCGGCTATGCCATCTGCGGCTTCATCGCTTTCATGATCATGCGCCAACTGGGCGAAATGATCGTCGAAGAGCCGGTGGCCGGTTCTTTCAGCCACTTTGCTCACAAGTATTGGGGTGGTTTCGCCGGCTTCCTGTCGGGCTGGAACTGCTGGATTCTGTACATCCTGGTGGGCATGTCGGAGCTGACTGCGGTCGGCAAGTACATTCACTATTGGGCGCCGGACATCCCGACCTGGGTCTCTGCTGCCGGATTCTTCGTACTGATCAACCTGATCAACCTGGCGAACGTCAAAGTCTTTGGCGAGGCCGAGTTCTGGTTCGCGATCATCAAAGTCGTGGCCATCGTCGGCATGATTGCGCTGGGCAGCTACCTGCTGGTCAGCGGCAACGGCGGTCCCCAGGCATCGGTGACCAACCTGTGGGCCCATGGCGGCTTTTTCCCGAACGGGATTAGCGGTCTGGTCATGGCCATGGCGATCATCATGTTCTCATTCGGCGGTCTGGAAATGCTCGGTTTCACCGCAGCAGAAGCCGACAAGCCGAAAACCGTGATCCCGAAAGCCATCAACCAAGTGATCTACAGGATCCTGATTTTCTACATCGGCGCACTGGTCATTCTTTTGTCGCTGACACCATGGGACAGCCTGCTGGCCACCCTGAATGCTTCCGGCGATTCCTACAGCGGCAGCCCGTTCGTTCAGGTGTTCTCGATGCTTGGCAGCAGCACTGCCGCGCACATCCTGAACTTTGTCGTGCTGACCGCTGCATTGTCGGTCTACAACAGCGGTACCTACTGCAACAGCCGTATGTTGCTGGGCATGGCCGAGCAGGGTGATGCGCCCAAGGCCCTGGCGAAGATCGACAAGCGAGGCGTGCCTGTACGCTCGATCCTGGCTTCGGCAGCGGTGACATTGATCGCCGTACTGCTGAACTACCTGATCCCGCACAGCGCGCTTGAGCTGTTGATGTCGCTGGTAGTGGCCACCCTGGTCATCAACTGGGCGATGATCAGCTTCTCGCACTTCAAGTTCCGCCAGCACATGAACAAGACCCAACAAACGCCGCTGTTCAAGGCGCTGTGGTACCCCTACGGTAACTACATCTGCCTGGCGTTCGTGGTGTTCATCCTGGGTGTGATGCTGCTGATTCCGGGTATCCAGATCTCGGTCTACGCGATACCGGTGTGGGTTGCGTTCATGTGGATCTGCTACGGCATCAAAAACAAGCGTCGTAACCACGGCGCTGCGATGACCGGCTCCGTGATCAAGTAGGAGACGGATGACAACAAAAGAGCCGGCGTCTGCCGGCTTTTTTGTCTGCGGTCCTACAAGAGGTGACGATAGACTGCTCAAGCCAGAAATACAGGACAGGAGGCAAGCATGAGCGAAGAACAAACGCACTACGAAATAGAAGGCGGCCTGTTGGGTCGTGAGGACGTTCAGGCGGCGATTGATCATCACGGCTTGCCGCTGCGCTTCATCGGTGTGGACTTCACCGATGCCGATTTGTCGCGGTTGGTACTGGATCACTGCGAGTTCCATCGCTGTACCTTGCTCCGCAGTCAGTTTCTAGGGGCTCGTCTGGAGGGCACAACGTGGAAAGGGTGCCGGGGGGCACACGGGGTTTTCGAAGCCGCGCACTTGCTTGAGGCATCGTTCGGCAATTGTGATCTGAACAATACGAGCTGGCAGCGAGCTAAGTTGGCGCAAGTCGAGTTCAACGGCTGCAAGCTGACCGGCGCCAACTTCAGTCACTGTTCGGGTCTGGGGCTTTCGTTCAACGAGACGCGACTCAACAGTGCTTTTTTGCCGGGGATGTCCTTTGCCAGAAGCACGCTGAACAACCTGGATTTTTCTGAAGCGGACCTGAGTGATGCGGACTTTCGCAAAGCAGAGTTTGTTGATTGCAGCCTCGCCCATGCCCGTATCGATGGCGCGACATTCGCCGGTGCGGATTTGCGCGGTGCCGATTTGAGCGGCTTTCGACTCAATGATGCGAAACTGTTCAAGGGCGCCGTGATTTCTCGCGCACAAGCCTCGATGCTGCTGTCGGAGCTGGGTTTATCTGTTGCGTAGCAATTATTACTCGCAGGAGCTCGAGCGAAGCAAGGCTGTTATCTTTTGATCCCGCATTTCAGCGATATCGGGAGAAAATCAGGATCAAAAATCGCAGCCTGCGGCAGCTCCTGCAAGGGCACTCCTTCATTCGCGGTATCCTGCATGTTCTGAATACGGACGCTTTTCCATGCTGGTGATTTCCAACAACGTGCATCTGCCGGATGCCGAGATCGAGTTGACAGCCATCCGCGCCCAGGGCGCCGGTGGACAGAACGTCAACAAGGTTTCCAGCGCCATGCACCTGCGCTTCGACATCCCGGCCTCGTCTTTGCCCGAGTTCTACAAAGAACGCCTGCTGGCGCTGCGTGACAGTCGCATCACCAGCGAAGGCGTGTTGATCATCAAGGCCCAGCAATACCGGACACAGGAGGCCAATCGCGCCGACGCGCTGGAGCGGTTGATCGAGTTGATACTCAGCGCCACCAAGGTCGAAAAGAAACGCCGGCCGACCAAGCCGACGCTGGGCTCGAAGAAGCGTCGACTGGAATCCAAAACCAAGCGCGGCAGCATCAAGGCCGGGCGAGGGAAGGTCGATTTCTAGGGAGTGCCACGCTCTTCACGGTACTTTTCATTCAGGTGCCTGGGCGCCTGGCGGTACAGGTAAACACTCAAGCCCAAACCACTTAACGCGGCAATGGCAGCGAACAGGAAGATCGAGGCAAAACCGAAACCTGCTGCAATCGCACCCGCCAACGGTCCGGTAATCCCTAACGACAAGTCGATGAACAGCGAGTAAGCACCGACCGCTGCCCCACGGCTTGAGGCCGGAACCAGGTTCACCGCTTCTACGCCAAGCGCCGGGAATACCAGCGAAAAGCCGAACCCACTCAGTGCTGCGCCGGCCAATGCCCAGTGGGCGTCCGGCGCCAACCACAGCAGCAGCAAGCCCAGGGTTTCCACCGAGAGACAGGCAATCGCCACGCGAAAGCCACCGAGGCGATTGATCAGATTGCCGAACAGCAATCGTGCACCAATGAAACTGGCGCCGAACAGGCTCAGGCAAAGCACCGCGTTGTCCCAGTGTTGCGTGGCGTAATACAGGGTAATGAACGTGGCGATGGTGCCGAACCCGATCGAGCCCAGCGCCAGACCGCAGCCATGGGGCAACACCCGACCCAGTACGTGCATGAACGGCAAGCGCTCGCCGACGACAATCGGCGCGGCGGTTTTTGGCCAGGCCAGCGCCAGGCCGAGGATGGCCAGCAGCACGATGCTCACGCCCATGCTCCACAGGCCCCACTCCCTCACCAGCAACACGCCCAGCGGCGCGCCGACGGCCAGTGCGCCGTAGCTGGCGATGCCGTTCCAGGAAATCACTTTCGCGGTGTTCGCTGCGCCGACGCGACCAATGCCCCAGCCAATCGATCCCGAGCCCACCAGGCTTTCTGCGCTGCCGAGGACCAGGCGACCGATCAGCAAACTGACGAGGCTAAGCGCCGGCAGACTTTGAGTCCACGCCGAGATCAGCATGAACACCCCACTCAAACCACAACCGGCGAGGCCATACATCACCGCCAGTTTGCTGCCTTTGTTATCGATGATCTTCCCGGCATACGGCCGGCTGAGCAGGGTGGCGAGGTATTGCACGCTGATCACCAGGCCGGCGATCACGGCGCCGAAACCCAGGTCGCTGTGGACGTAGCCAGGCAACACCGCCAAGGGAATGCCGATATTCAGGTAGCCAATAAAGGTGAACAGAACGATGGAGACAACTTGCAGCGTGACCGCCAGGGGGCGCTGGTTTTCAGACATGGGTAAAGGTCCACGGGAAAGCAGGATAGATAGGCAGCTTATGATAGCGGCGCGAGCGGCCGCAGGTCGTGAAAAAGTAAAACTATTTGCCGGATGGGCTGATCAGGGTTTGGCAGGTGCAACCAGTTGCGTCGTGACCAGGGCGGCCAAGGCATTTTCTTCGCTGCCGAAACGGGCTAGCAGGGCGGCTTGTTTTTCGGGGGAGAGGCGATTCCAGATCTCGATCATTTTCTCGGCGGTGCCGATCAATGCGCTGGCTTGCTCTTCGCTGAATTCGTCAGACATGGGGGGCTCGGGTTTCAGGCAGTGTGGAAAGCGCATGTTAGCGCTTTCCACACGGTCTGGTAGTGCGGTGTATCAGTCTTCGCTGTCAGCCTTGCGACTGTCAGTGGCTTCTTTCGGCTCGGGCTGTTGGGCGCCGGCTTGTTGCGTGGTTGTCTGCTCAGTTTCGTGCAGGCTTGGGAAGGGGAGATTAGGGATCTCGTGCATGGTTCGCGCTCCTCGCAAAGTCTGTTGATAGATCTGGTAGATCCGCGCTTTTACAAAGCTTGCGCAGGATACAGCAGGAGAAATGACAAATAGACTTTTATATGGGATTTCTGCGACAGATGGCCGCAGCCGGGAACTTAATTGAGACCGGATGTCGCGAGGGAGAGCTTGCTGCCGCTGGGCTGCGAAGCGGCCCCATTGCCAGGCAACGCGGTGCAACAGATTCATCGAAGGTGCATTTACGACTGCTGCGCAGCCGAGCGGTAGCAAGCTCCCTCACAAGGGAGCTTGCTGTTACTCAAGCTACTTGCAGACCTCGGCAATCGCCTCGGCTAACAGGTCCAGGCGCGTAGCGTCTATACCTGCCACGTTCGCCCGGCCAGTACCGACCATGTAGACGCTGTGGTGATCACGCAGGTTCTTCACCTGCTCAGGCGTCAAGCCGGTGTAGGAGAACATCCCGCGTTGCACCCCAATGTGCGCGAAACGTTCACGCAGTCCGTGAGGCTCAAGCGCTTCGACCAGGCCGCTGCGCAGTTGGGCGATGCGCAGGCGCATGGCCTCCACTTCGTCGGCCCACAGGCTTTTCAGTTCAGGATCACCAAGAATGGTCGCTACCACTGCAGCGCCATGATCTGGCGGCGTCGACCACAGGTTGCGGGCAATGTTGGCCAGCTGGCTGCGAACGTCCACCAATTTGTCAGCGGTTTTCGCACAGACAATCAGCGCGCCAGTGCGATCCCGATACAGGCCGAAGTTCTTTGAGCACGAACTGGTAATCAGCACCTCTGGCAACTCGGCAGCGAACAGCCGGGTCGACCAGGCATCCTGCTCCAGGCCATCGCCAAAACCCTGGTAGGCGAAGTCGATCAGCGGCAACAAATCGCGACTGCGCACGATGTCCAGCACGCGACGCCAGTCGTCATGGGACAGATCGAAGCCGGTCGGGTTGTGGCAGCAAGCATGCAGCAACACCACGTCGCCCATGGGCACTTCGTTAAGGACCGCCAGCATCGCCTCGACGTCGAGACGGTTATCCTTGCCGACGTAAGGGTAGTGGCTGACCTTGACCCCGGCTGTCGCGAAGATGGTTTCGTGAATCGGCCAGGTCGGATTGCTCAGCCACACGCCGCGCCCCGGAAGGCATTGGGCGATGAAGTCCGCGCTCAGGCGCAGTGCGCCAGTGCCACCCGGTGTCTGGGTCGCGCCGGCTCGTTGTTCCGAGATCAGCGCGGAATCCGCGCCCAGCACCAACTCGTTGATCGCTTTGCCAAACGCCGGCTCGCCATGACCACCGATATAGGTTTTGGTGGACTGACGGTCCACCAGTCGCGCCTCGGCCAGTTTCACCGCTTGCGGAATGGGCGTCAGGCCTTGGGCGTCTTTGTAGACACCCACGCCGAGGTCGAATTTGCGCGGATTCGGGTCCTGCGCATAGGCCTCCATCAAACCGAGAATCGGATCGCCGGGCACCCGGCCGATGGCGTCGAAATGCATTACTTGCGGCCCTCGGCGTCCTTGGCCACTTCGTCAGTGCGCGCGGCCATGATGAAGTCATTGCGGTGCAGGCCTTTGATGGAGTGGCTCCACCAGGTCACGGTGACTTTGCCCCATTCGGTCAGCAGGCCCGGGTGGTGACCTTCCGCCTCAGAGATCTCGCCGACCGCATTGGTAAACGCCAGTGCGTGCTTGAAATTCTTGAACAGGAAGACTTTTTCCAGCTGCATGATGCTGTCGCGAACTTCGATGTTCCAGTCTGGAATCTGCTTGATCAGTACCGGCAGTTCTTCATCGCTGACTTGAGGGGCGCCGGCTTGGCAGGCTTCGCAATGGGCTTGGTTCAGAGCGTTCATGGTGTGTTCCTGAATTCGATTCTTGTTGGAAATTACTATCTTTGCGCGCAAGTCGCGAGCGGGATCTACTCAGGCCGCTTTGGGCTTGGGCGGAAATTTCGGTGCGTGCAAACCAAGCTGCATGCCCTGCTGGACCATGCCCATGATGTCTTCGTGGGCGAGGTCGAACAGGCGCTTGAGATTCGGCAGGACAAAATACAGCGGCTGCAGAATGTCGATGCGGTAAGGCGTGCGCATGCATTCCAGAGGGTCGAAGGCTTGATGCTCAGGCTCGTCCGACAGGCAGTAAACCGTTTCTTTCGGCGAAGAGAGGATGCCGCCGCCATAGATTCGCTGGCCTTGAGGCGTGTCGACCAGGCCGAACTCGATGGTCATCCAGTAAAGACGCGCCAGGTACACGCGTTCTTCCTTGCTCGCCTGCAGGCCGAGTTTGCCGTAAGTGTGGGTAAATTCGGCGAACCAGGGATTGGTCAGCAGCGGACAGTGGCCAAAGATCTCATGGAAAATGTCCGGCTCCTGGAGGTAATCCAGTTCTTCACGGGTACGAATGAAGGTCGCGACGGGGAATTGCTTGTTGGCCAGCAATTCGAAAAACGTCTGGAAGGGAATCAGTGCCGGAACGCGGGCGACTTGCCAGCCGGTGGTTTCACCGAGGACCTTGTTGATTTCGCCGAGTTGAGGAATGCGGTCGTGGGGCAGACCGAGTTTTTCGATACCGTCCAGATACTCCTGGCACGCACGACCCTCGATCACTTTCAGTTGGCGAGTGATCAGCGTGTTCCACACCGCGTGTTCTTCGGCGGGGTAGTCGATAAAACCTTGCGCATCGGGCTCGCGAGCCACGTATTGCGTCTGCTTCATGCTGCTCTCCTGCTAGGGAATTTCGTTCTTGTTATGTCCAGCTATGGCGTTAGAAATACCCCATGGTGCGTGGCGATGCAGCAGCAGGTAGTAGTAGAAAGTAGGAAAATTCTTATCAAAACGTAAAGTTTTCGTTACGGATAACCTGCTGTGGCGCAGTTATTGAGTTTTTCGAGTTTGAAAAGCGCTTTAGGTGTCACATAATCTTGACGACTATCTGAGCGCTTAGTCAGAAAGGTCGGGCGCTAACCCTGTGGGAGCCAGCCTGCTGGCGATAGCGGTGTGTCATTCGACATCAACATCGACTGATGCGACGTCATCGCCAGCAGGCTGGCTCCCACAGGTCAATCATCGTTTATCAGGTCTTTCATATGCGTATCAAAGTCCACTGCCAGAACCGCATCGGCATTCTGCGCGACATTCTCAACCTGCTGGTGGAGTACGGGATCAACGTCGCTCGCGGCGAAGTGGGGGGTGAGCATGGGAATGCGATCTACCTGCACTGCCCAAACCTGATCAACCTCCAGTTCCAGGCGTTGCGTGCGAAATTTGAATCCATCGCCGGTGTATTTGGCGTCAAGCGTGTCGGGCTGATGCCCAGTGAGCGTCGGCACATGGAGCTCAATGCCTTGCTTGGTGCGCTGGAATTTCCGGTGTTGTCGATCGACATGGGCGGCTCGATTGTCGCGGCCAATCGTGCGGCGGCGCAGTTGCTCGGCGTGCGGGTGGACGAAGTGCCGGGCATTCCCTTGTCCCGTTACGCTGAGGATTTCGACCTGCCAGAACTGGTCCGCGCCAACAAGTCGCGGATCAACGGGTTGCGAGTGAAGGTAAAAGGCGATGTGTTCCTTGCGGACATCGCACCGCTGCAATCGGAACACGATGACAGCGAGGCCATGGCCGGTGCAGTACTCACGCTGCACCGTGCGGATCGGGTGG
The DNA here is from genome assembly GCF_058145095.1 of Pseudomonas sp. MDV22-iso1. Classification (NCBI taxonomy): domain Bacteria; kingdom Pseudomonadati; phylum Pseudomonadota; class Gammaproteobacteria; order Pseudomonadales; family Pseudomonadaceae; genus Pseudomonas; species Pseudomonas sp. MDV22-iso1. Next base: position 215,374 of record NZ_JBYVMF010000001.1, read on the forward strand.
GCGAGCGCATCTACAACGTGCGCAAGCAGGAATTGCGTGGGTTCGACAGCATTTTCCAAAGTTCGAAAGTGATGGCCGCCGTGGTCCGCGAAGCCCGACGCATGGCGCCGCTGGATGCGCCACTCTTAATAGAAGGCGAAACCGGCACCGGCAAGGAGCTGCTGGCGCGGGCCTGCCACCTGGCCAGTCCACGGGGTCAATCGCCGCTGATGGCGCTCAACTGTGCCGGCCTGCCAGAGTCCATGGCCGAGACCGAACTGTTCGGCTACGGTCCCGGCGCCTTCGAGGGCGCGCGGGCTGAAGGCAAGCTCGGGCTGCTGGAATTGACGGCGGGCGGTACGTTGTTTCTCGATGGCGTCGGCGAAATGAGCCCGCGCTTGCAGGTGAAATTGCTGCGCTTCTTGCAGGACGGATGCTTCCGTCGTGTCGGCAGCGATGAAGAGGTTTACCTCGATGTGCGAGTGATTTGCGCGACCCAGGTGGATTTGTCCGAACTGTGCGCGCGCGGTGAGTTTCGCCAGGACCTGTACCACCGCTTGAATGTACTGTCTCTGCACATCCCGCCGCTGCGCGAGTGTCTGGATGGTCTGACGCCGCTGGTTGAGCACTTTCTTGATCAGGCCAGTCGGCAGATCGGCTGCCCGTTGCCGAAGTTGGCGCCAGCGGCCATGGAGCGTCTCAGTCATTACCATTGGCCCGGTAATGTGCGGCAGCTGGAGAACGTCTTGTTCCAGGCGGTTTCCCTGTGCGAAGGCGGCACCGTAAAGGCGGAACATATTCGTCTGCCGGACTATGGCGTGCGTCAGCCCCTGGGCGATTTTTCGCTGGAAGGCGGGTTGGACGAAATTGTCGGCCGGTTTGAAAAGGCAGTGCTGGAGCGCCTGTATTCCGAGCATCCAAGCAGCCGGCAGCTGGGCAAGCGGTTGGGGGTTTCGCACACCACGATTGCCAACAAGTTGCGTGAGTATGAGGTGGGTAAGGATTCGGGCCCTGCATAGATCTCGACAGCTGCTACAGGTACCACGCTGTTTTCACAGGGCCCGTTGCCGCGTAGCGGCATAACACCGCCGGTTTTTCGTCTTCTCTACATTCCTCCTTTCCTCGTAAAACCCCTCAAGTCCTTTGTTTGCCGGGTCCGGTGCCGCCAGAAAAAAGTTGGTCTGCAAATTGCTTATGGCTCAGCAGTACAGCAGTGGGCGGCAAACGTCCGGCATGCAGAGGAAAGAGTGTGGACAAGTACCTTTATGTAGCGATGACCGGCGCCAGCCAGAATGCATTGGCGCAAAAGGCTCATGCGAACAACCTGGCGAACATCTCCACCAACGGTTTTCAGAAAGACCTGGAGCAAGCGCGCTCGATGCCGGTGTTCGGCGACAGCTTTCCGGCGCGTGCGTTTGCCATGTCCGAGCGTCCGGCCACCGATTTCTCCGCCGGCTCCCTGGTGGAAACCGGTCGTGATCTCGATGTGGCGGTTCAGGGCAATGGCTGGATCGCCGTGCAGAACCCGGATGGTGGTGAAAGCTATGTGCGCACCGGCAGCCTGAACGTTGACGCCCTTGGCGTGCTGCGGGCCGGTAACGGTATGCCGGTGATGGGCAACGGTGGACCGATTGCCGTGCCGCCCGAGCAACAGATCGAAGTCGGCGAAGATGGCACCATCAGCATCCGCGCGATGGGCGAAGGCCCGCGAGTGATGGCCGAAGTCGACCGCATCAAGCTGGTCAACCCTGATTTCAAGAACATGACCAAAGGCCTGGATGGTTCGATCCATACCAAGGACGGCAAGCCGGCTCAGGCCGATGCCGGCGTGAAACTGGTGTCCGGTTTCCTCGAGTCGAGCAACGTCAATGCCGTCGAGGAAATGACCTCGGTGCTGGCGCTGGCCAAGCAATTCGAATTGCACATCAAGATGATGAACACCGCCAAAGAAGACGACCAGGCCATGGCTCGGGTCTTGCAGATCAGCTAATTACCAGAACGTCGCGCCGTAAAACAGGCGCACGAGGAGAATCGAATGCTTCCGGCTCTATGGGTTGCCAAAACAGGTCTGTCCGCCCAGGACACCAACCTGACCACCATTTCCAACAACCTGGCCAACGTGTCGACCACGGGTTTCAAACGTGACCGCGCCGAATTCCAGGACCTGCTCTATCAGATCAAACGCCAGCCAGGCGCCCAGTCGACCCAGGACAGCGAACTGCCGTCAGGTCTGCAAGTGGGTACCGGTGTGCGCATCGTCGGCACCCAGAAAAACTTTACCGCCGGCAGCCTGCAAACCACCGAGCAACCACTGGACATGGCCATCGACGGTCGCGGTTTCTTCCAGATTCTGCAGCCGGACGGCACCACGTCCTATACCCGTGACGGTACATTCCATCTGGACTCCAACGGCCAGATCGTCAACGCCAGCGGTTTCGCCCTGGAGCCGGCCATTGTCATCCCGAACGACGCCCAGACCTTCACGGTCGGTCGCGACGGTACCGTGTCCGTCACCGTTCCCGGCAACGCCGCGTCCCAGGTGATCGGCAACCTGCAAACCGCCGACTTCATCAACCCGGCCGGCCTGCAAGCCGTGGGTAACAACCTGTTCCTGGAAACAGCTGCCAGTGGCGCGCCGCAAGTCGGTACGCCGGGCCTCGCCGGTTTCGGCACCACGCTGCAGAACACCCTGGAAACGTCCAACGTCAGCACCGTTGAGGAGATGGTCAACATGATCACCACCCAGCGCGCCTACGAGATGAACTCCAAGGTGATCTCCACCGCCGACCAGATGCTCTCGTTCGTAACGCAGAATCTGTAATCAAGTCTATGTGGCGACCATGAGGTCGCCTGCAACACCGTGAGGTAGGGTCATGAATCGCTTTGTATCTGTTCTGGCACTGAGTGGGATCACCGCGCTCGCGGGCTGCGTCGCCCCGACGCCCAAGCCCAATGACCCTTATTACGCTCCGGTGTTGCCGCGCACGCCGCTGCCGGCTGCCGCCAATAACGGCTCGATCTACCAGGCCGGTTTCGAACAGAACCTGTACAGCGACCGCAAGGCTTTCCGGGTCGGTGACATCATTACCATCACCTTGAACGAGCGGACACAGGCGAGCAAAAACGCCAACTCGCAGGTGGGCAAGACCAGCAAGACCGACATCGGGCTGAGCTCGTTTTTCGGTGGTGGCCTGAGCACCAATGACCCGGTGGGGGGGGGTGACCTGAGCCTGGACGTCGGTTATGCCGGCGACCGCGCCACCAAGGGCGATAGCAAGTCGGGGCAGAGCAACAGCCTGACCGGTTCGATCACCGTGACCGTTGCCGACGTGCTGCCAAACGGCATCATCGCCGTGCGCGGCGAGAAGTGGCTGACCCTCAACACCGGCGATGAGCTGGTGCGGATCGCCGGCATGGTTCGGGCCGATGACATCGCCACCGACAACACCGTTTCCTCGACCCGTGTCGCCGATGCACGCATCACCTACTCGGGCACCGGTGCCTTTGCCGATGCGAGTCAGCCAGGCTGGTTCGACCGTTTCTTCCTCAGCCCGCTGTTCCCTTTCTAGGTGGCCATCTTGAATCTTAAACACCTGACGGTGGCCGCCCTTTTGTTGTCCGCAGCCTTCAGCGCTCAAGCCGAGCGGCTGAAGGACATCGCCAGTATTTCCGGCGTGCGTTCCAACCAATTGATCGGTTACGGCCTGGTGGTCGGGCTCAACGGTACCGGTGACCAGACGACACAGACCCCGTTCACCCTGCAGACCTTCAACAACATGCTCTCGCAGTTCGGCATCAAGGTGCCGCCGGGTTCGGGCAACGTGCAGTTGAAGAACGTCGCCGCGGTGTCGATCAGCGCCGATTTGCCTGCCTTCGCCAAGCCCGGTCAGCAGGTTGATATCACCGTATCGTCCATCGGTAACTCCAAGAGCCTGCGTGGCGGCACCTTGCTGCTGACACCGCTTAAAGGGATCGACGGTAATGTCTACGCCATCGCCCAGGGCAACCTGGTGGTGGGTGGTTTCGATGCGGAAGGTCGCGATGGTTCGAAGATCACCGTCAACGTCCCGTCGGCCGGTCGCATCCCTGGCGGTGCGTCGGTTGAGCGCTCGGTGCCGAGCGGCTTCAATCAGGGCAACAGCCTGACCCTGAACCTTAATCGTTCGGACTTCACCACGGCGAAGCGCATCGTCGACAAGATCAACAACATGCTCGGCCCTGGCGTCGCCCAGGCCATCGACGGCGGTTCGATTCGCGTCAGTGCGCCACTGGACCCGAGCCAGCGTGTCGACTACCTGTCGATCATCGAAAACCTCGAAGTCGATCCTGGTCAGGCAGTGGCGAAAGTCATCATCAATTCCCGCACGGGCACTATCGTGATCGGCCAGAACGTCAAGGTTTCCCCGGCGGCCGTGACGCACGGCAGCCTGACCGTGACCATTACCGAAGACCCGATCGTCAGCCAACCCGGCCCTCTGTCCAATGGTCAGACGGCGGTCGTGCCGCGCTCGCGAGTCAACGCCCAGCAGGAAGCCAAGCCGATGTTCAAATTCGGCCCGGGCACCACCCTCGATGAAATCGTTCGCGCGGTTAACCAGGTCGGCGCGGCACCGGGTGACTTGATGGCGATCCTCGAAGCATTGAAACAGGCCGGCGCGTTGCAAGCCGATCTGATCGTGATCTGAGAACGGCGACCATGGATATGTTCAAGAGCGGTCTGGTCAGCAGCAGCGACTCGGGTTCCTATTCGGACCTGAATCGACTGAATCAGCTCAAGGTCGGCGACAAGAACAGCGATGGCAACATGCGCAAGGTTGCGCAGGAGTTCGAGTCGCTGTTCCTCGGAGAAATGCTCAAGTCCATGCGCTCCGCCACCAACACGCTGGGGCAGGACAACCCGCTCAACACGCCTGAAGCCAAGCAGTACCAGGAAATGTACGACCAGCAGCTGGCTGTTTCCATGTCCCGCGAGGGTGGTGGTATCGGTCTGGCCGACGTGTTGATGCGCCAGATGTCGAAGAACAAACCGATGGCGCCGGGTGAGGCGGCGGCTGCGTCCGCCGCCAAGCAGGCCGAAGCGAAAGCTGCCGTGGAAACGCCGATTGCTGCCGGCACGGTTGCCACCAATGGGCCGTTGTCACGCCTCAATGGCCAGCGCCCGCTGTGGGCTTCGCGCTCGATACATGCGCCGCAGGCTGCAGGCGAGGGCGCACACCGCAACGACATGGCGTTGATCAATCAGCGTCGATTGGCGTTGCCACCGAAACTGGCGGATCGCTTGCTCGCGGGACTGGTGCCGTCGGCATCGACTCCGGCATCGGCTCCGGCGGCGACAGCCACCTCGGCGATCAACAAAATCGAAGTGCCGCCAACCAGCACCACTGGTTCCGGCTCGCTCTATAACGGCGATTGGCTGACGGCGCAGACCGAGGCGCCATCGACCGGCCGTCTGCAGATTTACGGCCGTGCCATGGCGCAGATTCCGCTGGCGCCGGCGAAGAAAGCCTTCAGCTCCGCCGACGAATTCGTCAATGCCATGCTGCCCATGGCCAAGGAAGCGGCCGATCGCATTGGTGTCGATCCACGCTACCTGGTGGCCCAGGCCGCGCTCGAAACCGGTTGGGGCAAATCGGTCATGCGCGCCCAGGATGGCAGCAGCAGTCACAACCTGTTCGGCATCAAGGCCAGCAGTAGCTGGAAGGGCGATTCGGCGCGGGCCATCACCAGTGAATTCAGGAATGGCGAGATGGTCAAGGAGACGGCGCAGTTCCGTTCCTACGACTCGTACAAGGACAGCTTCCACGACCTGGTGACGTTGTTGCAAAGCAACAATCGTTATCAAGATGTCGTGAAGTCGGCCGATAACCCGGAACAATTTGTACGCGAGTTGCAGAAGGCCGGTTATGCAACCGACCCGAACTACGCAAGCAAGATTTCGCAGATAGCCAAGCAGATGACGAGTTATCAGAACTACGCTGCGGCGGGCGTTTCCACCACGCCTATATAGGCACAAGGTATAAGGTCTGAACCATGAGTTTGCTCAATATCGGGATGTCGGGGCTCAACGCCAGTCAGGTGTCGTTGGCGACCGTCGGCAACAACATTGCCAACGCCAACACCGCCGGCTATTCACGCCAGCAGACCATCCAGAGCAGTAATACATCCAATCTGAGTGGCGGCGTGTTCATCGGCAGCGGTACGACCCTGGCGGACGTGCGTCGGGTCTACAACGCTTATCTCGATCAGCAGTTGCAGACCAGTACCTCGCTGAGTAATGACGCCAACGCCTACCTCGAGCAAGTGAACCCGCTCGACAAGCTCTTCTCCGACAAGACCACGGGGATCAGCGCGGTCTTGAGCAGCTTTTTTTCGTCAGTACAAACGTCTGCCGCTACGCCAAGCGACACGGCCGCCCGGCAACTGCTGCTGACCAATGCGCAAACGTTGAGCAACCGCTTCAACGCCTTAGCCTCGCAGATGCAACAGCAGAACGAGGGCATCAACAGCCAGCTGACGACGATGACCGAGAAGGTCAACCAGTTGACGTCCTCCATTGCCTCGCTGAACAAGCAGATTTCCCAGGCCAGCAGCTCGACCGGCAGCGGCCCGAGCAACTTGCTCGATGCGCGTAACGAAGCGGTTCGTACGCTCAACGAGCTGGTCGGCGTGACGGTTCAGGAACAGAACGGCAGTTACAACATCTCCTTGGGGACGGGGCAATCGCTGGTGTTGGGCAATACCTCCAACACCCTCACGACGGCCCGAACCGGGATCGACAAGAGTCAGTTGACCATTCAGGTCAACTCCCCGTCGTCAGTCACTGATGTGACCTCCGTTGTCAGCGGCGGCAAGATCGGTGGTTTGCTGCGCTATCGCGATGACGTGCTGGTCCCGGCAATGAATGACCTGGGCCGTACGGCGATTGTGGTTGCCGACAAGATCAACCGCCAGTTGGGGCAGGGGCTCGATGCCAATGGCGAGTTTGGTTCATCGCTGTTCTCCAGCATCAACAGCTTGACCGCTATCAGTCAGCGCAGCCTCGCGTCGTCGAACAACAGCACCGGTTCAGGCAACCTTGATGTCACGATCACCAACTCCAGTGCGCTGACGACCTTTGATTATCAGGTAACGTTTACTGCGGCGGACAAGTACACGGTCAAGCGCTCCGACGGCAAGGACATGGGGTCTTTCGACCTGTCCCCGGCGGCAGAAATCGACGGTTTCAAACTTGATCTGAACGGTGGCGGTCTGAGCGCGGGTGATTCGTTCAAGGTGATCCCGACCCGCACCGGCGCAAGCGCGATCACCACCCAGATGACCGACTCGAACAAGCTCGCCTTCGCCGGTGCGCTGGTTGCGACCAGTAACACGGGCAACGGCGGTACCGGTGCGCTGACTCCGCCGGCGTTGACCATTCCAATGGACATCTATGGCGGCGCGGACCTTGCTGCGCTGCAAGACGGCATCAAGAATTCCATGCCGGTGACGCTGACCTTCAAAGAGGCTGCAGGCGGAAGCCAGGGCTACGAAGTGTTCAACTCGAAAGGGCAGAGCATCGGCACCGGCACCATCGTGCCGGGCCAGGGCAATGACCTGACGATCAACGTACCGATACTCGATGCGTCGGGCGCCCCGATCGCGGGCAAGTCGTTCTCCTTCAACACCACGGTCAGTGGCTCGCCTTCGAAGAACGACAAGTACGAAGTCGCGTTCAACGTCGACGGCAAGAAAGACAACCGCAACGCCAACGAACTGTTGGGTTTGCAGACCAAGGCAACGGTCGGCGTCACTGGCGGCAACGCCGGCATGAGCATGACCACCGCCTACAGCCGACTGGTGGAACAGGTCGGCGCCAAGGCCAGTCAGGCCCTGGGTGACAGCACCGCCAGTGGCGCAATCCTGGCCCGGGCCAAGTCCGAAGTCGGTTCCGTGTCCCAGGTCAACCTGGATGACGAGGCCGCCGACCTGGTCAAGTTCCAGCAGTACTACACCGCGTCGTCGCAGATTATCAAGGCCGCGCAAGAAACCTTCAGCACGCTGATCAATAGTCTTTAAGGGAGTTTTCGACGATGCGTATTTCTACTGCCCAGTACTTTGAGACGAGTGCGGCCAAGTATCAGAATAATTTTTCTTCGGTGGTCAAGACTCAGGAACAGATCAGTTCTGGAGATCGCATTCAGACGGCTGGTGACGATCCTGTGGGCGCTGCGAAGCTGCTGATGCTGCAACAGCAGAAAGACATGCTGGGCCAATACAGCACCAACATCGGCAGTATCAAAAACACGCTGGCGAACGAAGAAAGCGTGCTGGATAGCATCAACACAGCGCTGCAGCGTGCTCGTGAGTTGACGCTGAGTGCGGGTGATGGTGGCAAGAGCGATGCGGATCGCAAATCGATCGCGGCAGAACTGGGCGAGATCGAAGCTAACGTCCTGAGTTTGCTCAATAGCAAGGACCCGTCCGGTAACTACTTGTTCGCGGGTTCGAAGACTACAACGCAACCTTATGTGCGCAACAACGACGGCACTTACACCTACCAGGGGGACGATACCCAACTCAGTCTGCAGATCTCGGACACCCTGTCTATTGCCACCAGTGACACCGGAAAGAGCATCCTCGAATCGGCGATCAATTCGGGACGCACCCAGGCAATCCTTGATCCGTCCAAGCCCAATGACGGCACGGTTTCAGTATCTGCCGGCCTGTTGACTTCCAATGCGGCCTACACCAAGAACTTCTCTGCCGGCGAGCCATACGAGCTGAAGTTTATTGACAGCACACACTTCAGCATCGCCGATAAAGACGGCAATGACGTGACTTCCGAGGTGTCCGGGAATGGCACCTTCGATTCGAAGAAAGAAGGCAGCGCCAGCATCAATTTGCGCGGCGTGCAATTCGATATCACGCTACGGCTCAAGGCTCCGGTTGATCCCGCGACTACGCTGCCGATGACGCCTGACGCTGAGGTCAAGGATCATATTTTCACGTTGGGCAGCAAGCCCGACAGCTTCAACGCATCCCGTACACCTAGCAACGCATCGACTGCGCAAGTCACGGGTTCCGGTGTTGCTGATCAAGCGGCCTACGTCAACGGGTTCCCCAGCAGCGGTGTGGTCGTCAAGTTCACCGATGCCACCAACTATAAGGTGTACGCCCAGCCGATGAGTGCAGACAGCAAGTCGATTGGCGATGGTGTGCTGACGGCGGGTTCGATCACGGTGGCGGGCGTCAAACTCGATTTCACAGGTACTCCAGGCGCTGACGACCAGTTCGTCGTGGGTGCCAGCGGCCATAAAACCCAGAGTGCGCTCGACACGTTGAGCCAGTTGCGCCAAGCGCTGGAAACGCCATCCGACGGTGATGTCATGGCGCAGATCAAGCTTAAGGACGCGTTGAATTCGGCCATTGGCAACCTGAACAACTCCAGTGAGCAAATCCTGAGTGTGCAGGGAGCAATCGGTGCGCGCTTGAACTCGGTGGATATTGCCAATACCGAGAACATCAGCCTCAGTCTATCCAATGCCAGTACCCAGGTAGCGATTGGTAGTACCGATATTGCAACCGCTTCGATCGACCTGGCCTTTCAGCAATCGCTGCTGCAGGCATCGCAATTGGCATTCGTGAAAATCTCTCAATTGAGCCTGTTCAACAAATTGTGATCCTCTCTTGATAGCCGGCACCCAGGTGTCGGCTATGTCTTCTTTATCCCTTCTTGACCCTTGAATCGGTGTTTTTTGTCATTCAGCAGGCGACTGATCGCTTGTTTGTGGCTGGATGTTTGGCACAAGGCACGCATAATGCGTGACCTGCGAGTCATAAAGCGCATCTTCACTGTATTGTGTAAAAAAGGATGGGCGGGGGAATGACCCCTGTCGGGCGTGTTTTCAGGATTTCTGAAGCGCCTGCGCCGTATTTTTTCGCTCGGTGAAATCCAGTATTGTCAGTACCTCTCGGTCTTGCGAGCGGTGATCTCCAGCTATTTAGTATTGGGAAGCCACAATGATTGGCATAAAAAGCATTGCTAGCTACGTGCCAGCGAGTGGGCTGGATAATTACGCTCAGGGCGCGAAGTTCGAGAAGGATGAAGAGTTCATCCTCGGGAAAATCGGTTCGGCGTTCCTGCCGCGCAAGGATCCGGCTCAGGAAACATCCGACCTCTGTGTCGAAGCGGCCAATGCCTTGTTTGCGAACAATCCTCAGCTGGATCGTCAATCCATCGACGTGCTGATTGTCGTTACGCAAAACGGTGACGAAGAAGGCTTGCCGCACACCTCGGCCATCGTTCAGGACAAGCTGGGCCTGTCGACCAATGTCGCGGCGTTCGACATCTCCCTGGGCTGCTCGGGCTATGTCTACGGCATCTATGCCATCAAAGGCTTCATGGAAGCCGCAGGCTTGAAGAACGGCCTGCTGATCACCGCCGACCCGTATTCGAAGATCGTCGATCCGGAAGATCGCAACACCACCATGTTGTTCGGCGATGCGGCCACAGCTACCTGGATGGGCGAAGACGCGACCTGGCAGCTCGGCAAAGCCAAGTTCGGTACCGACGGTTCCGGCGCACCTCACTTGAAGGTCACGGACGGTGTGTTCTATATGAACGGCCGTCAGGTCTTCAACTTTGCCTTGCTCAAAGTGCCAGCGCACTTGCACGAGTTGCTGAACGAGTCGGGCCTGACGTCTCAGGATGTCGACGCGTTTTGCATTCACCAGGGCAGCGCGGCCATCGTTGACGCCGTGGCGCGACGTTTCGAAGGCGAGCCGGAGAAGTTCATCAAGGACATGGTCGAGACCGGTAACACCGTGTCGTCGAGCATTCCCCTGCTGCTGGAAAAGCACATGTTCGACTCCAGCTGGAAGCGCGTGGCAATCAGTGGTTTCGGCGTAGGCCTGTCCTGGGGGTCGGCGATTATTCACCGCCCCTGACGCGCCAGTTAATTAACGCCAAAAAAACGCCCATGACCGCGAGGTCATGGGCGTTTTTGCATTATGGGGCTCTGATCTAAGGTCTTGAAATTCAAGGAGTGGCACGGTGCTAGTAAAAAAAATCAAAAAAACGCTCAAGCAACCTGCTTTCACGACGATAACTATTACGAAGGTTCTCTAGGCCACACCCGGCGGTTGCCAGGGCCGGAAGCCGCAGTATCCAACCAACGAGGAATTCGTCATGGCTTTATCAGTAAACACCAACATTACATCGTTGACCGTTCAGCGGAACCTGAACAAAGCCGGCGATGCCCTGGGCACCTCGATGACTCGTTTGTCTTCCGGCCTGAAAATCAACAGTGCTAAAGACGATGCTGCCGGCATGCAGATCGCCAACCGTCTGACCTCCCAAGTCAAAGGCATGACCGTTGCGATCAACAACGCCAACAACGGTACTTCCATCGCCCAGACCGCTGAAGGCGCGATGCAAGAATCGACCAACATTCTGCAACGTCTGCGTGAGTTGGCTCTGAACTCCGCGAACGGTGACAAATCCCAGGCTGACCGTGATTCCCTGCAACAGGAATTCACCGCTAAAGTGGGCGAGCTGACTCGTATCGCTGCTACCACTACTTTCGGTGGTCGTAACCTGCTCGACGGTACCTTCCAGAACGTTGGCTTCCAGATCGGTTCCGACGCCAACCAGACTATCTCGTTCGGCATGAGCGACATCAGCGCTACTGGTTTGAAAGGTACTTATAGCGAAGCAACTGTTGCTGGTTCGTTGACTTCGCTGTCGGCTTCGGTGACTGGTAATCCGGTTACTCTGCCAGGTGGTACTGCAGGTACACCTGCAACTACTACTGCGTACACCAACACTGGCGACATGACTGCCGCTTTGGGCGCCAACGAAACCGTTACCATTAACGGCACTGCGGTCAACCTGCTGAGCGGTGACAACCTTGCCGCCGTGGTTTCGAAAATTAACACCGCAACCGGTTCGACCATTGCGAGCGCAAGCGGTACTGACCTGGTTCTGACTGGCGCAGCAGGCGGCCCAGCCAACACTGTTACCGGTGCTGGTACTCTGGGTACAGCGCTGGCCGCAGGTGCTGGTGGTGGTGCAGTTGTTCCTGCCGTTCCTGCAGTAGCAGGCGCATTGACTGCCGCCGCTGAAATCAACATCAACGGTACAAACGTCGCCTTCGCTATCGGCGATGACATGACGGATATCGCTGGCAAAATCAACACTGCCAACACCGGTGCAACTGCAACTGGCGTTGCTGCCACCGTTTCCGCCGAAGGCCGCCTCGAGCTGACTTCCGCTGACGGCAAAGCAATCAAGCTGGGCAACGGTACTGGCGCAGCCGCCAACGGTGGTGCTGGTGCACTGACCAAACTCGGCCTGACCGCTGGCAGCACTGAAGCCAAGCTGACCGCTGCAACTTCCGTAAGCCTGAACGGTACCGAAGTTAAGTTCACCGCAGGCTCGACCATGGCCGACATCGTGTCGTCCATCAACAGCGCCAGCACCGGTGTAACTGCCAGCATCAACAAGACTGACAACTCCCTGAGCCTGTTCTCCACCAAGGACATCACCGTTGCTGAAGGCAGCATCGGTACTGGCTTGGCTACACTGGGCCTGTCCACCGCTGCGGCCGCAACAACTACCGCTGTGAAAATGGACACCACCGTTGCCAACCTGAGTGTTCTGACTGCAGCAAGCTCTCAGCAAACCATCCAGGCTTTGGAAGGCGCGATCCAGCAGATCGACACCCAACGTTCGCAACTGGGTGCTGTTCAAAACCGTTTCACCAGCACCGTAGCCAACCTGCAAAGCATCTCGGAAAACTCCACCGCAGCCCGTAGCCGCGTACAGGACGCCGACTTCGCATCTGAAGCCGCCGAGCTGACCAAGCAACAAACCCTGCAACAGGCTTCCACTGCGATCCTGTCCCAGGCTAACCAGCTGCCATCCGCTGTACTGAAGCTGCTTCAGTAATATCGGTAGCGGTTAACTAACGGGAGGGCGCGTATGTGCCCTTCCGTTTTTTCGGTTTTGAGGTGATGACATGGATATGAGCATTAAGCTGAACGCGCATTACCCGGCTGCCGCGACACAAACGGCTAGCGCCTCTGTCACTCTGGCGCCACCAGTGGTCGAGCAAGAGCCCGCCGCCACTGAAGACACCAAGCGAGTGGCGCTGGAAAAGGCCGTGACCGATATTCGCGAGTTCGTGCAATCGACTCAGCGAAACCTGGATTTTTCCATCGATGACTCCACCGGCAGGGTTGTGGTCAAGGTGGTCGCTACGGAAAGTGGCGAAGTCATTCGGCAGATTCCATCGGAAACTGCTCTGAAGCTTGCACAGAATTTAAGTGATGCCAGCAGCCTGCTGTTTGATACGAAGGCCTGAGCTGGCATGAAATGTGTTTCTGACTGCTGCGAAGGCGATGTACGCCAATAAAGCGGCAGCCACAGGGCAAGGAGATTACAGATGGCGAGTTCAACGATTACCGGCGTGGGGTCGGGCTACGACACTCAGGGTATTGTGAAAGCCTTGGTCGGTGCTGAAAAAGCACCCAAGCAGACGCAGATCACCAACCAGCAGAAAGACACGACCATTCAATTGTCTGCTGTCGGCACGGTGAAAGGCGCGCTGGACACCTACCGCGCTGCACTCGCCAAACTGAACAATCTGTCCGCCTTCAATGGGCTCGCTGCTTCCACGTCCGAAGAAAAAAACGTCAAGGTTACCCTTGGCGACGGCGCGTCCAGCGGCAAGTATGTGGTGGTGGTGCAGGACCTGGCGACCTCGTCGAAAATCACCAGCAAAGTATTTGCCGGGGGCGCGACGGGTGCAGCCAATCCGGGTTCGGAAGCTCAGACGCTGACCATTACCCAGTCCGGCAAAAGCTATGATGTGTCGATTCCTGGTGGTGCCAGCCTCAGTCAAGTGCGTGAGTCGATCAACACTCAGCTTTCGGCGCAGGGCATCAGTGCGAACATCTTGAGCGATGCCAATGGTGCTCGCCTGGTGATCGGCTCCACCAACAGTGGCGCGGGTACCGACATCACGTTGAGTGGTAGTTCGGATCTGGCCAAGGGCTATGACGCCGGTGCGGCAGCCAAGAACGCCAAGTACACCATCGATGGCGTCGCCATGGAGTCCACCTCCAACAAGGTGACTTCAGCTATCAGTGGCGTAAGCCTGGAACTGGTCGCCAGTGACAAGGACAAGCCGATCACGATCAGTGTAGACAGCAATGCCTCTACCCTGAAGACCTCGGTGCAGTCATTCGTCTCTGCCTACAACGCGCTGATGACGAGCATCAACACCCAGACCAAGGTCACCGCTACCGGTGACTCCGCGACCACCACGGCCGGGGCGCTGACCGGTGATGCGTCCATGCGCCAGCTGGTTGCCAGCCTGCGAAGCGAACTGGTCAACAGCTCGGGTTCGAATGCCATGAGCGGACTGTCGCAGATGGGTATTACCACTGATCAGAAAACCGGCTTGCTGTCCCTGGATGACAAGGCGTGGGACAAGGCTGTGGTCAAGGGCTCTGCGGACATCGCGAAGCTATTCACCGGTGATAAAGGTTTGATCACCCGCATGAATAAGGCCACAGACACCTATGTCGGTGCGACCGGTCTGCTCGCTTCGCGTGTAACGGATCTGAATACCAAGTTGACTGACCTGACGACTCAGCAGTCGGACCTTGATCGTCGTATGGATAGCTTGCAGACGTCCCTGACGGCGAAGTACACCGCAATGGACAGCCTGATCGCCAAGATCAACGCCAGCAGCTCAAGCATCATGACCACGCTTAACTCGCTGAATAATCCGAAGTCGGATTGATGACGGGGGCGTTAAACCGCCCTGCAAAACAGCGTGTGAGTGGTCCGGGTTTTTTGGCTTTGGATTAAAGTTTTATGCGACACAGTCGACAAAATGGTTAGAGAAACTTTTTTGCCTGTGGCCTGTAACGAGGTAGCAACATGAACCCTATGAGAGCCCTTCGCCAGTATCAGAAGGTCAATTCCCACGCCCAGATCTCCGAGGCCAGCCCGCATCGGTTGATTCAACTGCTGCTTGAAGGCGGCCTGGATCGACTGGCTCAGGCCAAGGGCGCATTGGCCCGCGGTGATATCGCGCAGAAATGCCTGCTGATCACCAAGGCGATCGACATCATCACCGGTCTGCGTCAGGGCCTCGACGCGGAGAAGGCGGAAGACCCGGCCATGATCGAGCAGCTCGACAGCCTTTACGAATACATGAATGCGCGGCTGGTGCAGGCGAATGTCAGCAACGACACGCAGATCATCGATGAAGTCATGCAGCTGTTGGTTACGGTAAAAAGCGGCTGGGATGCAATCGCAACCCAATAGGCCCACACGCCTGAGGAACGACGCCATGAGTCAAGCACTGCAACGGATTGAAGAAACCCGCGAAGCACTCATCGATGCGCTGGCCGAGCGTAACTGGGATGCGATCGGCGAACTGGATGTGGCGTGTCGTGAATGCGTCGATGAGGTGCTGAGTGAAGCGCCGATCGACGAGGAAGCGCTGCGGACCAATCTGGAGAGTCTGCTGGCGGTCTATAAAGATTTATTGACGGCGACGATGGGCGAGCGTCAGGCGATAGTCGACGAGATGTCGCAGATCACTCAAGCGAAGAGCGCTGCAAAGGTTTACCATCTGTTTGGTTAGTTAATTCCCGGTTAATCCAGACAATGTGCGCCATAAATTTGACTGTGCACGGTTTTTTGACTTAACTAGTGGCTGTTCACCGATATCCAGCGTCTACAGGCTTAACGGTCTGCAAGCGTCTAGCTTGCCCACTCATTTCGGGCACCGAGTTGACTAGGGAAGTTGCTATTGCATGTGGCGTGAAACCAAAATTCTGCTAATTGATGACGATAGCGTCCGCCGCCGCGACCTGGCGGTGATTTTAAATTTTCTAGGTGAAGAAAATTTACCCTGCGGAAGCCATGACTGGCAGCAGGCTGTCGGCTCTTTGTCGTCTAGTCGTGAAGTAATCTGCGTCCTCATCGGGACGGTCAATGCTCCTGGCGCACTTTTGGGCTTGTTAAAGACACTCTCAACCTGGGATGAGTTCCTTCCGGTTTTGTTGATGGGCGATAATTCTTCCCTCGACTTGCCTGAAGACCAGCGTCGCCGAGTGCTTTCGACCCTCGAAATGCCGCCCAGCTACAGCAAATTGCTCGATTCGCTGCACCGTGCCCAGGTCTATCGCGAGATGTATGACCAGGCCCGCGAGCGCGGTCGTCATCGCGAACCCAATCTTTTCCGCAGTCTTGTCGGCACCAGCCGGGCGATTCAACACGTCCGTCAGATGATGCAGCAAGTCGCCGACACCGACGCCAGTGTGTTGATCCTGGGCGAGTCCGGCACCGGCAAGGAAGTGGTTGCGCGCAACCTGCACTATCATTCCAAGCGCCGTGACGCGCCGTTCGTTCCGGTCAACTGCGGGGCGATCCCGGCCGAGTTGCTGGAAAGCGAACTGTTCGGCCACGAGAAGGGTGCGTTCACCGGAGCGATCACCAGTCGTGCCGGGCGCTTTGAGCTGGCCAACGGTGGCACGCTGTTCCTCGACGAAATCGGCGACATGCCACTGCCGATGCAGGTCAAGCTGCTGCGCGTGCTGCAGGAACGTACCTTCGAGCGCGTGGGCAGCAACAAGACCCAGAGCGTGGATGTGCGCATCATTGCCGCGACCCACAAGAATCTCGAAAGCATGATCGAGATCGGCACCTTCCGCGAAGATTTGTACTACCGCCTGAATGTGTTCCCGATCGAAATGGCTCCGTTGCGCGAGCGTGTCGAAGACATCCCGTTGCTGATGAACGAGTTGATCTCGCGCATGGAGCACGAGAAGCGGGGTTCGATCCGTTTCAATTCCGCAGCCATCATGTCCCTGTGCCGTCACGGCTGGCCCGGCAACGTCCGCGAGCTCGCCAACCTGGTGGAGCGCATGGCGATCATGCATCCGTACGGGGTGATCGGCGTGGTCGAGTTGCCGAAGAAATTCCGCTACGTCGACGACGAAGACGAGCAATTGGTCGACAGCCTGCGCAGCGACCTGGAAGAGCGGGTGGCCATCAACGGTCATACCCCGGACTTCTCGGTGAATGCCTTGCTGCCGCCGGAAGGCCTGGACTTGAAAGACTACCTCGGTGGTCTCGAGCAGGGGCTGATTCAGCAGGCGCTGGATGATGCCAATGGCATTGTGGCGCGTGCTGCCGAGCGCTTGCGTATTCGTCGCACCACCTTGGTGGAGAAGATGCGCAAATACGGTATGAGCCGTCGTGACGGTGATGAACAGGCAGATGATTGACGCCTGTTTTTCAACCCCTTCATTTATAGGCGGTTTTTTTTAGGCACGGGTATTGCTACATCCCTCGCAACGTTCCGTTTAACTGACGGTCAGCCAAGCGAGAGTGCACGATGCCCCAAGCCGCCCAGATGTCTCCTGTCCCTGACGCTTCGGGGCTACCGTCGTCCGTAGAGCAGGCAAACCGGCTTGGCCTTGAGCAGTCGTTTGCCCTGTTCAGTCAAATGTCGAATCAGCTGACCGACTCTTACAGCATGCTCGAAGCCCGGGTGACCGAACTCAAGGGCGAGCTGGAAGTGGTCAGCGCCCAGCGCATGCAGGAACTGGCGGAAAAAGAACGCCTCGCCAATCGCCTGCAAAACCTCCTTGATCTGTTGCCCGGCGGCGTCATCGTCATCGATGCTCAGGGCATCGTGCGCGAAGCCAATCCTGCCGCGTGTGAGCTGCTCGGCCTGCCCCTCGAAGGCGAGCTGTGGCGCCATGTCATTGCCCGCTGCTTCGCGCCCCGTGAAGACGACGGGCACGAAATCTCGCTAAAGGATGGTCGGCGTCTGTCGATCTCCACTCGCTCGCTCGACGCCGAGCCGGGGCAGTTGGTGTTGCTCAACGACCTGACTGAAACCCGCCACCTACAAGATCAACTCGCCCGTCATGAACGCCTGTCGTCGCTCGGGCGGATGGTCGCATCGCTGGCCCATCAGATTCGTACCCCCTTGTCCGCTGCGTTGCTTTACGCCAGTCATTTGACCGAGCAGGAACTGCCCGTCGCCACACAGCAACGCTTTGCCGGACGCCTGAAAGAGCGTCTGCACGAGCTGGAGCACCAAGTGCGCGACATGCTGATCTTCGCCCGTGGCGAGCTGCCGCTGACGGATCGCGTTACACCCAAAATGCTCATGCAATCGCTGCAAGCGGCAGCCCTTGCTCATGTGCAGGATTTGCCAATTCGCTGGCAGTGCGACAGTCATGTCGGGGAGTTGCTGTGCAATCGCGACACCCTGGTCGGCGCGATCCTCAACCTGATCGAGAACGCCATTCAGGCGAGCTCCGGTGATGTGCGCTTGAAGGTCCATCTCTATACCCGGGATAACAACCTGCGCGTGTCGGTCAGTGACAGCGGCAGCGGCATAGAACCGAACGTGCTGGCGCGTCTGGGCGAGCCTTTTTTCACCACTAAAAACACCGGAACCGGCCTGGGCCTGACCGTGGTCAAGGCGGTGGCCCGCGCTCATCAGGGAGAATTGCTGCTGCGCTCGCGACCGGGTCGTGGAACATGTGCGCAGGTCATCCTGCCGCTTTTTTCGGGTGAAAAGAGCATTGATCAGGGAGCGGAGTGAAGAACATGGGGATCAAGGTTTTACTGGTTGAGGACGACCGCGCGTTACGCGAAGCACTGGCCGATACATTGCTGCTCGCGGGGCACGATTACACCGCCGTCGGTTCAGCGGAGGAGGCGCTCGAGGCCGTGGGCAAGGACGCGTTCAATCTGGTGCTCAGTGACGTCAACATGCCGGGCATGGATGGCCATCAGTTGCTCAGTCTGCTGCGAGCCCGCCAGCCACAATTGCCGGTGCTGCTGATGACCGCCCATGGCGCTGTCGAGCGTGCGGTTGATGCGATGCGGCAGGGCGCGGCGGATTATCTGGTGAAGCCGTTCGAACCCAAGGCGCTGCTCGATCTGGTGGCCAGACATGCCCTGGGCAGTCTCGGCGCGGCCGAGAGCGAGGGGCCGATCGCGTTCGAGCCAGCCAGCGCACAGTTGCTTGAGCTGGCAGCCCGGGTGGCGCGCAGTGATTCGACCGTGCTCATCTCCGGCGAGTCCGGGACCGGCAAGGAAGTGCTCGCGCGATACATCCATCAGCATTCCCATCGTGCCAGCCAGCCGTTCATCGCGATCAACTGCGCCGCGATCCCGGACAACATGCTGGAGGCCACGCTGTTCGGGCATGAAAAAGGCTCGTTCACCGGTGCCATTGCTGCGCAGGCAGGCAAGTTCGAGCAGGCGGATGGCGGCACGATTCTGCTCGACGAAATTTCCGAAATGCCTATGGGGCTTCAGGCCAAGCTGTTGCGTGTGTTGCAGGAGCGCGAAGTCGAGCGGGTCGGCGCGCGCAAGCCGATCACTCTGGACATTCGGGTGGTAGCGACCACTAACCGCGACCTTGCGGCTGAAGTGGCAGCAGGCCGTTTCCGTGAAGACCTTTACTATCGTCTGTCGGTGTTTCCGCTGGCATGGCGTCCGCTGCGCGAGCGCACCGCCGACATACTGCCGCTGGCCGAGCGTCTGTTGGCCAAACACGTCAATAAAATGAAGCATGCCGCGGCGAAGCTATCGCCCGACGCTCAAGCGTGTCTGATCGGTTATCCGTGGCCTGGCAACGTGCGCGAATTGGATAACGCGATTCAGCGGGCGTTGATTTTGCAGCAGGGCGGGTTGATCCAGCCTCAGGATTTCTGCCTGTCCGGTCCTGTGGCCTGTGCGCCGTTGTCGGTAATTTCACCGGTTGCGCGAGTGATTGAAGTCGAGGTCGAACCTGCCGGGGCGCTGGGCGACGACCTGCGGCGCCGCGAGTTCCAGATGATCATCGACACCTTGCGCGCCGAGCGTGGTCGCCGCAAGGAAGCCGCCGAACGCCTGGGCATCAGCCCGCGCACGTTGCGCTACAAGCTGGCGCAAATGCGTGACGCCGGAATGGATGTGGAAGCCTACCTGTTCGCCACTTGAAACTGCTTTTTGTAGCAGCTGGCGAAGCCTGCGTCCGACTGCGTAGCAGTCGTTTATTCATTTAACGCGCAGTATATAAAAAACCGCATGCACGAGGACAAACGACTGCTGCGCAGTCGGACGCAGGCTTCGCCAGCTGCTACAGGTTGAGTTGTTACTTCAATTTTGAAAGGCGCTGGAAGGGCTTTTGTATGACACAGCCATGGAGCTGGCACCCTTGTTGCTAATACCTGACTACCCGCCGAGTGAGCGTCAAAAAATTGCGGGTCGCCAGCGACGTCAAAAGAGAGAAACCATGAGCCAAGGTATTGAATTTAATCGGTTGATGCTGGATATGCGGGCCATGCAAATGGACGCAATGTCTGCGCCGAAATCGACTGCCGCCGTCCCTCAGCTGCCGGGCAACAGTTTCTCCGACATGCTCGGTCAGGCCGTCAATAAAGTGAACGAAACCCAGCAGGCCTCCAGCCAGCTGTCCACCGCATTCGAGATCGGCAAGAGCGGCGTCGATTTGACCGACGTGATGATCGCCAAAGAAAAAGCCGGTGTGTCTTTCCAGGCCATTACCCAAGTCCGTAACAAGCTGGTTCAGGCGTACCAAGACATCATGCAGATGCCGGTTTAAGGACGATATTGAGTCATGGCAGAAGCAGCCGATAACATTCCGGCCAAGGCCACTCCAATAGACGGTAAACCGCCGCTGTTCGGGTTGTCCTTCCTGGAAAACCTCTCCGAGATGACCATGTTGCGTCAGGTGGGCCTTTTGGTCGGTCTGGCAGCGAGCGTGGCGATTGGCTTCGCCGTGGTGTTGTGGTCCCAGCAGCCGGACTACCGGCCTTTGTACGGCAGCCTTGCCGGTATGGACGCCAAGCAGGTCATGGATACCCTGGCCGCCTCTGATATTCCCTACACCGTTGAACCTAATTCCGGTGCCTTGCTGGTCAAGGCCGAAGACTTGTCCCGTGCGCGGCTCAAACTCGCGGGCGCTGGTGTCACTCCCAGCGACGGCAACATCGGTTTTGAAATCCTCGACAAGGACCAGGGCCTGGGTACCAGCCAGTTCATGGAAGCGACCCGTTATCGTCGCGGCCTTGAAGGCGAACTGGCCCGGACCATCTCCAGTCTGAACAACGTCAAGGGTGCCCGCGTGCACCTGGCGATCCCGAAAAGCTCGGTGTTCGTGCGCGATGAGCGCAAGCCCAGTGCTTCGGTGTTGATCGAACTGTATTCCGGCCGCTCCCTGGAGCCTGGCCAGGTACTGGCGATCATCAATCTGGTGGCAACCAGCGTCCCCGAGCTCAGCAAATCCCAGGTCACCGTGGTCGATCAAAAGGGCAACCTGCTGTCGGATCAGGCGGAAAACTCCGAGCTGACCATGGCGGGCAAACAGTTCGATTACAGCCGTCGCATGGAAAGCATGCTCACTCAGCGTGTGCATAACATCCTGCAACCGGTACTGGGCAACGACCGCTACAAGGCCGAAGTCTCGGCCGACGTGGATTTCAGCGCCGTCGAGTCAACCTCCGAGCAGTTCAATCCGGACCAACCGGCGTTGCGCAGCGAACAGTCGGTGAACGAACAGCGTACCGCCAGCAACGGGCCACAAGGTGTACCGGGCGCCCTGAGCAACCAGCCGCCTTCGCCAGCGTCTGCGCCGGCCACCACCGGTGGTGCTACCGCGTCGGCCGGCATGGTTCAGCCAGGTCAGCCTTTGCTGGATGCCAACGGTCAGCAAATCATGGACCCGGCCACTGGCCAGCCGATGCTCGCGCCGTATCCAGCGGACAAGCGTCAACAATCCACCAAGAATTTCGAACTTGACCGTTCCATAAGCCACACCAAGCAGCAACAGGGCCGTTTGAATCGCCTGTCGGTGTCGGTCGTGGTGGACGATCAGGTCAAGATCAACCCGGCCAATGGTGAAACTTCTCGCGCGCCGTGGACAGCGGATGAATTGGCGCGCTTCACACGCCTGGTGCAGGACGCGGTCGGGTTCGATGCCAGCCGGGGCGACAGTGTCAGCGTGATCAACATGCCGTTCTCCGCCGAGCGCGGCGAAGTGATCGCCGATGTGCCGTTCTATTCCCAGCCTTGGTTCTGGGATGTGATCAAGCAAGTGCTGGGTGTACTGTTCATTCTGGTGCTGGTGTTCGGCGTGCTGCGTCCGGTGCTCAACAACATCACCAATGGTGGCAAAGGCAAGCAATTGGCCGGCATCGGCAGCGACGTGGAATTGGGTGGCATGGGCGGCCTCGATGGCGACCTGGCTAACGACCGCGTCAGCCTTGGCGGCCCGCAAAGCATCCTGCTGCCAAGTCCGAGCGAAGGCTATGACGCACAGCTGAATGCAATCAAGAGTCTGGTGGCAGAAGATCCGGGTCGTGTGGCCCAGGTCGTGAAAGAGTGGATTAACGCAGATGAGTGATAACCGAGCCGTTGCCGCCAAACTGTCCAAGGTCGACAAAGCTGCGATCCTGCTGCTGTCCCTGGGCTCAACCGATGCTGCGCAGGTGTTGCGCCACATGGGCCCGAAAGAGGTTCAGCGCGTGGGCGTGGCGATGGCGCAGATGGGCAACGTGCACCGCGAGCAGGTCGAGCAGGTGATGAGCGAGTTTGTCGACATCGTCGGCGATCAGACCAGCCTGGGCGTCGGTTCTGACGACTATGTTCGCAAAATGCTCACCCAGGCCCTGGGCGAAGACAAGGCCAACGGCTTGATCGACCGGATTCTTCTGGGCGGCAACACCAGCGGCCTCGACAGCCTGAAGTGGATGGAACCACGCGCCGTCGCCGACGTTATCCGTTACGAGCACCCGCAAATCCAGGCGATCGTGGTGGCGTATCTCGACCCGGATCAGGCCGGTGAAGTGCTGGGCAACTTCGACCACAAGGTGCGCCTCGACATCATCTTGCGGGTATCCTCGCTTAACACCGTTCAGCCGGCGGCCCTGAAAGAACTCAACCAGATTCTCGAGAAGCAGTTCTCCGGCAACTCGAATGCTTCGCGCACCAACCTGGGTGGCATCAAGCGCGCGGCCGACATCATGAACTTCCTCGACAGCTCGATCGAAGGTCAGTTGATGGATTCGATCCGCGAAGTCGACGAAGACCTGTCCGGCCAGATCGAAGACCTCATGTTCGTGTTCAACAACCTGGCCGATGTCGACGACCGCGGGATCCAGGCTTTGCTGCGCGAAGTGTCCTCCGACGTGCTTGTGCTGGCCCTCAAAGGGTCGGACGAAAACGTCAAGGAAAAGATCTTCAAGAACATGTCCAAACGAGCGGCCGAACTGTTGCGCGACGACCTCGAGGCCAAAGGCCCGGTGCGCGTCAGCGACGTGGAAACTGCACAAAAAGAAATCCTCACCATTGCCCGCCGTATGGCCGAAGCCGGAGAAATCGTTCTCGGCGGGAAGGGCGGCGAAGAGATGATCTAAGGTCACTATGTCGACCAAACATGATGAGTCCCAGACCGACCTGATCCGTGCCAAGGACGTCAGCGGTGTTGATATCTGGTCGTTACCCAGTTTCGACCCGTACGTCCCTGAGCCCGAGCCGGAGCCTGAACCCGAGCCGCCGGCAATGGAGGAAGTGCCGCTGGATGAAGTCCAGCCGCTGACCCTCGAAGAGCTCGAGAGCATTCGCCAGGAGGCTTACAACGAAGGCTTCGCCACCGGTGAGCGCGAAGGTTTTCACAGCACGACGCTCAAGGTCCGTCAGGAAGCCGATGCAGCCCTGACGGCGAAAATCGGTGCGCTGGAAAAGCTCATGGGCAATCTGTTCGAACCCATTGCCGAACAGGACACTGAGATCGAGAAGTCCCTGGTCGATCTCGTTAAACACATCACCAGGCAGGTGATTCAGCGCGAGCTGGCCATCGACTCGACGCAGCTGGAACACGTCATGCGTGAGGCCCTCAAGCTGTTGCCGCTGGGCGTGGGCAATGTGCGGCTGTACATCAATCCCCAGGATTTCGAACAGGTCAAAGCCCTGCGCGAGCGCCATGAAGAGACCTGGCGCATCGTCGAGGATGAGGCGTTGATGCCTGGCGGTTGCCGGGTCGAGACTGAGCACAGTCGCATTGATGCCACCGTCGAAACCCGTCTCGCGCGGGTCATGGACAAGCTGTTCGATCAGTTGCACGAGCAGGCCTTGCACCCCGCGGCGCCGGACCTGAAAGTGGAACTGTCGGCTGCCAGCAAGCCAGCGGCTGCCCCCGCAGCGGACGAACCTGATGCGCCTTGATCGCACCAGTTTCGCCAAGCGCCTGGGCAGTTATGCCGAGGTCACCGAACTGTCTGGCGGACCGATCCTTGAGGGGCGCTTGCTGCGCATGGTCGGCCTGACCCTTGAAGCCGAAGGCTTGCGCGCCGCCATGGGCAGCCGCTGCATGGTCATCAACGACGACAGTTATCAGCCGGTGCAGGTCGAAGCCGAAGTCATGGGCTTTTCCGGCAACAAGGTCTTTCTAATGCCGGTGGGCAGCGTTGCCGGCATTGCCCCGGGTGCCCGAGTGGTGCCGTTGGCGGATGCCGGGCGTTTGCCGATGGGCATGAGCATGCTTGGTCGGGTGCTCGACGGCGCCGGTCGTGCGCTGGACGGCAAAGGCGGGATGAAGGCTGAAGACTGGGTGCCGATGGACGGCCCGACGATCAACCCGCTCAAACGCGAACCCATCAGCGAACCGCTGGACGTGGGCATTCGTTCCATCAACGGTTTGTTGACGGTCGGTCGCGGCCAGCGACTCGGTCTTTTTGCCGGTACAGGCGTGGGCAAGAGTGTGCTGTTGGGCATGATGACGCGCTTCACCGAGGCCGACATTGTCGTGGTAGGGCTGATCGGTGAGCGGGGACGTGAAGTTAAAGAGTTCATCGAGCACATCCTCGGTGAAGAAGGCCTCAAGCGCTCCGTCGTGGTTGCCTCCCCGGCGGACGACGCGCCGCTGATGCGCTTGCGGGCTGCCATGTACTGCACGCGTATCGCCGAATATTTTCGTGACAAGGGCAAGAACGTCCTGTTGCTGATGGACTCCCTGACCCGTTTCGCCCAGGCCCAGCGCGAAATCGCACTGGCCATCGGCGAGCCACCCGCGACCAAGGGTTATCCGCCCTCGGTATTCGCCAAACTGCCGAAACTGGTGGAGCGGGCGGGTAATGCCGAGAAGGGCGGTGGTTCGATTACGGCGTTCTACACCGTGCTGTCCGAAGGCGATGACCAACAGGACCCGATTGCCGACTCCGCGCGGGGCGTGCTCGACGGCCACATCGTCTTGTCCAGGCGACTGGCGGAAGAAGGCCATTACCCGGCCATCGATATCGAAGCGTCCATCAGCCGGGTCATGCCCTCGGTAGTCTCGCCGGAGCACATGACGCGCGCCCAGTACTTCAAGCAGCTGTGGTCGCGCTATCAACAGAGCCGCGATTTGATCAGTGTCGGCGCCTACGTGGCCGGCGGCGACCGGGAGACTGACCTTGCGATTGCCTTGCAGCCGCAACTGGTCAAATACCTGCGCCAAGGCCTGAACGACAACATCAGCCTCGGCGAAAGCGAAGCCTACCTCGGCTCGATCTTCGCCCCCGCGGCTGGCGGCTAACCGGCCATGGCCCAGAGCCGAGCGTCACGCCTGGCACCCGTGGTTGAGATGGCCGAAAAGGTCGAGAAAGCCGCGGTGCAGCGTTTGGGGCACTTTCAAGGACAGGTCCGTCTGGCAGAAAGCAAACTCGCCGACCTCGAAGCTTTTCGCCTCGACTACCAGGAACAATGGATCGTGCGCGGCAGCAGTGGCGTTTCGGGCCAGTGGCTGCTGGGCTACCAAGGCTTCCTGGCGCAACTGGGCACCGCCATTGACCAGCAGCGCCAGAGTCTGGCCTGGCACCAGAACAATCTGAACAAGGCACGGGATACCTGGCAGCAGGCTTACGCCCGGGTTGAAGGGTTGCGCAAGCTAGTGCTGCGCTACATGGATGAGGCGCGGCGTCTGGAAGACAAGCGCGAGCAAAAGTTGCTGGATGAACTGTCCCAGCGATTGCCGCGCGAGAGTCCGTATTAATCGGATCTTGCCCTGCTCCCCACCAGGTGCTACACCTCTTAAACAATCGCCATGACAAGGAAGCCGTTCAATGTCAGTCGTAACCGAAGTCTCCCAGGATGGACAGAAGCTGACGATATCGATCAAGGGACGATTCGATTTCGCCAAACATCAGGAATTTCGTGAATCCTACGAAAACCTCACTCCGAAACCCGAATCCTTCGAAGTCAATTTGAAGGACGCTACCTACCTCGACAGTTCTGCCCTCGGCATGTTGCTGCTACTGCGGGATCACGCAGGCGGCGAGAATGCCGAAATCACCCTGTCTAACGCCAATGCCGATGTGCGAAAAATTCTCGCCATCTCCAACTTCGAACAAATCTTCGACGTGGCGTGATCGCCGTGCAATCGCCGTTCGAGTCACTTACGGTATTGATCGCTGAAGACAGCGCGGCCGATCGCCTGTTGCTGTCGACGATTGTCCGTCGTCAGGGCCATGAAGTGCTGACTGCCGCCAACGGTGCCGAGGCGGTGGAACTGTTTCGCCAGCAACGGCCGCAATTGGTGTTGATGGACGCGATGATGCCCGTGATGGACGGCTTCGAAGCAGCGCAGCAGATCAAGGCGCTGGCGGGCGAAACTCTGGTGCCCATCATCTTTCTCACGTCATTGACCGAAAGCGAAGGGCTGGCCCGATGCCTTGAGGCGGGAGGCGATGATTTCCTGGCCAAGCCTTACAACCAGGTGATTCTGGCCGCCAAAATCAAGGCAATGGACCGTTTGCGTCGGTTGCAGGCCACCGTACTCCAGCAGCGTGACCAGATCGCCAGGCACCATAACTATTTGCTCAACGAACAGCGCGTCGCCAAGGCCGTGTTCGATAAAGTGGCCCATTCCGGCTGCCTGAATGCCCCCAATATCCGCTACCTGCAATCGCCCTATGCATTGTTCAACGGCGATTTACTGTTGGCCGCGTTTACGCCGGCTGGCGACATGCATGTGCTATTGGGGGATTTCACCGGCCATGGCTTGCCGGCCGCAGTAGGCGCCATGCCGCTGGCCGAAGTTTTTTACGGCATGACCGCCAAGGGGTATGGCCTGTCAGAAACCCTGCGCGAGATGAACGCCAAGCTCAAGCGCATCCTGCCCGTCGATATGTTCTGCTGCGCGACGCTGTTGTGCCTGAGTTTTCAGCGGCGCTCGGTGGAAGTCTGGAATGGCGGTATGCCCGATGGGTATTTGCACAACATCGCCAGCGATGAGCGCACGCCGCTGACTGCCCGGCATCTGCCGCTGGGTGTCTTGAGCCCGGAAACCTTTGATGATCGAACCGAAGTGTTCCCCATGGCGCTCGGGGATCGGGTTTTCCTGTTGTCCGACGGCGTTATTGATACCTGCGATGCCGACGAACAGTTGTTTGGTGTGGAGCGGTTGCATCAAGTGTTCGCTGCCAATCGGCAGCCGGAGGAGCTGTTCGAAGAGATCGAGCAAGCACTGCGGGACTTTCGCGGCGAAGCCCGGGACGATGTCAGCATGGTCGAGGTGAGTCTGCTGGACGCTACACAAATGCGTCCGCCGACCCTGGTCTATTCCGACAGCGGGCAATCCTGTCCTCTGGATTGGTCGGTCAGTTTCGAGTTTCGCGCGGCCTCGCTTAAGCGCTTCAATCCGTTGCCTTATCTGTTGCAGTTGTTGCTTGAAGTCCACGGCCTGCGTGCGCAAAGCGGTGCGCTCTACAGTGTATTGGCCGAACTGTATTCCAATGCCCTGGAGCATGGCGTACTGGGACTGGATTCGAGTCTCAAGCGCGATGCGTCAGGTTTTGCCCGTTATTATCAGGAGCGCAATGCGCGTCTTGATGCGTTGCGCAGTGGTTACGTGCGGGTCCATCTGGAGGTCGTGCCGACGGGTGAGGGCGGTTGTCTGTCGATTCGCGTCGAGGACAGCGGAAAGGGTTTCGATATTGCGCGGGTGATGGAACGACCCGCCGAAAATGTCCGTTTGTCGGGACGTGGCGTCAATCTGGTCCAGCAATTGGGGCGTAACGCCAGTTGGTCAGACAATGGTCGAAGTGCTCGCGTAGAGTTTTTCTGGGAGGCTCTGGCATAATCCCGCCCATTCTTGATCAAGGAGTGAACAAGTGGATGACCCACATCTGAATCGAGACGTATTGGTCGCCTTGCAGGAAGTCATGGAGGACGAGTATCCAATGTTGCTGGATACGTTTCTCGCCGATTCCGAAGAGCGGTTGAGTCTTTTGCGTCAGCAGAAAGATGCCGGGCAACTGATGGAAACTGCCCATAGTTTCAAAGGCAGCAGCAGCAACATGGGCGCCGTCCGGCTGGCTGATTTGTGCCATGAGCTGGAACATTGCGCCAAGGAACAACACCCCCTTCCCGAACTCGAAAAACTCATCGGTGAAATCGATCGCGAGTTTGCTGTTGTTCGTCCTCTGTATGAAGCAGAACGTCAACGTTCCCACTACGAAAAAGCCACCGTTCGGCGCTTCTAACGGCTTGCGCTAGAAACTGGCGCGACCCTTGCAGTATCTGCCACTACTTACACCTACCTTCCCAGTGCGGCGGAGACAGCGTTATGCCCGTTAGTCAAAATTTGCTACTTCAGGCCGCCGCAAAGGCCAAGACCCAGCCGGTCACCGCCAATCCTCTGACGTCGCCTGCCGAGTCCGCTGACAAGGCGTCCAGCTTCTCTCAGGTCTATGCAACACAGGGCCGCAACAAGTCCTCTGCAGTCGTCGACGGACTGAACCGGCAGATGCGCGATAAAGCCCCTGACGGTCCCGTAAAAAAAGACCTCGGCAATGACAAGCCTGCCGCCGGGAAGCCTGCGGTTGCCGATAGCGGCAAATCTTTGCCCGCCGACAAACCCAAGCAGGCCGATGACAAGGTCGCCAGCGGCGACACGACAGACGTCTCCGGTACTACTGCAGTCGATCCGGTCGTCGATCCGGCCTCGGCGCAAGCCGCTCAGACTCCGGCAGCGGAAACCGCGCCAAGCCCTGAGCCAGCGCAGGACGCAGCTGCCGCCGCTGCATTGGTTGCGACTCTGGTTCCAGAAGAGTCAGATTTCGATCCTGAAGCCGATCCCCTGGATGCGCTGCCCGCCGTACGCATGGCCATGGAGCAGAGCGGTCACGTTTCCGCCGCCAGTCAGGCTCAACCCAAGGCGTCTTCAGCACAGGCATTGTCTGACGGTGAGCAAACCTCGGCGCAAAACTTCGCGGCGGGCCTGGCCAATATGCTGGACGTGCAAGGCGACAAGGACAGCACCAGCCGGGAAGGTGAAAAGTCATTCAGCGGCCTGATCGATGACGGTCTTAAAGACCTCAAGTCCGCGACCAGCGACACCCGTGTGGACGATTTTGCCAGTCGCCTGGCAGCGTTGACGCAGGCCGCTACACCGAAAACCGCCAATGCACTGCCGGTGAATCAACCGATCGCCATGCATCAGAGCGGCTGGACCGAAGAAGTGGTCAACCGGGTCATGTACCTGTCCAGCGCCAACCTCAAGGCGGCTGATATTCAATTGCAACCCGCCGAACTGGGGCGTCTCGACATTCGGGTGAACATGGTGCCGGATCAGCAGACCCAGGTGACGTTCATGAGCGCGCATCCCGGTGTTCGTGAAGCGCTGGACGGCCAGATGCACCGCTTGCGAGAGATGTTTGTGCAGCAGGGGATGGGTCAGGTTGATGTCAACGTTTCCGACCAGTCTCGCGGGCAGGGGCAAGATCAGCCGCAACAGAGTCAAAGTGGCCGCACAACCGCCAGCGGTGGCCGCCTCGATTCAATGGACGACGAACACTCGCCGGCAGTAGCGCAAGTCGCCGCAGCCACCACCAGCGTCATTGGCTCCAGCGCCGTCGACTATTACGCCTGAGCACACTCCTCGCCCCGATCCGTGTGGGAGTGAGCCTGCTCGCGATAGCGTACTTACAGTCAACTTTTTATCGACTGTCTGACCGCTATTGCGAGCAGGCTCACTCCCACAATGCTATTGCGGTGTTCTTATGAATACCGACAACCCGCTTTTTCTCTCCGCACTTCTGGCATAACACTTGCTCTTGCCTTGCCGTGCAACTGTGAAACCCCGAATAGTGACGGATTATTGGCATGGCGAAGAGCGACGCAGCAGTAAAAGACCCTGCAACCAAAGGCAAACTCAAGATGATCATCTTGATCGTGGTGGCGCTGCTGCTGGCGATCGGTTTGTCCGTGGGCGCGACCTGGTTCTTCATGCACAGCGCCGAGAGCAAGCCTGCTGCCGCGGCTGAAACAGCCGTTGTCGGAAAGCAGGCCGCCATCTTCGAGCCGCTGCTTCCCGCGTTCGTGGCCAATTACAACCAGAACGGCCGCCAACGCTACATGCAGGTGAGCATCACCATGATGGGCCGCAATCAAGCGGATATCGACGCACTTAAAGTACACATGCCAGTCATCCGCAATAACCTGGTCATGCTGTTCTCCGGGCAGGACTTCGCCACGCTGGCGTCGCCGGTCGGTCAGGAAATGCTGCGCCAGAAGGCCACCGCCAGCGTCCAGGAAGTGGCGCAGAAAGAACTCGGCAAGGTCGCCATCGAACAGTTGCTTTTCACTAATTTCGTACTGCAGTAGGAACACGACATGGCCGTGCAGGACCTGCTGTCCCAGGATGAGATCGATGCGCTGTTGCATGGCGTCGACGATGGTCTGGTAGAGACCGATAACGCTGCCGAACCCGGCGCCGTCAAAAGCTATGACCTGACCAGTCAGGATCGCATCGTCCGCGGACGCATGCCGACCCTGGAGATGATCAACGAGCGTTTTGCCCGTTACACCCGCATCAGCATGTTCAACCTGCTGCGCCGTTCAGCTGACGTTGCCGTCGGCGGTGTGCAGGTCATGAAGTTCGGCGAATACGTGCACTCGCTGTACGTCCCGACCAGTCTCAATCTGGTCAAGATCAAACCGTTGCGCGGCACAGCGCTGTTCATCCTCGACGCCAAGCTGGTGTTCAAGCTGGTGGACAACTTCTTCGGCGGCGATGGCCGTCACGCGAAGATTGAAGGGCGTGAATTCACCCCGACCGAATTGCGCGTTGTGCGCATGGTGCTGGAGCAGGCCTTCATCGATTTGAAGGAAGCCTGGCAGGCCATCATGGAAGTGAACTTCGAGTACATCAACTCGGAAGTAAACCCGGCCATGGCCAACATCGTCGGACCGAGTGAGGCCATCGTCGTGTCGACCTTCCACATCGAACTCGATGGCGGTGGCGGCGACCTGCACATCACCATGCCGTATTCGATGATCGAGCCGGTGCGCGAAATGCTTGATGCCGGCTTCCAGTCGGACCTCGACGATCAGGATGAGCGCTGGGTCAACGCCCTGCGCCAGGACGTGCTGGACGTCGACGTGCCGATCGGTGCCACCGTTGCCCGCCGCCAGCTGCGCCTGCGGGACATCCTGCACATGCAGCCGGGGGACATCATCCCGGTCGAGATGCCGGAAGAAATGATCATGCGCGCCAATGGCGTGCCTGCGTTCAAGGTCAAGATGGGCTCGCACAAAGGCAATCTCGCCTTGCAGGTGATCGAGCCGATCGAGCGCCGCTGACCGGCGCGTTGCACATTCGCTTTTAACTGACGGCTTCCATTTGAAATGGGTGCCCGCCGAGGACACATGATGGCTAACGATATGAACACCCAGGACGACCAGGCGCTGGCTGATGAATGGGCTGCGGCCCTTGAAGAAGCGGGTGACGGGCAGGACGACATTGACGCCTTGCTGGCCGCCGACGCTGCCACTTCGCCGTCCAGCCGTTTGCCAATGGAAGAGTTCGGCAGCGTGCCAAAAAACAACGGGCCGGTGACGCTGGATGGTCCAAACCTGGACGTGATCCTCGACATCCCGGTATCGATTTCCATGGAAGTGGGCAGTACCGACATCAACATTCGTAACTTGCTGCAGCTCAACCAGGGTTCGGTGATCGAACTGGATCGCCTGGCCGGCGAGCCGCTGGACGTGCTGGTGAACGGCACGCTCATCGCTCATGGTGAGGTGGTGGTGGTCAACGAGAAGTTCGGCATCCGCCTGACTGACGTGATCAGCCCAAGCGAACGTATCAAGAAGCTGCGCTAAGTGAACAAGGTTCTGAGTGTTCTGCTGGCCTTGCCATTTGGCGCGCTGGCCGCCGAGCCGGTGGCCACGGTTGCTGCTGCGGCGCCTGCGGTCAGCAGCGGTGTGGCAGGGCAACTGACGCAATTGGTGTTCGGCTTGCTGCTGGTGCTGGGGTTGATTTTCTTCCTCGCCTGGCTGTTGCGCCGCGTGCAGCAGGCAGGACCGGCCGGCAAAGGGCAGGTCATCGAGCTGATTGGCTCCCGCGCGCTGGGGCCTCGCGACCGTCTGATGCTGGTACAGGTCGGCAACGAGCAGATTTTGCTCGGCCTCAGCCCGGGCACTATCACCGCGTTGCACGTCCTCAAGGAGCCGGTGCAGGTGCCCAGCGCTACTGAAAAAGCGACCCCGGAATTTGCCCAGCGTCTGATGGAGCTGATGGGCAAGGATCAGAAGGATAAGAAGTAATGGGTGCGTTACGCATCGTCTTGACGCTGGCCTTGATGCTGGCTGCGCCGCTGGCGTTTGCCGCGGATCCATTGTCGATCCCGGCGATCACCCTGGGCACCAACGCCGATGGCGCTCAGGAGTATTCGGTCAGCCTGCAGATCCTGCTGATCATGACCGCGCTGAGTTTTATCCCAGCGTTCGTCATGTTGATGACCAGTTTCACCCGGATCATCATTGTCTTCTCGATCCTGCGCCAGGCCCTTGGCTTGCAACAGACGCCTTCGAACCAGATCCTGACGGGCATGGCGTTGTTCCTGACGATGTTCATCATGGCACCAGTGTTCGACCGGGTTAACCAGGATGCGCTGCAACCCTATCTGGCGGAAAAACTGACCGCCCAGGATGCCGTGGCCAAGGCTCAGGTGCCGATCAAGGATTTCATGCTGGCCCAGACACGCAGCAGCGATCTGGAGCTGTTCATGCGCTTGTCCAAACGTACGGACATCGCCTCGCCGGATCAGGCGCCGCTGACCATTCTGGTGCCGGCCTTCGTGACCTCTGAGCTGAAGACCGCGTTCCAGATCGGCTTCATGATCTTTATTCCGTTCCTGATCATCGACCTTGTCGTCGCCAGTGTGCTGATGGCCATGGGGATGATGATGTTGTCGCCGCTGATCATTTCCCTGCCATTCAAGATCATGTTGTTCGTGCTGGTAGATGGCTGGGCGCTGATCATCGGCACGCTGGCCAGCAGCTTCGGTGGTGTTTCGCCATGACGCCGGAAGTCGCGGTAGACATCTTCAGGGAAGCGCTCTGGCTGACCACCATGATGGTGGCTGTACTGGTGATCCCGAGTCTGCTGGTGGGTTTGCTGGTGGCGATGTTCCAGGCCGCGACCCAGATCAACGAACAGACCCTGAGCTTTCTGCCGCGCCTGCTGGTGATGCTGGTGACCCTGATCGTGGCGGGTCCGTGGCTGGTGCAGACCTTCATGGAATACATCCTGCAGTTGTACGGCAGTATTCCCCAGGTTATCGGCTAAGCCATGCAATCGCTGCTGCAGCTGACCGATACCCAGATCAGCACGTGGGTAGCCACCTTCATGTTGCCGCTGTTCCGCGTCGGCGCGCTGCTGATGGTCATGCCGATCGTTGGCACGACGCTTGTGCCAAAGCGTGTGCGCCTGTATTTCGCGCTGGCCATTACCGTGGTGATTGCCCCTGGCCTGCCGCCCATGCCGCCGGTCAACGCGCTGGACCTGAGCGGGTGGCTGTTGATCGCTGAGCAGATCATCATCGGCGCGATATTCGGGTTTGCGTTGCAGCTTTTTTTTCAGGCGTTCGTTGTAGCCGGGCAGATCGTTTCCATTCAGATGGGCATGGGCTTCGCGTCCATGGTCGACCCCACCAACGGCGTCTCGGTCGCGGTGATCGGACAGTTTTTCACCATGCTGGTCACGTTGCTGTTCCTGTCCATGAACGGCCATTTGGTGGTCTTCGAAATCCTCACTGAAAGCTTCACTACGTTGCCGGTTGGCAGCGGGTTGATGGTCAATCATTTCTGGGAGCTGGCCGGCAAGCTCGGTTGGGTGCTGGGGGCCGCGCTGTTACTGGTGTTGCCGGCGATCACGGCGCTGCTGGTGGTCAACATCGCGTTTGGCGTCATGACCCGGGCGGCGCCGCAGCTCAACATCTTCTCCATTGGTTTTCCTCTGACGCTGGTACTCGGCTTGTTCATCGTCTGGGTCGGTCTGGCGGACATTATCAATCAGTACCAGCCGCTGGCCTCCGAGGCCTTGCAGTGGTTACGCGAACTGGCACGGGCGCGCTAAGACATGTCAGAGAGCGAAAGCGGTCAGGACAAAACAGAAGACCCCACGGAGAAAAAGAAAAAGGACGCCCGTGAGAAGGGCGAGATCGCCCGCTCCAAAGAGCTCAACACTTTGGCGATCATGCTCGCCGGTTCCGGTGCGCTACTGATCTTCGGTGGCGCGCTGGCCCAGGACCTGATGGAGCTGATGCGGATGAACTTCTCGTTGTCGCGGGAAGTCGTGCTCGACCAGGGCGCGATGGGCGCCTACCTGATGCATTCAGGACTGATTGCCCTGCTGGCGATTCAACCGGTGATGATTACCTTGCTGCTGGCGGCATTGATCGGTCCTATTTCCCTGGGTGGCTGGCTATTTTCCGCCGGCACCATGGCCCCCAAATTCAGCCGCATGAACCCCGGCGCAGGGCTCAAACGGATGTTCTCATCCAAGGCCGTGATAGAGCTGCTAAAGGCTTTGGCGAAGTTTTTCATCATCCTGTTTGTGGCGCTGGCCGTGCTGTCAGCGGACATCGACGACCTGCTGCGCATCGCCCATGAGCCGCTGGACATGGCCATCATTCACAGCCTGCAAGTCGTCGGCTGGAGCTCATTGTGGATGGCCTGCGGCCTGATCATCATCGCCGCGGTGGACGTGCCGTTTCAGCTCTGGGAAAGCGCCAAGAAACTGAAGATGACCAAGCAGGAAATCCGCGACGAACACAAGGATCAAGAGGGGCGACCGGAGGTTAAACAACGGATTCGCCAACTGCAGCGGGACATGTCCCAGCGCCGGATGATGGCGGCGATCCCCGATGCTGACGTAGTCATCACCAACCCGACCCACTACGCCGTCGCGCTCAAGTACGACCCGGACAAGGGCGGGGCGCCGATGCTGGTGGCCAAGGGCAGTGATTTCCTGGCGTTGAAGATGCGCGAGATTGCTGTGGCCAACGAGGTGCTGCTACTAGAATCCCCAGCGTTGGCACGGTCGATTTATTACTCCACGGAGCTGGAGCAGGAAATCCCCGGCGGCCTCTATCTGGCCGTTGCGCAAGTGCTGGCGTACGTCTACCAGATCCGCCAGTACCGCGCGGGCAAGGGTAAACGCCCGGATCCGCTGAAGGATGATTTGCCGATTCCGCCAGATCTCCGTCGGGATTCTTAATAAATCCCAACCAGCCAGTCAACACGCAATGATTGTGTTGCGAGCCTCGCACAGGGGCCCTAAGGATGGTCTGAAAAAGCCCTATCTTAAAAAATCAACCCCAGGGAATATGCGGCCTCCAGGTCGATGATTTTCCAAAAAGTGGGCTTTTTCAGAGTTTTCTTGGTTCTTTGATTATCGTTTGGTTCTGATTTTTTGCATCTTAGCGGGAATTTTTACGAAGTCTTCCATCAGGAAGTTCGGGAGTTTTACTCCTGCATCTCTATAAATTTCGATTTGCCTATACCTATCAAGATTAAACGTTTTAAAAGCGACGCTTTCGAATCTTACTTTAGTCAAGTTTGGAAGGTAATTGGTCTGTGGGTAGTCGCCACGCATAATTGCCATTGAAAATTCTTTCGCCCGATAAGGTAGTACGCCGTTTAAGTTTCCGGCAATACCTTCACTCATCACGGCGTAACGCGCCTCAGGGGAAAGATCTCTTGCCCAATGGAAATGCATATTGTTCACGCCCGTTTTGTTATCCCACGCTTTAATTGCGTTAGCATGAGGTCCTTCAATCATTGCTTCTAATTGGCGTCCTGAAACTGCGCCCAACTGCTTCTCTACTTGATCCATTGATGATTGTTTGAGGGGGGCTATACCGCTTATTTTATTGCCTTTGTCTTTGTTATAGTTAACGGCATTATATTTGTTCCAACTTAAAGCTTCGCTGACTCCTTTGTCGGCGGTCGAGGCTCCTCTAGATGAAGCTCTTCTAGATGGAGTCCGACTAAAAAATCTTCTAAACCATCCATGCCCATCCGGATCATCGATATTGACTGGATCTCCCATGCAATACGCATATGAATTCATGCCTCCCCTATCAAATGGACTCAAACTGTCCGGACTGTTGAACCGCATCAACACCGGATTGAACGCGCGGTAACCATTGCCCAGTAAATAACATCCAGTCACTGGATCTGGTCGTTCACCATTAAAGCCAAGCAGGCTGAGTAACCCGCTTTCAACAGCGCGGTGGCCATAGGACGAATAGGTAATGGGTCGCCGGGCATGATCAGCTTTGACCACCTGCAACACAGAACGCTGCTGGTCGGTGGCTAAAAGCGTGGTATCAGGCGCATCACCCTCACTTCGCTGTTGCGCCAACAACTGATCGCCCTGCTGAACGATCGAGTAACACATCGCCCCCTGTATTTCGGTCGCCAACCTGCTTTTGCAGTAAAACCGCTGGCGCTCGTGGATATCTGGCAGTGCATGACTGATCAGTCGATCAAGGGGGTCGTAGTGGTATCGGCAGAGTACGGTTTCGCGTGTCGATGTCATGGAGGAGGGCTCCGAAGATTTGAAGCGTTGGAGCTCAGTATTGGCCGTTTGCCAAAGGTTGGGTACTAGCAGATCTGATAGGTGCGCTGGGTTTGTACGTAGAATTTGCTACTCAGTGACTCACTTTCTGAGATATCCACTGGCAGCGCTGGTCTCATCTCGGGCAATCCCGGCTCCCACGTTGATGAAGGCTGATCGAAAATTGGCGTCCGACATAATTTCCCTGTTAATAAATTTTTCGATATCGTAACTGAGAAAATAAATCTGCCCGCCCCCCCTTGAGTATCTGGTATACCTTTCTTCTGGTAGGGTTGATATATTGTTATTATAAGGTGCTACTGCTTAAAGTTTCTAATAGCTACATCTGGATGGACTCCGTTAAGGTTTCCTCTTATTGCCTTGTTCAGTGTTAGTGTGTGTGCTTTTTTGATTATCTGGTCAATCTGAACGCTTGATGTGGGAGGGTGCCTGCTGCTGTTAATGAGTTCGTGTGTAGTTTGTGATTTTGCATTGACGAAGTTTATCTGGTCAATATCTTCGCCCATTTTTTGGAGGGCGCGGTTTTTGTAAAGCTCTTCTAATTGGGCGCCTGCAATGTTTGAATAAGCTGTTTCCTTTAGTGTTGCGTTGGATTTGTATTGTCTCATTGGCCTATGGTCTTGAAGTACACTCACGTCGCCTTCCATGCCAAACACGTTTCTTGTTTGTGTTTTTGCACCGAGATGCTTTATTGATGTGGTTTTCTCAAGCCAGCGGCCATCAAGGTGGACTGTGTTCTCAATGGTTGAAATGTTCATTGTTTTTCGAGTGACCATTTTTCGAGTGGCCTCGGGGCCGCTCTTCATTATTAGGTCCGGTATTTTATGGTCCGATTTTAGTGCATGGTTTGACAGCTTGTTGAAGATGTTCAGAATAGTCGGAGTTTGACCATTTGGATCTGATAGGTTTATCGGGTCTCCCAAACAATACTCATACGAATTCAACCCTCCCTTCCCAAACGGGCTGAGACTGTCCGGGCTATTAAACCGCATCAACTCCGGATTAAACGCCCGATAGCCATTCCCCAATAAATAATGCCCGGTCACCGGATCCGGCCGTTCGCCGTTGAAACCCAGCAGGCTGGTCAACCCGCTTTCGGCGGGGCGGTGGCCGTAGGGTGAGTAGGCGATGGGGTGGCGCTGATTCTCTTCCCTGAGGGCGTGCAAAACCGAGCGTTGTTGATCGGTGACCAGTAACGTGGTGTCGAACCCATCGCTCTGGCGCTGTTGTTGCGCGAGCAGCAGGTCGCCGTGCTGGACGATTGATTGCCGAAATGCGCCTTGTATCTCGGTCGCTAGCCGGCTTTCGCAGTAAAATCGCTGGTGCTCGTGGATATCTGGCAGTGCAACACTGATCAGTCGATCAAGGGGGTCATAGTGGTATTGGCAGAGTACGATCTCGCGCGAAGATGTCATAGGAGGTTACTCCGAAGGTCCGAAGTGCTGGAGCTCAGTATTGGCGGTTTGGCGAGGGTTGGGTACTAGCAGAAC
The DNA here is from genome assembly GCF_058145095.1 of Pseudomonas sp. MDV22-iso1. Classification (NCBI taxonomy): domain Bacteria; kingdom Pseudomonadati; phylum Pseudomonadota; class Gammaproteobacteria; order Pseudomonadales; family Pseudomonadaceae; genus Pseudomonas; species Pseudomonas sp. MDV22-iso1. Next base: position 253,784 of record NZ_JBYVMF010000001.1, read on the forward strand.
TGCTAGTTTCGCGTGAGTTAGCCCATTTGATTTATTGGGGCCGATGGCTTCCTGGGGAAGTGCAGCGGAAATGCCGACCCCATCGCGGGCAAGCCCGGCTCCCACAGATTTTGTGTTGGTCGTGAAATGGGCGGCAGCAGGGGCGGCCTCTGAGCGAGCAGGCTCGCTCGCACATTTTGATCTCTGTTGTACGCAGGATATGTGAGCTGCACCGGTCCCCTGTGGGAATGAGATCGGCTTGGTGCGAAAGTGCCGGTCCTGTGGCTGCAAGCTTCCGTTAAAACACCCCGACTTCAAAACCCCGCAAAAGTTGGAAGGCTTCTTGCAGTAGCCGCTCTGCGCCTGCTTCTGGCGTCAAAAGTTTGCTTTAAGGGACGGGGAAAAACCGGTGGATCGCTCTCAGTTACTCAACACTGCTCGCACAAACGTTGCCGATCTAAGTCGGGGCAATCTGGGCGTGCCGTTGTTGCTGCTGGTCATGCTGGCGATGATGATGTTGCCGATCCCGCCGTTCCTGCTGGACGTGTTCTTCACGTTCAACATTGCGCTGTCGATCGTCGTTCTGCTGGTGTGCGTGTACGCCTTGCGGCCACTGGATTTCGCGGTGTTCCCCACCATCCTGTTGGTGGCAACGTTGTTGCGGCTGGCATTGAACGTCGCTTCGACGCGGGTGGTGATGCTGCACGGTCAGGACGGTCATGCCTCCGCGGGCAAGGTGATCCAGGCGTTCGGTGAGGTGGTGATCGGCGGCAACTACGTGGTGGGTATCGTGGTTTTCGCCATCTTGATGATCATCAACTTCGTCGTGGTGACCAAAGGTGCCGGGCGGATTTCCGAGGTGAGCGCGCGCTTCACCCTCGACGCAATGCCCGGCAAGCAAATGGCCATCGACGCCGATTTGAACGCCGGGCTGATCGATCAGAACCAGGCGAAAATGCGCCGTACGGAAGTGGCCCAGGAGGCTGAGTTCTACGGTTCCATGGACGGTGCCAGCAAATTCGTTCGTGGCGACGCCATCGCCGGCCTGCTGATTTTGTTCATCAACCTGATCGGCGGCATGGCGGTCGGTATCTTCCAGCACGGCATGACCTTCGGCGATGCCGGTAAGGTTTATGCGCTGCTGACCATCGGTGACGGTTTGGTGGCGCAATTGCCATCACTGCTGCTGTCCACTGCCGCGGCAATCATGGTGACCCGTGCTTCCGGTTCGGAAGACATGGGCAAGCAGATCAATCGTCAGATGTTTGCCTCGCCCAAGGCGTTGGCGGTGGCAGCGGGTTTGATGGCGGTGATGGGCCTGGTGCCCGGCATGCCGCACTTCTCCTTCCTCAGCATGGCCGCAGTAGCGGCTGGCGGGGCTTACCTGTTCTGGAAAAAGCAAAACACCGTCAAGGTTCAGGCCCTGCAAGAGGTGGCGCGTCAGCAGGAGCTGCTGCCATCGCCGGCCCGTGCACAGGAAACCAAGGAGCTTGGCTGGGATGACGTCACCCCGATCGACATGATTGGTCTGGAAGTCGGCTATCGCCTGATTCCGTTGGTGGACCGCAACCAGGGTGGTCAGCTGCTGGCGCGGATCAAGGGCGTGCGTAAGAAGCTGTCCCAGGATCTGGGCTTTCTGATGCCGACTGTGCATATACGTGACAACCTCGACCTTGCACCGAGTGCCTATCGTCTGACCCTTATGGGGGTCATTCTGGCCGAGGCAGAGATTTACCCGGATCGGGAGCTCGCCATCAACCCCGGTCAGGTCTATGGGACACTCAACGGCATCACCGCCAAAGATCCGGCTTTTGGACTTGAGGCCGTCTGGATTGAAGTCAGTCAGCGTGCCCAGGCTCAGTCTCTTGGTTACACTGTGGTCGATGCCAGTACAGTGGTGGCAACCCACTTGAACCAGATTCTGTACAAGCACTCCAGTGAGCTGATCGGGCACGAGGAAGTGCAGCAACTCATGCAATTGCTGGCCAAAAGCTCGCCGAAACTGGCAGAAGAGCTGGTGCCGGGTGTGGTGTCGCTGTCGCAGTTGCTCAAAGTCTTGCAAGCGCTGTTGGCCGAACAAGTGCCGGTACGGGACATTCGCAGCATTGCCGAGGCCATCGCCAACAATGCGGCGAAGAGTCAAGATACCGCCGCTCTGGTGGCCGCCGTACGCGTCGGCGTATCCCGTGCAATCGTCCAAAGCATTGTAGGCACTGACTCCGAGCTGCCAGTTATCACGCTGGAGCCAAGGTTGGAACAGATATTGCTCAATAGTCTTCAGAAGGCAGGGCAAGGCTCGGAAGAGGGTGTTCTGCTTGAGCCAAGCATGGCTGAGAAACTGCAACGCTCGTTGATCGACGCGGCGCAGCGTCAGGAAATGCAAGGTCAACCGGTGATTCTGCTGGTAGCCGGTCCGGTTCGCGCGATGCTCTCGCGATTTGGCCGACTGGCAGTCCCGGGTTTGCATGTGTTGGCGTATCAGGAAATTCCTGACAACAAGCAAGTGACCATCGTTGCGACAGTAGGGCCCAACGGCTGAGGTAGTGGTTTATGCAAGTTAAGCGTTTTTTCGCCGCCGATATGCGTCAGGCCATGAAACTGGTTCGCGATGAGCTGGGCGCCGATGCGGCCATCATTGGCAACCGCCGGATCGCCGGTGGCGTAGAGCTGACGGCTGCCCTGGATTACAAACTGTCGGCGCTGGCGCCACGTGTTCCGAACATGGAACTTGAAGACGAGTTGCGCAAGACCCAATCGCGGATCGTCACCGCCCAGGCCGAACTGAGCCTGCGCAGCGAGGGCGAGAGCGAGAAAAGCACCAATCGCCAATTGTTCGCCGGCCTGCCGTTGACTGCCGCCGAACCGCTGATCGAAACGACTTATACAGAACCTCCACGACCTGCCCCGGCGCCTGCTGCGACGGGCGGCGTCGACCCGCGCGCGTTCGACTCGATGCGGTTCGAGCTCAACAGCCTGCGCGAACTGATGGAAGTACAGCTTGGGTCCTTAGCCTGGAACCAATTGCAGGGCAGCCGCCCGGCGCAGGCCAACCTGTGGCGTCGTCTGCAGCGCATCGGCCTCTCCGGCCCGTTGTCCCGTGATCTGCTGGCGATGATCACTGGCATCGACGAGCCACGTCAGGCCTGGCGCATGTTGCTGGCACACCTGGCGCGCATGATTGCCACACCGGAAATCGAGCCGCTGGAAGAGGGCGGTGTCATTGCCATGGTCGGCCCTGCCGGCATGGGTAAAACCACGACCCTGGCCAAGCTCGCCGCGCGTTACGTGCTCAAGTACGGCGCGCAAAACATCGCGCTGGTGAGCATGGACAGCTACCGTATCGGTGCCCAGGAACAGCTCAAGACCCTTGGCCGCATCCTCAATGTCCCGGTCACTCACGTCGACCCGGGTCAGTCGCTGGTGCAGGCGCTGGATCCTTTGCTGCGCAAACGCGTGGTGCTGATCGATACCGCAGGCCTTCAGGCCAGCGATCCGGCACTGCGCATGCAGCTGGAAAGTCTGGCCGGGCGTGGCATCAAATCGAAAAATTATCTGGTTCTGGCAACCACCAGCCAGAAACAGGTTCTAACCGCCGCTTATCACAGTTACAAGCGCTGCGGGCTCGCCGGCTGCATCCTGACTAAACTGGATGAAACGGCAAGTCTGGGCGAGGTGTTGAGCCTGGCCATCAGTCATGAATTGCCGGTGGCCTATCTGACCGATGGCCCGCGGATTCCGGATGATTTGCATCTGCCGCGTCGTCATCAGCTGGTCAGTCGCGCGGTCAGCGTGCAAATGCAGGAAGAACCCAGCGAAGAAGCCATGGCTGACATGTTCGCTGATATTTACCACAGCCCGACCAAGCAGGTTAGCTGAGGTATTAATGAATAGTTTTTGTACCTACATCGATGGTCTGCCATGCATTGTTCCGTTTGTGAACGCGCAGCCAGTAATGTGGCCTCCGTCTATGCAAGACAAGGTAAAGAAATAACATGGGCAGCATGCATCCCGTACAGGTTATCGCGGTGACCGGCGGCAAAGGTGGCGTCGGGAAAACTAACGTGTCAGTGAACTTGTCCCTGGCTCTAGCAGAGCTCGGCCGGCGCGTCATGCTTCTGGACGCCGACCTCGGACTGGCTAACGTCGACGTTCTACTCGGACTGACACCCAAACGTACCCTGGCCGACGTGATCGAAGGCCGCTGCGAGCTACGCGACGTTCTGTTGCAAGGCCCGGGCGGTATTCGTATCGTTCCGGCCGCGTCCGGCACACAGAGCATGGTTCATCTGACCCCGGCGCAACACGCCGGCCTGATCCAGGCCTTCAGCGATATCGGAGACAACCTCGACGTGCTCGTGATCGACACGGCGGCGGGCATCGGCGATTCGGTTGTCAGTTTCGTCCGCGCCGCTCAGGAAGTCCTCCTGGTGGTCTGCGATGAGCCGACTTCGATCACCGACGCCTACGCCCTGATCAAACTGCTCAACCGTGATTACGGCATGAACCGTTTCCGTGTCCTGGCCAACATGGCCCAGAGCCCGCAAGAAGGTCGCAACCTGTTCGCCAAGTTGACCAAGGTCACGGATCGCTTCCTCGACGTCGCCTTACAATACGTCGGTGCGGTGCCGTACGACGAAAGCGTGCGCAAGGCCGTGCAGAAGCAGCGCGCCGTGTATGAAGCATTCCCGCGCTCCAAGTGTTCGCTGGCCTTCAAGGCCATCGCGCAAAAGGTCGACACCTGGCCATTGCCTGCCAACCCGCGTGGGCATCTGGAGTTCTTCGTGGAGCGCCTCGTGCAACAAACTGCAGGACCCGTGCTATGACCGCCAGTGGCTATAACCTCTATAAAAAATCGGCCCGTGATGCGCAGTACGAGCTGATCGAGCGTTACGCGCCACTGGTAAAACGGATTGCCTACCACTTGCTGGCGCGTCTGCCGGCCAGTGTCCAGGTCGAAGACCTGATCCAGGCCGGCATGATCGGCCTGCTTGAAGTGTCGACCAAATACGACGCCAGCAAAGGCGCGAGTTTCGAGACGTACGCGGGCATACGAATCCGCGGCGCGATGCTCGATGAAGTACGCAAAGGGGACTGGGCGCCACGTTCGGTCCACCGAAATACCCGAATGGTCAGCGACGCCATTCGCTCGATTGAAGCTAAAACCGGTCGCGACGCTAAAGATCACGAAGTTGCGGCCGAACTCCAATTGAGTCTCGACGATTATTACGGGATTTTGAACGACACCCTGGGCAGCCGGTTATTCAGTTTCGACGATCTGTTGCAAGACGGCGAACACGAAGGGCTGCACGAGGATGGCGCCAGTGCTCATCTCGAGCCGTCGCGCGATCTGGAAGATGAACGCTTCCAGGCAGCGCTGGCGGACGCGATTGCCAATTTGCCGGAGCGTGAGCGACTGGTGTTGGCGCTGTACTACGACGAAGAGCTCAACCTCAAGGAAATCGGTGAGGTCCTGGGGGTTAGCGAATCGCGGGTCAGCCAGTTACACAGCCAGTGCGCGGCCCGTTTGCGGGGGCGTTTGGGGGAGTGGCGAGCGCGCTGAAGGCAGTGTGGGGACACTGCGAACGAGGCTGGTGGGTTCTGTACGCACCGGTCTCTATCTGCTGTGCTCCAGACAGTCATCGAATGCTTTGCCGGATTGAATGAAATGGCGTGTCCAGGTGCTGGACGCGTTTAAGACTGCTTGGAGGTCGAATTGGACAAGAACATGAAAATCCTCATCGTTGATGACTTCTCAACGATGCGGCGGATCATAAAAAACCTGTTGCGTGACCTTGGGTTCACCAACACGGTCGAGGCTGACGATGGCACCACTGCCATTCCGGTCCTCAACAGCGGCAGCATCGACTTTCTGGTAACGGACTGGAACATGCCGGGCATGACCGGTATCGATCTGCTGCGCCACGTGCGCGCCGATGAAAGGCTCAAGCATCTTCCGGTGCTGATGGTTACCGCTGAAGCCAAGCGCGAGCAGATCATCGAAGCAGCCCAGGCCGGTGTAAACGGCTATGTGGTCAAGCCCTTCACGGCCCAGGCGTTAAAAGAAAAAATCGAAAAGATTTTCGAACGCATTGGTTGAGCAACTGCGCCACGGGGGAGCTATGGAGCAAAATGAAATTTCACAGGGCGATTTCGAATCGACCCTGAAAAAACATGCGGTCGAATTGGTCGAAAGCCTTGAAAAAGGCAAGTTCGGCGACGCAGTACAACTGATCCATGAGCTCAACCAGACCCGTGATCGCGGCCTGTACCAGGAAGTGGGCAAGCTCACTCGCGAGTTGCATAGCGCGATCGTCAATTTCCAGATTGACCCGAACATGCCACAGGCCGAGGAAGTCTCGCAGATCACGGACGCGACCGAACGTCTGGGGTATGTGGTCAAGCTGACCGAAGCGGCGGCCAACCGCACCATGGATCTCGTTGAAAACGCCACGCCGCTGGTCACCAGCCTGGGCAATGAAGCCGAGGCGCTGAGCGCGGATTGGGGAAGGTTCATGCGCCGTGAAGTCGGTGCCGAGGAGTTCCGCGAACTCGCCCGGCGCGTAGACGGTTTTCTCACACGCAGCAGCGAAGACAACCGCGTCGTAACGAGCAACCTCAACGATATTCTGCTCGCTCAGGATTACCAGGACCTCACCGGTCAGGTCATCAAGCGCGTGACTCAATTGGTCACCGAAGTTGAAAGCAACCTGCTCAAGCTCGTGCTGATGGCCAGTCAGGTGGACCGCTTTGCGGGCATCGAACATGACCGTCAAGCGATGCTGGCTGAAAAAGATCCACAAAAACATCTCTCTCAGGGTGAAGGTCCGCAGATTCATGCCGATAAAAGAGAAGACGTTGTGTCCGGTCAGGACGATGTGGACGATTTGCTATCCAGCCTTGGATTTTAGACCTGTAGGAGCACCCCATTAATGAGCTTCGGCGCCGATGAAGAGATCCTTCAGGATTTCCTGGTTGAGGCCGGCGAGATTCTAGAGCTACTGTCCGAACAGCTGGTCGAGCTTGAAAGTCGACCGGATGATGCGGACTTGCTCAATGCAATTTTTCGCGGTTTTCACACTGTAAAAGGGGGCGCCGGCTTCCTCCAGCTCAACGAGTTGGTGGAGTGCTGTCACATCGCCGAGAACGTCTTCGACATCCTGCGCAAGGGTGAGCGTCGCGTCGACTCGGAATTGATGGACGTGGTTCTCGAAGCACTGGACGCGGTGAACGGCATGTTCACCGAAGTCCGCGAGCGCAGCCCGATCACGGCTGCCACACCTGAACTGCTGGCGGCACTGGCCCGTCTGGCTGAACCGCAGTCGTCCGACGAAGCGGTGCCGGTTGTCGACGTGGCACCGGTTACTGAAAGCGATTCAGGTGACATTACCGACAACGAATTCGAACAGCTGCTGGACTCTCTGAATGCCGTCAAGGCGCAGGCCGAGGCCGCGCCTGTTGCTCCGGCACCTGTCAGCAACGCTGGCGCGCCCAGCGATGAAATCACCGATGCCGAGTTCGAGTCATTGCTCGATCAGTTGCACGGTAAAGGTCAGTTCGCTGTTGATGCCGTAGTCCCGCCAGCGGCTCCCGTAGCGCCAGCGGCTCCGAAAGCGGCAGGCGATAGCTCTGACATTACCGACGAAGAATTTGAAGCACTGCTGGACCAGCTCCACGGCAAGGGCAACTTTGCGGTCGAAGCGCTGGAGTCGGCGATTGCTTCGGCGCCTGTGCCGGCCGCCCCGTCTGCCGCCGCAGTGGGCAGTGATCTGATCTCCGATCACGAGTTCGAAGCGCTGCTCGACGAATTGCACGGCAAAGGCAAGTTCACTGAGGTCGGTACCGCTACCGGCGCCAGTGCATCGGTCGCCACGCCGGTCGCCAAGGCTGCAGCCCCCAAGCCGGTTGCCAAAGCTCCCGAGCCAAAAGCCGAAGTGGCGAAGGCCGCTCCTGCTCGTGCTCAAGCTGCTCCGCCGGCGGATAAGCCCGCCAGCGAAGCCGAGACCACCGTGCGGGTCGATACCGCGCGTCTCGATGAAATCATGAACATGGTTGGCGAACTGGTACTGGTGCGTAACCGCCTGGTCCGACTCGGCGCCAACAGCGCCGATGAGGCCATGTCCAAGGCGGTGTCGAACCTCGATGTGGTCACCGCTGACCTGCAAACCGCGGTCATGAAGACCCGGATGCAACCGATCAAGAAAGTCTTCGGACGTTTCCCGCGCCTGGTTCGCGACCTGGCTCGCCAGCTCAAGAAAGAGATCAACCTTGAGCTGGTTGGCGAAGAAACCGACCTCGACAAGAACCTCGTCGAGGCCCTGGCCGATCCGCTGGTCCACTTGGTGCGCAACGCCGTCGACCACGGTATCGAATCGCCGGAAGAACGCGAAGCATCGGGCAAGTCCCGGGGCGGCAAAGTGATCCTGGCGGCGGAGCAGGAAGGCGACCATATCCTGCTGTCGATCTCCGATGACGGCAAAGGCATGGACCCTAATGTCCTGCGTTCCATCGCGGTAAAGCGCGGTGTGATGGACAAGGATGCGGCCGATCGCCTGAGCGACACCGAGTGCTACAACCTGATTTTTGCGCCGGGATTCTCGACAAAAACCGAGATTTCCGACGTGTCGGGTCGAGGCGTGGGCATGGACGTGGTGAAAACCAAGATTTCCCAGCTCAACGGTTCGATCAACATCTACTCGGCCAAGGGCCAGGGTTCGAAGATTGTCATCAAGGTCCCATTGACCCTGGCGATCATGCCGACGCTGATGGTCATGTTGGGCAATCAGGCGTTCGCCTTCCCGCTGGTGAACGTCAACGAGATCTTCCACCTCGATCTGTCGCGCACCAACGTGGTCGACGGTCAGGAAGTGGTGATCGTGCGCGACAAGGCACTGCCACTGTTCTACCTCAAGCGCTGGCTGGTCGCTTCCGCCGCTCATGAAGAGCAGCGCGAGGGCCACGTGGTGATCCTCTCGGTAGGTACACAGCGAATCGGCTTTGTCGTCGATCAGCTGGTGGGCCAGGAAGAAGTGGTCATCAAGCCATTGGGCAAAATGCTCCAGGGAACCCCGGGCATGTCGGGCGCCACCATCACTGGTGACGGTCGCATTGCGCTGATTCTCGATGTCCCGAGCATGCTCAAGCGTTACGCCACACGGCGTATTTGATTCTGGTGGAGCGGGGCGACTGAGCCTCGCTCCGTCTAACGGAGTGTTTATGGCAGTCAAAGTCCTGGTGGTGGATGATTCGGGTTTTTTCCGCCGCCGCGTCTCGGAAATTCTTTCAGCGGATCCGAACATCCAGGTCGTCGGTACGGCGACCAACGGAAAAGAGGCGATCGACCAGGCGCTGGCCCTCAAGCCAGACGTGATCACCATGGACTACGAGATGCCAATGATGGACGGCATCACGGCAGTGCGGCACATCATGCAGCGCTGCCCGACGCCGGTGTTGATGTTCTCCTCGCTGACGCACGAAGGCGCCCGTGTCACCCTGGATGCACTCGACGCCGGCGCGGTGGATTTCCTGCCGAAAAACTTCGAGGACATCTCGCGTAATCCGGACAAGGTCAAGCAGCTGCTGTGCGAGAAGATCCATACCATCTCGCGCAGTAATCGCCGTGCCGCCACCTACAGCGCGCCAGCCCCCGTCTCCGCGCCCGTTGCGCCAACTGCGCCTTCGAGCGTGGGTAGTTACAGCAGCAGTGCGCCTGCACGTCCGGCACCGATTCCAATTCGTACTCCCGCACCGGCACCGTCTGCGCCGTCGTCGCCCGCACCCAAACGCAAAGCCTACAAGCTGGTCGCCATCGGCACGTCCACTGGCGGGCCGGTGGCCTTGCAGCGCGTCCTGACCCAATTGCCGGCCAGCTTCCCGGCACCCATCGTGTTGATTCAGCACATGCCCGCCGCGTTCACCAAGGCGTTCGCCGAGCGTCTGGACAAGCTTTGCCGCATCACCGTCAAGGAAGCAGAGGATGGCGACATCCTGCGTCCGGGACTGGCGTTGTTGGCACCGGGCGGCAAGCAGATGATGATCGACGGCCGTGGCGCGGTGAAAATCCTCCCGGGTGACGAGCGTCTGAACTACAAGCCCTGTGTGGACATCACCTTCGGTTCTGCGGCCAAGTCCTACGGTGACAAAGTTCTGGCGGTGGTACTGACCGGCATGGGCGCCGATGGCCGTGAAGGGGCGCGCTTGCTTAAACAGGGCGGTAGCTCGATCTGGGCTCAGGATGAAGCCAGTTGCGTGATCTATGGCATGCCGATGGCCATCGTCAAAGCTGAACTCGCCGACGCGGTGTATGGCCTGGACGAGATTGGCAAGCACCTGGTCGAGGCGTGCATCTGATGGACGTTTTAAGCCTCATCGGGATCATCATGGCGTTCGTTGCCATCATTGGCGGCAACTACCTTGAGGGCGGCCACCTCGGCGCGCTGGCTAACGGCCCGGCGGCGTTGATCGTCATCGGCGGCACCGTCGGTGCGGCGCTGTTGCAGTCGCCGATGAGTGCCTTCAAGCGTGCCATGCAGATTCTGGTCTGGATTCTTTTTCCGCCTCGCGTGGACCTGGCCGGCGGCGTTGATCGCGTCGTCAACTGGAGCCTCACCGCTCGCAAGGAAGGCTTGCTCGGACTGGAAGGGGTGGCCGATGCCGAGCCGGACAATTATTCGCGCAAGGGCCTGCAACTGCTGGTGGATGGGGCCGAACCGGAAGCCATTCGCAGCATCCTGGAAGTGGATTTCTACACCCAGGAAAGCCGAGATATAGAAGCCGCCAAGGTCTTCGAAAGCATGGGTGGCTACGCGCCGACCATCGGCATTATCGGCGCCGTCATGGGCCTGATCCACGTCATGGGCAACCTGGCCGATCCGTCGCAACTGGGCAGCGGCATTGCCGTCGCCTTCGTCGCCACCATTTACGGCGTGGCCAGTGCCAACCTGGTGTTGCTGCCGATCGCTGCGAAACTCAAGGCCATCGCCTTAAGACAGTCGCGTTATCGCGAAATGTTGCTTGAAGGCATTCTGTCGATCGCCGAAGGTGAAAACCCTCGCTCTATCGAGTTGAAGCTTCAGGGCTTCATGGATTGATGGGAGACATGGACGATGGCTCGTCGCCGACAACCTGAAGAACACGTAAACCATGAACGCTGGCTCGTTTCCTACGCCGACTTCATTACGTTGCTGTTCGCGTTCTTCGTGGTCATGTACTCGATCTCTTCAATTAACGAAGGCAAGTACAAGGTGATTTCCGAGGCGTTGATCGGCGTCTTCAACGATGCCGACCGGTCCCTGAAACCCATCCCTATCGGCGATGAACGGCCCAGGTCAGTGACCCCGGCCAAGCCGCTGGTCAAGGACAGCGAGCAGGTCGACGCCGGTATCGCTCAAGCCGCCAACGATCCGCTGAAAAGCATCGCCGATGACATCAGTGCGGCGTTCGGCGATCTGATCAGTTCCAATCAAATGACCGTGCGTGGCAACGAGTTGTGGATAGAGATCGAACTCAATTCCAGCCTGTTGTTTGGCAGCGGCGACGCCATGCCCAGCGACGTGGCCTTCAGCATCATCGACAAGGTCGGGGTGATCCTGAAGCCGTTCGATAACCCGATTCATGTTGAAGGTTTTACCGACGATCAACCGATCCGTACCGCGCAATACCCGACCAATTGGGAGCTGTCTTCCGCTCGGTCGGCGAGCATTGTGCGCATGCTGGCGATGCAGGGTGTGAACCCGGGTCGCCTGGCCTCGGTGGGTTATGGCGAATTCCAGCCGGTGGCCAACAACGCTACGGCAGAGGGGCGTGCGCGCAACCGTCGCGTGGTCTTGGTGGTTTCACGAAATCTCGATGTACGTCGCAGCCTCACCAGCACTGGAACCGCCAATGCACAGCCGGATGCCGCATTGAAGCGGGCTGGCACACAAACTGCACCTGCACCGGTCAAGCCGCCGGGACGAGAGAGCGCCGTCAATTCTCCGTCACCCGCATTAATACGCTGAGCTATTTCTCGGTCGGCATTTTCGGCCGGGAGGAACAATCTGAATGAGAGTCTGGGCAGTCGCCAATCAAAAGGGTGGTGTTGGTAAAACCACTTCCTCCATTGCTTTAGCCGGGTTGCTGGCCGAGGCAGGCAAGCGCGTGGTCGTGGTCGATCTCGATCCCCACGGCTCTATGACCAGCTATTTCGGCTACGACCCCGACAGCCTGGAACACAGCTGCTACGACCTGTTCCTGCACAAGGGCAGCGTTCCGGCGGGGTTGCCTGGGCAACTGCTGTTACCGACCAGCCATGAGAGCATTTCGCTGTTGCCTTCAAGCACCGCACTGGCAACCCTTGAGCGTCAGTCGCCGGGGCAGAGTGGTTTGGGCCTGGTGATCGCCAAGAGTCTGGCGCAGCTGTGGCAGGACTTTGATTACGCCGTGATCGACAGCCCGCCGCTGCTGGGTGTGCTGATGGTCAATGCCCTTGCTGCCAGCCAGCAATTGGTGATTCCTGTGCAGACCGAGCATCTGGCCGTCAAAGGCCTTGAGCGAATGGTCAACACCCTGGCGATGATCAACCGTTCACGCAAACAACCGCTGCCTTTCAGTATCGTGCCGACCTTGTTCGATCGCCGTACCCAGGCGTCCCTTGGCACACTGCGAGTGCTGCGCGACATGTACCCGGAAGAAATCTGGCAAGGCTATATCCCGGTCGATACACGTTTGCGCGACGCCAGCCGTGCCGGTCTGACACCTTCACAGTTCGACGGCAAGAGCCGCGGTGTTCTCGCGTACCGCTCGTTGCTCAAACACCTGTTGGCGCAGCAACTTGTACCGGCGGTGGCCTGAATGAACCCAATCCCTGTAGGAGCTGCCGCAGTGGGGGTGTGTCAGTGAATCGGCCGGTCAAGCTCACGTCGCGCCCGCAAATGGCATTGCAGTCCTATCTGGACAGCTTGCTGCAGGATGCGACCGAAGAGTTGCCTCCGCAGGTCGAAGCGCTCGCCGACGTCATCGAGGTTGTCGAAGCTGTCGAGGTTGAAGCTGCGCTGGATGAGTTCCAGGCCGCCGTGCTCGAAGAACAGGCCCGCGATGCGCAGCCATCCACTGCCGTTTCCGAACCAGAGGTAAAAAAAGCGCCGGTGATGGTCGTCGAAGCACCGGCTCCGGTTCTGGCACCCGTATCGACCATCGCCCCGCTTCTACAAACCCTGGTGCCACCGGTCGTCGAGGTCCACCTGCCGCCCGGCACTACGCCACCACGTGTGGCATCCGACGGTCGCCCATCCTGGGCTGCCGAGCCATTCGAATGCCTGTTGTTCGATGTCGCCGGATTGACACTGGCCGTGCCGCTGGTGTGCCTGGGTTCGATCTACTCGCTGGAAGGTCACGAACTGACACCGCTGTTCGGTCAGCCGGAGTGGTTCCTCGGCATATTGCCGAGCCAGGCCGGCAATCTGAAAGTCCTCGATACCGCGCGTTGGGTGATGCCCGACCGCTATCGCGACGATTTCCGCCAGGGCTTGCAGTACGTGATTTCGGTTCAGGGGTACGAATGGGGACTGGCCGTGCATCAGGTCAGCCGCTCGTTGCGCCTGGACCCGAATGAAATCAAATGGCGCAGCAACCGGGGCCAGCGCCCCTGGCTGGCCGGAACAGTGATTGAACACATGTGTGCGTTGCTCGATGTCTCCGAACTGGCCGAACTGATCGCCAGCGGTGGAGCCAGGCACATGGGCGGGAAAAAGCCCGCTCACAAACCGACATAACAAACAGGTGACGGTCCATCAAGGGCCGCTGCACGGAACACACACCGCCAGGGCGGTTTTTTGAGGGTCAGGGTATGAATGACAAGGCAACAGCTGCAAAGGGTTCCGAAGATCCGATCCTGCAATGGGTAACCTTCAAGCTGGACAATGAAACCTACGGCATCAACGTGATGCGCGTTCAGGAAGTCCTGCGCTACACCGAAATCGCCCCGGTACCGGGTGCCCCAAGCTACGTGCTCGGCATCATCAACCTGCGCGGCAACGTGGTCACCGTGATCGACACCCGTCAGCGCTTCGGCCTGATGAACGCCGAGATCAGCGACAACACCCGTATCGTTATCATTGAAGCCGACAAGCAAGTCGTCGGGATCATGGTCGATAGCGTGGCCGAAGTGGTGTACCTGCGTCAGTCGGAAATCGAAACCGCGCCGAATGTTGGTAATGAAGAGTCCGCCAAGTTCATTCAAGGCGTGTGCAACAAGAACAACGAACTGCTGATCCTGGTCGAGCTCGACAAGATGATGAGCGAAGAAGAATGGTCGGACCTGGAGAACATCTGATTGATTCTTGAGGTAGCGGTCATTGTCCTGTTCCTTTTCTGGGCAGGCACGCTGGCAATGTTCCTGGCCTACATTCGCGCGCAAAAGCAACTCGCCGCGCAACAGGTCCAGGGCGATGCGCTGCGCGATCAGCGCATCAAGGACCTGATCCGGCGTGTTGAGAATTACCAGGACGGTAACGTGCGCATGGGCCAGGAACTGCAGGAATTGCGTGCGGTGGTCGGGCCCTTGCCGGACAAGCTTGCTTCACTCGAACAGCGCGACCCCTCGAGCCTCTCATTTGCCCAGGCAGCTCGCCTGGTGGGAATGGGGGCCAGCGTCGATGAACTGACCCAGTCCTGCGGCTTGACCCAGGCTGAGGCGGAATTGATGAGCAAGTTGCACAAGAACTGAAAGATCAAAAGATCAAAAGATCGCAGCCTCGTTTAACTCGACAGCTCCTTCATTGAAGATGGCGTACACCTTGTAGGAGCTGTCGAGTGAAACGAGGCTGCGATCTTTTTTGTGTCACACCCCATCAATAATCATCCCCGCGATCGGTGATGTCTTTCTCTACCGCAGGCGCATCCGGATCGTGGCCCGCCGGAAACTTCCCCTTCAGCGTCCACGCAAACGCAATGATCTCGGCGATCGTGCGGTACAACTCCTCCGGAATACTTTCCCCCAACTCCATCCGCGCCAGCAGCTTCACCAGCTCGGCGTTCTCGTAGATGGGTACCTCATAATCACGGGCAAGCTTCAAAATGGCCTCGGCCAGTGCATCGTCACCTTTGGCCGTGAGGGTAGGGGCGTGGGTGCCGTCGTATTTGAGCGCGATGGCCTGGCGCGGGGCGGTGGAGGTTTTCATGCGTTTTAGTCGACCCAGCGTTGTTCGAGACGGGTTTGGGGGCCTTGGGGGGGTGTGCCGAGGTGGCAATCGATGTCGCCGACGTTAAGCCCCGAATCCAGCAGACGTTTACGCAGGGCGACCAGATTGTTTTCGATCAGGCTGGCGGTGTAGGGCCGCTCAGCCCAAAGCTGGCTGGACAGGCTGCCACTGATCAGCTGTGCCTGGACCTGTAATGGCCCGAGTGGCTCCATATCGAACGCCAGCTCGACGCGCCAGAGTTGTTGCTTGGGCTGGCGCTCCTCGGGACGTTCTTTCGGTTGCTCTTTTTCCGGAGCGTCTTCGCGCTGGAATTTGACTTGCAGCGGCACGATGTCCTGCAGGTTGCGCATCGGAATCTCCAGCTGCCAGGTACTCATCAACCGTCCATCGGCGGTAACACCGGTCTGTTCCAGACTCGACAATTGATGGCTTTGCAAACGCGAGACCGCCGCCGCCGCCAGACGCAGCAGGTGTTCGAGGTCGTCCTCGCCATCGCCGCTTTTCAGGAGGCGTTCGGGCACAGGGAAACTGGTCGGCGACGGCTTGGCACTGACCTGGCCGAGCATGCCGAGGGCGTTACGCACAAAGCTCGGCATCGCCTGGGCAAGGGTATTGGCGGCGATAATCGCGTTGAGATTGGTGTTGGACGCCAGGCCTGGAGTGAGTTGGGCGATAAGCCTGAGCAGATCGCCTTTCATGTCGGGCGCGAGTGTCGGATTTTGCCCGGTCAGCAGTTTCGACTCGAGGAACACGCCGCTGTTGGCCAATGCCAAAGCCAGGCCTTTGGCGCTACTCAATTGATGAATGTCCGGGAGACCGGCCAGCAATTTGTCCACCGCCGCTCGCAGGTCACTGGAGGTTTGCCCCGAATCCGGCAGGTTCTGCAGCAGTTTGAGCAGGCCATCGAGCGAGCCTTGCCGGCTCGTTTGGCTGGCCAGTTGTTGCGTGACCGCCAATTGCTCCGAGCGATTGCTCAGCGGGACGAATTTCAGGGTCTGGCTGTCCTGAACCAAGGCGCTCAACAGCGTCCCGATGCGCAATGGCGTCGGGCTATCGATGCTCAGGGTGCTGCCGCTGAGCGCGGTATTGAGCAGGCTCACCATCGAACGGAACACTGTTGGCTGGCCAGGGACCTGCGGCATCACCTGGGAGGTCAGGACTTTACCTTGCAACAAGGTGCCCGCCGGCAGTTGCGCGGTATCGAGGCGCGTGAGGCTGGCAGCGTTTGAGGCAATGGCCTGTTGCAGCGTGATGGCCAGATTGCCGGCCGAGGGTTGGGTAATCGCCAGGTTGCTGCCCTGGGGCAACGGCTGTGCGCTGGTAGCTTGAAGGGTGGTCTGGCGACCGTTGGCCAGGGTGATCTTCAGCAGCAGTTGAAACGCCTGATCCGCCTGCTTGAGCGACAGCACCTCGGCATTGGCGGATTGACCGGCCGAGATCAAACCCTCCATGGGGGTCAACAGCTTCAGCAGTTCGCCGCTGGACCCCTGGGGACGCGAAGTCGCCGGGGAGTTCTGCGGGAGCGGGAGGATGTTCATTTCGCCTGTCATACGCGGTCACAACCTGAGGAAATTGCACTCTTTAGAGTAGGAGATGGCATGTATAATGCCGCCCCGTCGTCTTCGGGGCGCTGAAAACATTGCAAATGTTTGACCCAGCTCTCTATGACGGGCCGCCAATGCATCTATCCTGCATTCTCTTTAGCGGCCGCAATACCGCCGACTTGAACCGTAAAGGCCCGTAATCTCTTGACCAGTCCTGTCCTGCAAACCGTTGCCCTTG
This sequence comes from Pseudomonas sp. MDV22-iso1, assembly GCF_058145095.1. Classification (NCBI taxonomy): domain Bacteria; kingdom Pseudomonadati; phylum Pseudomonadota; class Gammaproteobacteria; order Pseudomonadales; family Pseudomonadaceae; genus Pseudomonas; species Pseudomonas sp. MDV22-iso1. The sequence goes on from NZ_JBYVMF010000001.1 coordinate 270,721, forward strand.
CCTGTGAGCGAGACCTTCGGCTGCTCTTCGAAAATCTCGAATTGAGACTGGCCAGTGGCGAAATGGTGCAGATCAGTGGCCCCAACGGCAGTGGCAAGACCAGTCTACTGCGGCTGCTCTCAGGCTTGATGCAGCCGACTGCCGGTCAAGTGCTGCTCAACGGCCAGCCGCTCAACGAACAACGCAACGAGCTGGCGCGCAACCTGTTGTGGATCGGCCATGCCGCCGGGATCAAGGACCTGCTGACGCCGGAAGAGAACCTGAGCTGGCTTTGCGCGCTGCATCAGCCGGCTACCCATGACGCCATCTGGCAAGCACTGGACGCGGTCGGGCTGCGCGGCTTCGAGGACGTTCCCTGCCATACGCTGTCCGCCGGCCAGCAACGCCGCGTGGCGCTGGCCCGGTTGTTCCTGGACAGCCCGCCGCTGTGGATTCTGGATGAGCCTTTCACCGCGCTTGATAAACAGGGCGTGGCCCAACTCGAAGAACACCTGGCTGCCCACTGTGAGCGCGGCGGCATGGTGGTGCTGACAACTCACCACACACTGAGCCGAATGCCGGCCGGTTATCGCGACATTGATCTGGGGAACTGGGCCGTATGAGTGTTTTCGGCCTGTTGGTGGCCCGCGAAGCCCGTTTGCTGTTTCGCCGCCCTGCGGAGTTGGCCAATCCGTTGGTTTTCTTTGCAATCGTCGTTGCGCTGTTCCCTTTGGCGGTCGGACCCGAGTCTCAATTGTTGCAAACCTTGTCTCCGGGACTGGTCTGGGTAGCGGCCCTTTTATCGGTTTTGCTCTCGCTGGACGGGCTTTTCCGCAGTGATTTCGAAGACGGTTCGCTTGAGCAGTGGGTCCTTTCGTCGCACCCCCTGCCTCTTCTGGTTTTGGCCAAGGTGCTGGCACACTGGGCGTTCTCTGGCCTGGCACTGGTATTGCTCGCGCCATTGCTGGCGTTGATGCTCGGTTTGCCTGCCGCCTGTCTGCCCGTGTTGCTGCTTTCTTTATTGCTGGGTACACCGGTACTGAGCCTGCTCGGTGCGGTGGGCGCAGCGTTGACCGTGGGACTCAAGCGTGGCGGCCTGTTGCTGGCGCTGCTGATTCTTCCGCTGTACATCCCGGTATTGATTCTTGGCAGTGGCGCTTTGCAGGCGGCACTGCAGGGCATGCCGGCGACCGGTTATCTCTTGTGGCTTGGTAGCCTGACCGCCCTGGCGATAACACTGACACCCTTTGCAATAGCTGCTGGCCTGAAGATCAGCGTCGGCGAATAATGAGGTCTGGTCAGAAATTGATCAGTAAAGACCCTTGGCTGCTCGTGATGGCGAGCAGCAACCGTGATGGAAACAGTAATGAACTGGACCTGGTTTCATAAGCTCGGCTCACCCAAATGGTTCTACGGCATCAGCGGCAAAATGCTGCCGTGGCTGAGCGTCGCGGCGTTGCTGCTGACCGGCGTCGGCGTCGTGTGGGGCCTCGCCTTTGCGCCGCCTGACTATCAGCAAGGCAACAGCTTTCGCATCATCTACATCCACGTCCCGGCTGCCATGCTGGCCCAGTCCGTCTACGTGATGCTGGCTGTGTGCGGTATCGTCGGGCTGGTCTGGAAGATGAAACTGGCCGACGTTGCCCTGCAATGCGCCGCGCCCATCGGTGCCTGGATGACCGCCGTGGCGCTGGTCACCGGCGCGATCTGGGGTAAACCGACCTGGGGGTCTTGGTGGGTCTGGGATGCACGACTTACGTCGATGCTTATTCTGCTGTTTCTGTACTTCGGTCTCATTGCGCTGGGCAATGCCATCAGCAATCGTGACAGTGCCGCCAAGGCGTGTGCGGTGTTGGCGATTGTCGGCGTGATCAACATTCCGATCATCAAGTACTCGGTGGAGTGGTGGAACACCCTGCACCAGGGCGCGACCTTTACGCTCACTGAAAAACCGGCGATGCCCGCTGAAATGTGGCTGCCGCTGCTGCTGACGGTGCTGGGTTTCTACTGTTTCTTCGGCGCGGTGCTGTTGCTGCGCATGCGCCTTGAAGTGCTCAAGCGCGAATCCCGCGCCAGTTGGGTAAAGGCCGAAGTGCAGAACAGCCTGGAGGCCGCTCGATGAGTTTTGCTTCATTCGGCGACTTCATCGCCATGGGCCATCATGGCCTGTATGTCTGGTCGGCCTATGGCATCTGCCTGGCGGTACTGGCCCTTAACGTGGCGGCGCCGATCCTGGCCCGCAAGCGGTATCTGCAACAAGAGGCGCGTCGTCTGCGCCGGGAGAACGGCAAGTGAATCCGCTGCGCAAAAAGCGTCTTATCATCATTCTCGCGATTCTGGTCGGTGTCGGCGCTGCCGTTGGCCTGGCGCTGAGCGCCCTGCAGCAGAACATCAACCTGTTTTACACCCCCACCCAGATCGCCAGCGGTGAAGCCCCGCTGGACACGCGTATTCGCGCGGGCGGCATGGTCGAGAAAGGTTCGCTGCAACGTTCCGGCGACTCGCTGGACGTTAAATTCAACGTCACCGACTTCAACAAAACCGTGACCATCAGCTACCGCGGCATCCTTCCTGATCTGTTCCGGGAAGGGCAGGGCATCGTGGCCCTGGGCAAGCTCAATGCGGAGGGCGTCGTGGTGGCGGATGAAGTACTGGCCAAGCACGACGAGAAGTACATGCCGCCGGAAGTCACCAAAGCCCTGAAAGACAGTGGCATGTCGGCACCTACTCCTGCGAAAGAGGGTTAATAGATGACTTCTGCGATCTTTATCCCTGAACTGGGCCAATTGGCGATGATCCTGGCGCTGTGTTTCGCGCTGGTTCAGTCCACCGTCCCGTTGCTCGGCGCCTGGCGCGGTGATCGACTGTGGATGAGCCTGGCCCAGCCGGCTGCCTGGGGCCAGTTCACTTTTCTGGCGTTTGCCTTCGGTTGCCTGACCTACGCGTTCATGACTGACGACTTCTCTGTGGATTACGTCGCCAGCAACTCCAACAGCGCATTGCCGTGGTACTACAAGTTCAGCGCTGTCTGGGGCGCGCACGAAGGTTCGTTGCTGCCCTGGGCGTTGATCCTCGGCGCCTGGACATTCGCGGTGTCGGTGTTCTCCCGGCAGTTGCCGCAAGTGATGCTGGCCCGGGTATTGGCCGTGATGGGCATGATCAGCACGGGTTTCCTGCTGTTCCTGATTCTCACCTCCAACCCGTTCGCCCGTATCCTGCCGCAGATTCCAACAGACGGTCGTGACCTTAACCCCTTGCTGCAGGACATCGGACTGATCGTTCACCCGCCGATGCTCTACATGGGCTACGTCGGATTCTCCGTGGCATTCGCATTCGCCATCGCCGCGCTGCTGGGCGGCCGTCTCGATGCGGCCTGGGCGCGCTGGTCCCGTCCGTGGACCATTGTCGCCTGGGCCTTCCTCGGCATCGGTATCACGCTGGGTTCCTGGTGGGCCTACTACGAACTCGGCTGGGGCGGCTGGTGGTTCTGGGACCCGGTGGAAAACGCCTCCTTCATGCCTTGGCTGGTGGGGACCGCGCTGATTCACTCGTTGGCGGTCACGGAAAAACGTGGCGTGTTCAAAAGCTGGACGGTGCTGCTGGCCATCGCGGCCTTCTCGCTGAGCCTGCTAGGTACGTTCCTCGTGCGTTCCGGCGTGTTGACGTCGGTGCATGACTTCGCGTCCGACCCTGAGCGTGGCGTGTTCATTCTGATCTTCCTGCTGTTCGTGGTAGGTGGCTCCCTGACGCTGTTCGCCCTGCGCGCGCCGGTAGTGAAGAGCCAGGTCGGCTTCAACCTGTGGTCCCGGGAAACGCTGCTGTTGGGCAACAACCTGGTGCTGGTGGTCGCGGCTTCGATGATCCTGCTCGGGACCCTGTACCCGTTGATTCTCGACGCGATGACCGGTGCCAAGTTGTCGGTGGGTCCGCCGTACTTCAATGCGTTGTTTATCCCGTTGATGGCGTTGCTGATGGTCGTGATGGCCGTCGGCATGCTGGTGCGCTGGAAGGACACCCCGGTCAAATGGCTGGTGGGCATGCTGACCCCGGTGTTGCTGGGTAGCGCCGCGTTGGCCGTGGTCGCCGGTATCGCTTATGGCGATTTCAATTGGGCGGTGATCGCGACGTTCATGCTCGCTGCCTGGGTGCTGCTGGCGGGCGTACGGGACATCTTCGACAAAACACGTCACAAAGGCCTGATCAAGGGTTTGCCGACACTGACCCGCAGTTATTGGGGCATGCAGATTGCCCACCTGGGTATCGCCGTGTGCGCCCTGGGTGTCGTGCTGTCGAGCCAGAACAGCGCCGAGCGCGACCTGCGCCTGGCACCGGGCGAGTCCATGGACCTGGCCGGGTATCAGTTCGTGTTCGAAGGCGCCAAGCACTTCGAAGGTCCGAATTTCACCTCCGACAAAGGCACGGTGCGGGTTATCCGCAACGGCACGGAAATCAGCGTGCTGCACCCGGAAAAACGCCTCTACACCGTGCAGAACTCGGTGATGACCGAAGCCGGGATCGACGCCGGGTTCACCCGTGACCTCTACGTCGCACTCGGCGAACCGTTGGGCGATGGTGCCTGGGCTGTGCGGGTTCACGTCAAACCGTTCGTGCGCTGGATCTGGTTCGGTGGACTACTGACCGGGTTCGGCGGATTGCTGGCGGCAATGGATCGTCGTTACCGGGTCAAGGTGAAAAGCCGCGTGCGTGAAGCACTGGGCATGACAGGAGCTACGGCATGAGACGTTGGTTGATGCTGTTGCCACTGGCGATTTTTCTGGTGGTGGCTGTTTTCCTTTACCGAGGCCTGTACCTGGACCCGGCCGAGTTACCGTCGGCGATGATCAACAAGCCGTTCCCGGAGTTTTCCCTGCCCGCAGTGCAGGGCGATAAAACCCTGACCAAGGCGGATATTCTGGGCAAACCGGCGTTGGTCAACGTGTGGGGCACCTGGTGCATTTCCTGCCGGGTCGAGCATCCGGTGCTGAACAAGCTCGCCCAGCAGGGCGTGGTGATCTACGGCATCAACTACAAGGACGTCAATGCTGACGCCTTGAAGTGGCTGGCAGAGTTCCACAATCCGTATCAGCTGGACATCCGTGACGATGAAGGCACGTTGGGCCTGAACCTCGGTGTGTACGGCGCGCCGGAAACCTTCTTCATCGACGCCAAGGGCATCATCCGCGACAAGTTCGTCGGTGTGATCGATGAGCAGGTCTGGCGCGAAAAACTGGCAGCCAAGTATCAGGCGCTGGTCGATGAGGCCAAGCCATGAAGCGCTGGATTGCCGCTGCCGTTCTCGGGTTGTGCATGGCGGGCGTGGCCCACGCCGCCATCGACACCTACGAGTTCGCCAAAGAAGGCGACCGCGAGCGCTTTCGCGAGCTGACCAAGGAACTGCGTTGCCCCAAGTGCCAGAATCAGGACATCGCCGATTCCAACGCACCGATCGCCGCCGACCTGCGCAAAGAGATTTTCCGCATGCTCGGCGAGGGCAAGGACAATCAGCAGATCATCGACTTCATGGTCGATCGCTATGGTGATTTCGTCCGCTACAGACCGGCCTTGAATGCCAAGACCGCGCTGCTCTGGTTCGGTCCCGCCGGCTTGTTGCTGGGCGGGTTCGTGATCATCTTCGTGATTGTCCGTCGTCGCCGCGTCCAGCGCACTGATGCCCCGGACTCGCTATCTGCCGAGGAGCGCGAGCGCCTCGACCACCTGTTGGATAAAACCAAGAATGATTGATTTCTGGCTTGCTGCAGGTCTGCTGCTTCTGGTTGCCCTGAGTTTTCTGTTGATCCCTGTTTTGCGTGGCCGTCGTGCCCAGCTTGAAGAGGATCGTACGGCCCTGAACGTCGCGTTGTATCAAGAGCGCGTGGCTGAGTTGCAGACTCAGCAGGAAGAAGGCGTGCTCAACGCCGCGCAGATGGACACCGGTCGCGCCGAAGCGGCCCGTGAATTGCTGGCCGACACCGAGGGCGTTGCGGCACCGCGCGTATCGCGGCTGGGCAAACCATTGCCATTGCTGGCGGCGATTCTGGTGCCGGTGCTGGGCCTTGGCTTGTACCTGCATTTTGGTGCCAGCGACAAAGTCGAGCTGACGCGCGAGTTCGCGCAGGCGCCGAAATCGATGGAAGAAATGACCCTTCGCCTGGAGCGTGCCGTCGCGGCTCAGCCGGATTCGGCAGAAGGCATGTACTTCCTGGGCCGTACCTACATGGCCCAGGACCGTCCCGGCGACGCTGCGAAGATGTTCGAGCGCACCGTGAACCTGGCCGGCCGGCAGCCCGAGTTACTTGGCCAATGGGCTCAGGCCCAGTATTTCGCCGACGGTAAAAAGTGGTCAGACAAGGTTCAGGCCCTGACTGACGAAGCGTTGAAAGCCGATCCCAAGGAAGTCACCAGCCTCGGTCTGCTGGGTATCGCTGCCTTCGAAAGCGAGCGATATCAGGACGCCATCGATTACTGGAACCGCCTGCTTGCGCAGTTGCCTGCACAGGACAATTCTCGCGGCGCACTGGAAGGCGGGATCGCCCGGGCTACCGAGAAACTTGAAGCCAGTGGCGGCAAGGTCGCCCAGGCACCTGTGGCCAAAGCGCCAGCGCTGCTGAAAGTCACCGTTGACCTCGCGCCAGCGCTCAAGGCGAAGGTTCAACCGGGGGACAGCGTGTTCATCTTCGCCCGCGCTACGTCGGGGCCGCCGGCACCCTTGGCTGCCAAGCGTCTGACCGTTGCCGACTTGCCGGTAACTGTCGAGTTGGGTGATGCCGACGCAATGATGCCGCAGTTGAAACTGTCGAACTTCCCTGAAGTCCAACTGGTTGCGCGCATTTCCCGCGCCGGCCAACCAACTGCCGGTGAATGGGTCGGTCGTAGCCAGCCTCTGGCCAGCAGCAGCACTGCGCCGCAAAAACTGACCATCGACAGTCCGGACAAATAACAGTCCGGGACAACAAAGGAAGCGCCTATGATCGCCATCGCTCGTATCACCCTCATCACCATGGTCATGGGGTTAAGCGCATGTGCGGTCCAGCGGCCGGAGCCAACGCAAACGCCGCTGCCACCGATCCCACCCTCGCAGCCCCGCCCGACGCCCTCGACGTCGCCAACGCCGAGCAAGCCGAGCATTCCGGCCAAGCCTGCAAAACCGTTGCCGCGCACGTCCGCAAGCTTCGCGCCGCCACCGGGTGGCAACAGTCACTGGGATGCCAAGCTAGGCGTCTATGTGCTGGATGATCAGACCAACACCTTCTATCGTCAGCGCACTTACTATCGGTGGAACAACGGCTGGAGCCGCTCGATCAGCCCGAACGGGCCTTGGGAAGATACCGATATCCATGGCGTGCCGGGTGGTTTGGGGCGTCAATTCGGACAGTGATACATAGATAAAAGCGCAGCGCATACATTCGTGGCGAGGGGACTTGTCCCCGTTCGGCTGCGCAGCAGTCGTGAAATCAGAGTGCGCGGTGTACCTGATACACCTGGGTTGCGGCTTTTGGGGCTGCTTCGCAGCCCAACGGGGCGGTGCGACGTTTCGATAAATCCCCTCGCCACAAAAGTATGCGTACCTCTGAGGTTCCTTTCTTGTTCATGCTGGAAAAGTTTCGGGTTTACGTATTGATCGGGTACACCCCCAGCGTCGTTCAACATGCGCGGCGATAAACGAAGAGGGTGTTTTGATGGCGGGCAGGATGATCTATCTCATCGGACCTTCAGGTTCGGGCAAGGACAGCCTGCTGGATGCCGCTCGAGCGCCTTTGGCCGAGCGCGGCTGTCGCGTTGTGCGGCGCGTCATCACCCGCTCCGCGGAAGCCGTGGGGGAGGCGGCACTAGGCGTCAGCCTGGAGGAATTCCTGGCGATCGAGGCGCAGGGCGGATTTGCCCTTAGCTGGCGCGCCAATGGCCTGGCGTATGGCATTCCACGTGACATCGACGATTGGCTGGCAGCGGGGCACGACGTGCTGGTCAATGGCTCGCGCGGTCATTTGCCGGCGACGCGCCTGCGTTATCCGAACCTGCTGGTGCTGTTACTAACCGTGGACCAAACCGTGCTGCGCCAGCGCTTGCTGGCGCGGGGACGTGAATCGGTCGACGAGATTGACGCACGATTGGCACGCAATGCGCGTTTCAGTGAACAACTGCTCGCAGAGCACGATCCGGCGTTGTGTGTGATCGACAATTCCGGGCCGCTGGAGCACACGGTCGAACGCTTGTTGGACTGCATTGACGGGCACCCCATTAAATAATGGAAGCGGCTTCTGACTGGAACTCCGCGTCGCCCGCCATGCGTTTTAAGGGTTAGGCCGCTGCCAGCGACTCCCTCTGCGAAACACTCAAGAACCGCACCAGCGCCAGCAGCGCAAACGCGCTGCCGACAATCACGATCCACAACCAGCCGCCATGCTCGTACACCGCACTGGCTACCGAAGAGCCGAACGCGCCGCCGATGAAGATGCTGGTCATGTACAGCGCATTCAGGCGACTGCGGCTCTTGGCGTCGAGTGCGTAGACCGCACGTTGGCCAAGCACCATGTTCATCTGCACACAGAAGTCGAGCACTACGCCCGTCACCGCCAGACCGATGACGCTGTAGACCGGGTGGATGAAGGCCGGAAGAAAGCTCAGGCTGGCGAACACCAGCGCCAGCAGAGAGGCGATACGGGTATGACCCGCGTCTGCCAGCCGTCCAGCTATGGGGGCCGCGATGGCGCCGATCGCCCCGACCAGAGCAAAAATCGCAATCTGGGTTTGCGACAAGCCGTGATTGCGCGTCAGTTCCAGCGGCACGGCGGTCCAGAACAGGCTGAAGGTCGCGAACATGCAGCCCTGGTAGAAAGCACGCTGACGCAGCACCGGTTGTGTCCGCAGCAGTGTCCAGAGCGAGCCCAGCAGCTGACCATAAGTGGCGCTGTGATCAGGCTCACGCTTGGGGATGGTCAGGGCCAGCACAAGGCTGATCGCCGCCATCAACGCCGCCGCAATGACAAACATTGCCCGCCAGCCGAAGTGGTCAGCCACCACGCTGGACACTGGTCGCGCCAGCAGAATCCCCAGCAACAAACCGCCCATGATCCCGCCGACCACACGTCCGCGGGTTTCTTCCGGTGCCAGGTGCGCCGCCAGTGGAATCAGGATCTGCACCGACACCGAACTGAACCCCACCAGCAATGAAATCAACAGGAACACGTTCGGCTGATCCGTAAACGCCGCGCCTAGCAAACTGGCTATCGCCACCAGCGTGGTGATGATCATCAGCCGGCGGTTTTCCAGCAGATCGCCCAACGGGACGAGGAAGAACAGGCCCAACGCGTAGCCAATCTGGGTCAGCGAAACAATCAGGCTGGCCATGGTGCTGGTCAGGCCGATGTCCGGTGCGATCAGGCCGATGATCGGCTGGGCGTAGTAGATGTTGGCCACAATCGCGCCGCAGCAAAAGGCGAAAAGCAGCACCATGCCTCGGGTCATTGTCGCCGTGCCGGTGGGCACTGAGGTCGCTGGATTCATAACGTGTCTCGCTGAACAATAGGGGACTGCATGCAGGCTAAGCGGCAGGCTGAAACGGCGGAAGAGTGGTTGGACTAATAGTGATCATTCCCTTGCGGAATGAGTGCTGCCCAGTTGCGGATTGATTTCAAGGCTTGATGATACATTCACTTACATCCTGTTCGATAGCGTGCTTATCTTCTTGCTTCTCGATTTGTCGTGAATAGGGTTTCCGGGGGATTGGAGTCAGCAGAAAGTGGAGGGGAAGATCGTAACCTTCGTCACCCAAAGCGCTAACGGCACGTTAACGGCTCAATTGATTTCCGCCGGCAAGGACGGTGTTACACCGCCGATGTAGGCCATAGCGCTCAACCTCTGTAGGAGCAAAGAAGATTTAATTGCGTACAAGCGAGCCTGCTCGCGATGGCGTTTTAACAGTCAACAGTGATAGTGGCTGTACTGGCCACATCGCGAGCAGGCTCACTCCTACAGTGGGTCTGTGGTGCAGGCACAATTGCGTGTCTGGCGACTATTTATTGTAGGAGCGAGCCTGCTCGCGATGGCGGTCTGAAAAACATCGCATCATTTGCGTGTAGGCAGGAGGCTACGTCACCTTGCGTCGTTGCCTACAACTACTTCAGAATCCGCCGGCTTGTGCGCCTTGGACACCTTCCGTAGCTTGCTTTCCTTCACTGCTCATCAGTGATCGGGTTTCGCAGCTCGGGTCAATCAAGGCGCTCAGCGCCACCGTTCCGTTCAGTTGGCGCTTTTTCTTCGCCTACTGCATTGCGTTATGGCGGCTGTGCGTGGGAGATCTTCGGGTCTGCCGGGTTCCTTGATTCCCGGTCTGCGAACCTGCGTACAGCTGCCACCTCCCTTCGTTTCGCAGCGAACCGTGGCGGCTCCACTAATCAAGGAGCATCACCATGTTCAAACCAACCCCCAACCCCCCGGAATCAGACGGCGAAAGCACAACCCCCGACGCCTCAATCCACTCCGGCATTCCCACTGACTCTCCCCATGACACCCTCCAGGATTACCTGAAATCCGGCGGCCAAAAAAGCACCGACACCCCCCGCAAACCCACCCCCCTGTTCACGATCGCGCCCGATATCGACACCGAAACCTTGCTGGCCCACGCCTGCGAATCCCTGGCCTCGGCGAATGTCATGGCCAGTGATCTGGCAGGGTTTCTACACGGGCCCTACCGCAACGCACTACTGGGCATTGCGCAGATCGTCATGCTGGCCGAACTCGCAGTGAACCGCGCGCTGGACAACATCGACCCTCAAGCGTAACGGCTAAATCTGTGGCGAGGGAGCAAGCTCCCTCGCCACAAAATGCCATTGTTTTCGGTTGTAACATGTCCAGATATTGCAGCCGTAGTGTTTCCCATGGACCCTGAAACGACGCTGGTTTAGCTTCCCCGGTTCGTTCAACCAACAGGGAGTTTTCCATGCCGCTAACAACGATCAACCCGTCAACCGTCTTCAACTCACTCCAATACGGCTTCAGTCAGGCGGTTGAGGTGAGCAGTGGGCGTCGCGTGCTGTTGTCGGGTCAGGTGGGCGTTGATGAGCAGGAGCGTACCGTTGCGGCAGGCCTCTACGGGCAAACGGTGAAAGCCTTCGAGAATATCCAAAGCATCCTGGCCGGGACCGGTGGAGACCTGTCCCACGTGGTCATGATGCGGATCTACATCGCCGAATCTGTGCGAGATGAACAGGATCAGATCACCCGCGTATTGCTGGAACGGTTCCCGGACAATCCACCCGCGTCTTCGTGGATCATCGTCAGTGGGCTGTCATTGCCGCAGTGGCTGATCGAGATTGAGGTTGAGGCGGTCATTCCTTGATAGAGCCGGCGTTCTTCGCAGGTACCTCGCTTTGCTCCCACAGGGGGGCCGTACACTTTTAGAGCCCACAAAAAAAGGCGACCTTCTCAGGTCGCCTTTTCGTTACCGCTCAGCGATCACTGACCGCTGTAGATCTGATCAAACACCCCACCATCATTGAAGTGAGTTTTCTGCACGGTGCGCCAGTCGCCGAAGGTCTTCTCGACCGACAGGAAGTCCACTTTCGGGAAACGATCGGTGTACTTGGCCAGCACGGCCGGGTCACGCGGGCGCAGGTAGTTGGCTGCGGCAATTTCCTGGCCTTGCGGGGACCACAGGTATTTCAGGTATTCCTCGGCGGCGGCGCGGGTGCCTTTCTTGTCGACGACTTTGTCGACCACCGACACGGGCGGCTCGGCTTCGGCGGAGACGCTTGGGTAGATGACTTCAAACTGTTCGCGACCAAACTCGCGGGCAATCATTTCCGCTTCGTTTTCGAAGGTCACCAGCACGTCGCCGATCTGGTTGGTCATGAAAGTGGTCGTGGCTGCACGGCCGCCGGTGTCCAGTACAGGCGCTTGCTTGAAGAGCTTGCCGACGAAGTCTTTGGCTTTGCTCTCGTCACCGCCGTTTTTCAGCACATAGCCCCAGGCCGAAAGGTAGGTGTAGCGCCCGTTACCCGAGGTTTTCGGGTTTGGCACGATGACTTGCACGCCATCCTTGAGCAGGTCCGGCCAGTCTTTCAGGGCTTTCGGGTTGCCCTTGCGGACGATGAACACGGTGGCCGAGGTGAACGGTGCGCTGTTGTTCGGCAGGCGGGTAACCCAGTTGTCCGGGACCAGTTTGCCGTTGTCGGCGAGGGCATTGATGTCGGTGGCCATGTTCATGGTGATGACGTCAGCCGGCAGGCCGTCGATGACCGAGCGCGCCTGTTTGCTGGAGCCGCCGAAGGACATCTGCAGGGTGATGTTTTCGTTGTGCTCGGCCTGCCAGTGTTTCTGGAAGGCAGTGTTGTAGTCCTTGTAGAAATCGCGCATCACGTCGTAGGAAACGTTAAGCAGGGTCGGAGCGGCCTGAGCCATGCTGGTCAAAGCCAGGCCAGCAGCCAGAAGCGAGGCGCCAAAGATTTTTTTCACTGCGCATTCCTTGTTCGAAAAGTTGTTTTTTATTAAAAGTGAGGCAATTTGCCAGCGACTATAACGGGAGCCGCATAGTCCTTTAAAGATTAAAAAGCTCTTTGCTTATTCCATTTTCTTGAACAGTTGATTGCCGCACCGCGAGCAAAACGCGGCGCCCGCTTCGTGGCTGTTTTTCTTGCACACCGGGCAGTCGTGTTGCAGCTGTTCCCCGCGCATGGCGTTGGCCAATTCAGCGGTGAAAATCCCTGTCGGTACGGCAATGATCGAGTAGCCGGTGATCATCACCAGCGACGAAATCACCTGGCCCAAGGGCGTCTTCGGCACGATGTCGCCAAAGCCCACGGTGGTCAGCGTCACGATGGCCCAGTAGATGCCTTTTGGAATGCTGGTAAAGCCATGCTCCGGGCCTTCGATCACGTACATCAGTGTGCCGAACACGGTCACCAGCGTGCACACGCTGACCAGGAACACCACGATCTTCTGCTTGCTGCCGCGCAGCGCCGACATCAGGTAGTTGGCTTGCTTGAGGTAGGGGCTGAGCTTGAGCACGCGGAAAATCCGCAGCATCCGAATGATCCGGATGATCAGCAGGTACTGCGCGTCGGCGTAGTACAGCGCGAGGATGCCGGGCACGATTGCCAGCAAATCCACCAACCCGTAAAAGCTGAAGGCATAGCGCAACGGCTTGGGGGAGCAATACAACCGCAAGCCATACTCGATGGCGAAAATGATTGTGAAGCCCCACTCGATATACGCCAGCACGTTGGCGTAGTTCTGGTGGATCGAGTCGATGCTGTCGAGCATCACAATCACAATGCTGGCGAGGATGATCAACAGCAAAATGCCGTCGAAGCGCCGTCCTGCCTTGGTGTCGCTCTGGAAAACCATGACGTAAAGCTCTTCACGCCAGTTTCTGCTGCTGTCCATGGATACCGCCTGAACCAATGATCAGCGAAGCCTAGGTTGATTCTCCTCCAGAGCGCAAGGCGTATGGGCAACAGAGGTTTTGCGGCGCATTTGAACAACCGAGCGGATTAGCCAGCAAGCGAGGATGAAGGGCGCGGTCAGCGTCGGCAGACCAAGGGTGGCAAACACCGGCGTGAGCAACAGCGCCGTGGCGATACCGGCCAGCGGTAACCAGGGCTTTTCGCGCTGTGAGCTGAAGGCGAGGGCGGCGAGCACGGCGTTGTAGCCACCGAGGCCGATCAAGGCGGTATAGAAGTCGTGGTGCAGCAGGCTCCAGCCCATGCCCGCGACAGACGCCAGCAACGCCCAGCAAAACGCGCGGCGATCAGCGATCAGCAAACCCGTCGCAATCATCGCGCCGGCCAGTGGATGACCGAGGAACATCACCTGGCCGAGGCCTTTGAACGGTGCGGCGAGCATGTTCTGCGTGTTGATTTCGATCAGGTGCGCGGTGGTCGATGGCGTGGCGAAGCACAGCAGCAACCAGCCCAGGCCCACGAAGGGCGCCGTGTAGGCCGGCAGGTATTGGCTGAAGCGCGCGCGTTTGAGCCACTGTTGAGTGACCATCGCACTCAGCCCGCCTGCGGCGATGATCAGCGGGGGTAACAGCGCTGACCAGGGGAAATACAGGCTCAGCAATAAACCGAGCAGGACACCGTTGTAGCTGAACAGCCCAGCCTGGCGATCGGCCTTGGCGTAACCGCGACGTTGCGCGGTGAGCAATCCGGCGACGCCACCCAGCAGCGCGCCGCCGAGCAGGGTGGGCGCGGTAAAGAGAATGGCGAGCAGGCACAGCAGACCGCACAGCGGATGGCGCTGGAGGAAGATCTGACTGAATCCGTTGAGCAGGGCAGTCGCCCAGTCGGGGCAGTGGGTGTTGAAGTGGTTGGCGGGCATGATGGAATCTAGGGCAGAGGAAAATCAAAGGACTTGCATGAACTCTGTGGCGAGGGAGCTTGCTCCCGCTGGCTGCGTAGCAGCCCAAATCTGGCAACGCGGTCTTTCTGTTGAAATCGTCATGCCAAAACGACGACTGCTTCGCAGCCGAGCGGGAGCAAGCTCCCTCGCCACAGGGGTAATCGCTAGATCAATGTCTCGATACGCAACGAGTTAGTCGACCCAGGCTGCCCAAAGGGCACACCCGCGGTGATCAACAACGTGTCGCCACGCTGAGCCATGCCCTGCGCTTGCGCGATCTCAAGTGCCGTCGAGCACACTTCATCTACCTGGCGCAGCCGGTCATTGACCACCGAGTGCACGCCCCACGCCACGGTCAAGCGGCGCGCGGCCTGCAGGTTCGGTGTGAGGTTGAGAATCGGCACCGTCGGACGCTCGCGCGCCGCACGCAGACTGGACGTCCCCGACTCGCTGTAATTCACCAGCACCGCCACCGGCAACACGTTGCTGATACGACGAATCGCACAGCTGATCGCATCGGAAACAGTGGCCTCGGCTTTTGGCCGACTCACGTCCAATTGAGCCTGGTAGTCCGGGCCGTTTTCCACCTGGCGGATGATCTTGCTCATCATCTGCACGGCTTCCAGCGGGTACTCGCCGGACGCGGTTTCCGCCGACAGCATCACCGCGTCGGCCCCTTCGGCCACGGCGTTGGCAACATCGGTCACCTCGGCGCGGGTCGGGGCAGGGGAGAAGCGCATGGATTCGAGCATCTGTGTCGCCACCACCACCGGTTTGCCGAGCTGGCGGCAGATGGTGATGATGTTCTTTTGAATCTGCGGCACGCTTTCGGCGGGTACTTCAACGCCCAGATCGCCACGCGCCACCATGATCGCGTCGCTCAGCTCAGCGATTTCGCGCAATTGAGTGACCGCCGATGGCTTCTCGATCTTGGCCATCAGAAACGCTTTGTCGCCGATCAATGTGCGGGCTTCGCGAATGTCTTCCGGACGTTGCACAAACGACAGCGCCACCCAGTCCACGCCCAGTTCCAGGCCGAAGCTCAAGTCGCGACGATCCTTGGCGGTCAGCGGGCTCAGTTCCAGCACCGCCTGCGGCACATTCACGCCTTTGCGGTCCGACAGCTCACCGCCGTTCAGCACGGTGGTATCGATGGCGTCGGCGTATTTGGTGACCACTCGCAGACGCAGCTTGCCGTCATCGAGCAGCAGGTCCATGCCCGGCTCCAGCGCCGCGATGATTTCCGGGTGGGGCAGGTTAACGCGGCGCTGATCACCCGGTGTCGGGTCCAGGTCCAGGCGCAATGCCTGGCCACGCACCAGTTGCACTTTGCCCTCGGCGAACTTACCGACCCGCAGTTTCGGGCCTTGCAGGTCCATCAGAATGCCCAGCGGGTAGTTCAGTTGGCGTTCGACTTCACGAATCCACTGATAACGCTGCGCATGATCCGCGTGATCGCCGTGGCTGAAATTCAAACGGAAAATGTTGACCCCGGCCTCGACCAGCTCACGGATGTCGTCGATGCCATCGGTGGCCGGGCCGAGGGTGGCGAGAATTTTGACCTTTTTGTCAGGCGTCATTTTTAGGGCTCTCGAGAATCAGGATGGCGCGGAAGTCATTGACGTTGGTGCGCGTCGGCTCGGTAACGATCAGGGCGTCGAGTGCATCGAAGTAGCCGTAGCCATTGTTGTTATCCAGCTCATCGCTGGCGCTCAGACCCAACGCGGCGGCGCGGGCATAGCTGTCCGGGGTCATGATGGCGCCGGCATTGTCTTCGGAACCGTCGATGCCGTCGGTATCACCGGCCAGGGCGTAAACGCCGGGCAAGCCTTTGAGGCTGTCGGTCAGGCTCAGCAGGAACTCGGCGTTGCGTCCGCCACGGCCATTGCCGCGCACGGTCACGGTGGTTTCGCCACCGGAAAGGATCACGCACGGTGCCGGCAGTGGTTGCCCATGCAGCACCACTTGGCGCGCGATGCCGGCGTGAACCTTGGCCACTTCCCGGGACTCGCCTTCCAGGTCGCCGAGGATCAATGGGCTGAAACCGGCCTGACGTGCTTTCACCGCGGCCGCTTCAAGCGACTGCTGGGGCCGGGCGATCAGCTGGAAATGACTGCGTGCCAGGCTTGGATCGCCCGGTTTGACGGTTTCCGATTCCGGGCTCTGTAGCCAATCGCGTACGGTCGCCGGGACATCGATGCCATAGCGCTTGAGGATTGCCAGCGCTTCGGCGGAGGTGCTTGGGTCGGCCACAGTCGGGCCGGAGGCGATGACCGTGGCGAGGTCGCCCGGCACATCGGAAATCGCATAGGTATAAACAGTGGCAGGCCAGCAGGCCTTGCCGAGACGGCCGCCTTTGATCGCCGAGAGGTGTTTGCGTACGCAGTTCATCTCGCCGATGGTGGCGCCGGATTTGAGCAGGGCTTTGTTGATCGACTGTTTGTCGGAAAGGGTAATCCCGGCCGCCGGCAGTGCCAGCAATGCAGAACCACCGCCTGACAGCAGGAAGATCACGCGGTCGTCTTCGGTCAGGTTGCTGACCAGTTCCAGCACGCGCTTGGCGACGGCCAGACCGGCAGCATCGGGCACCGGGTGGGCAGCTTCGACCACTTCGATTTTTTCGCACGGGGCGCCGTGGCCGTAGCGGGTAACGACCAGGCCGGAGACTTCACCCTTCCAGCAACGCTCGACGACTTGGGCCATGGCGGCGGCAGCTTTGCCGGCGCCAATGACGATCACCCGACCGCTGCGATCAGTGGGCAAGTGAGCTTCGAGGACTTGTTGAGGATGGGCCGCGTCGATGGCGGTGGCGAACAGGTCGCGAAGAAATTGTTGCGGATCGATCGACATGGCGAGCTCCCGGAATTCTTGTTATTGGGACAAAGCGAAATCAGGTGTTGCGACGCGGTCCTGTGGAAGCTGGCTTGCCTGCGATTCAGGCGACGCGGTATTTCGGGCAGACCGAGTCGATACTATCGCAGGCAAGCCAGCTCCCACAGGGACCGAGCCAGCTTCAGATTGTTGTTATTTATCGCGGATCGAGAAATTCGCCATGTGTTCCAGACCTTTGATCAGCGCCGAGTGATCCCAGTTGCTGCCACCGATGGCCGCGCAGGTGCTGAACACTTGCTGGGTGTTAGCGGTGTTCGGCAGGTTGATGCCCAACTCGCGAGCACCGGCCAGGGCCAGGTTCAAGTCCTTCTGGTGCAGGCTGATGCGGAAGCCCGGATCAAAGGTGCCTTTGATCATGCGCTCGCCGTGCACTTCAAGGATTTTCGACGAGGCGAAACCGCCCATCAGCGCTTCACGCACCTTGGCTGGATCGGCACCGTTTTTCGAGGCGAACAACAGGGCTTCGGCGACAGCCTGGATGTTCAGCGCAACGATGATCTGGTTAGCCACTTTCGCGGTCTGACCGTCGCCATTGCCGCCCACCAGTGTGATGTTCTTGCCCATGGCCTGGAACAGCGGCAGTACGCGTTCAAAGGCATCGGCATCGCCACCGACCATGATGCTCAGGGTCGCGGCTTTGGCGCCGACTTCACCGCCTGACACTGGCGCGTCGAGGTACTGGGCGCCTTTTTCGTTGATTTTTGCAGCGAAGGCTTTGGTGGCGGTTGGGGAGATCGAGCTCATGTCGATCACGACTTTGCCTTTGCCAACACCGGCGGCGATGCCGTCAGCGCGGAACAGCACGTCGTCGACCTGCGGGGTGTCCGGCACCATGACGATGATGAATTCAGCTTCCTGAGCGACTTCTTTCGGGTTCGCCAGGGCGACGGCGCCAGCGGCGATCAGGTCGGCGGGCGCAGCGTCGTGGTGTTGCGACAGGAACAGGCTGTGACCGGCTTTCTGCAGGTTCAACGCCATTGGGTGGCCCATGATGCCAGTGCCGATAAATCCGATTTTAGCCATGAGAAATTCCTCTTATTGTCTTGCTCCCGACCCTGAGTCGGTGAGCTTTGTGGCGAGGGGATTTATCCCCGTTGGGCAGCGAAGCGGCCCCAAATTTGTTTTCGCTGTGAGTCAGGTAGAGCGCATGTGCCGGTTTTACGACTGCTTCGCAGCCGAACGGGGATAAATCCCCTCGCCACATGGGCTCGCTCCCACAAGGGTTCTGCGTCAGATCAAATTGCGTTATGGGTTTTGAGCCAGCCCAGGCCGGCTTCAGTGGTGGTCAGCGGTTTGTATTCACAGCCGACCCATCCCTGATAACCGATGCGGTCCAGGTGTTCGAACAGGAAGCGGTAATTGATTTCACCGGTGCCAGGTTCGTTGCGTCCCGGGTTGTCGGCCAACTGGATATGGTTGATCTCGCCCAGGTGCGCAGCCATGGTGCGGGCCAGGTCGCCCTCCATGATTTGCATGTGATAGATGTCGTATTGCAGGAAGAGGTTGGCACTGCCGACCTGTTCGCGAATGGACAGAGCTTGCGCCGTGTTGTTCAGGTAGAACCCCGGGATGTCGCGGGTGTTGATCGCTTCCATCACCAGTTTGATGCCCGCCGCCTGCAGCTTGTCGGCTGCGTACTTGAGGTTGGTGACGAAGGTTTTTTCGACCGTGGCGTCGTCGACACCTTGTGGACGAATACCGGCCAGGCAGTTGATCTGGGTGTTGCCCAGCACTTGCGCGTAAGCGATGGCCAGGTCGACACCGGCGCGGAATTCTTCCACCCGATCCGGCAGGCACGCGATGCCGCGTTCGCCCTTGGCCCAGTCACCGGCCGGCAAGTTGAACAGCACTTGGGTCAGGCCATTGGCGTCGAGCGTGGCTTTGATTTCAGCCGAGCTGAAATCGTAAGGAAACAGGTACTCGACACCACTGAAACCAGCCTTGGCGGCAGCTTCGAAACGGGCAAGGAAATCCTGTTCGGTGAACAGCATGGACAGGTTGGCTGCGAAACGCGGCATGGTGGTCTCCTGTAAATTCAGTTCCCTGTAGCAGCTGTCGAGGTACGAGGCTGCGTTGGGCTGCGAAGCGGCCCCCGGCGGCGGTCCTGCGGACACGCAACGCAGCCTCGTGCCTCGGCAGCTGCTACAGGTACAAGGTCGTTCTTAATCCAACAACGAAATCGCAGTCGGTGCGTCGTTGCCGACCAACGCCAGGTCTTCGAATTCGTTGACGGCGTTGATCTCGGTACCCATGGAAATGTTGGTCACGCGCTCCAGAATGATCTCGACGATGACGGGCACCTTGAACTCTTCGATCAGTTCCTGAGCCTTGCGCAGGGCAGGCTGGATCTGATCCGGTTCGAACACGCGCAGTGCCTTGCAGCCCAGACCTTCGGCCACTGCGACGTGGTCGACACCGTAACCGTTGAGTTCCGGAGCGTTCAGGTTATCGAAGGACAACTGCACGCAGTAGTCCATATCGAAACCGCGCTGCGCCTGACGAATCAGCCCCAGGTACGAGTTGTTTACCACAACGTGAATGTACGGCAGCTTGAACTGCGCGCCCACGGCCAATTCTTCGATCATGAACTGGAAATCATAGTCGCCCGACAGCGCCACGACCTTGCGGGTCGGATCTGCCTTGACCACGCCCAGCGCAGCCGGAATGGTCCAGCCCAATGGGCCCGCCTGGCCGCAGTTGATCCAGTGGCGAGGCTTGTAGACGTGCAGGAACTGAGCGCCGGCAATCTGCGACAGACCAATGGTGCTGACGTAGCAGGTGTCTTTGCCGAACACCTGGTTCATCTCTTCGTAAACGCGTTGCGGCTTGACCGGCACGTTATCGAAGTGAGTCTTGCGGTGCAGGCTGGCTTTACGCTGTTGGCAATCTTGCAGCCAGGCGCTGCGGTTTTTCAGTTTGCCGGCGGCTTGCCACTCGCGAGCGACTTCGATGAACACGGTCAGCGCGGCAGCGGCGTCGGAAACGATGCCCAGGTCCGGGGTGAACACGCGGCCGATCTGGGTCGGTTCGATGTCGACGTGAATGAATTTGCGGCCTTCGGTGTAAACGTCAATCGAACCGGTGTGGCGGTTGGCCCAACGGTTGCCGACGCCCAGCACCAGATCGGACTTGAGCATCGTCGCGTTGCCGTAGCGGTGCGAGGTCTGCAGACCGACCATACCCACCATCAACGGGTGATCGTCCGGGATGGTGCCCCAGCCCATCAGGGTCGGGATAACCGGGATACCGGTCAGTTCAGCGAACTCGACCAACAGGTCGGCCGCATCGGCATTGATGATGCCACCACCGGCAACCAGCAATGGACGCTCAGCTTGATCGAGCATGGCCAGGGCCTTCTCGATTTGCACGCGGTTCGCGGTCGGCTTGGCCAGCGGCAGTGGCTCGTAGGCGTCGATGTCGAATTCGATTTCAGCCATCTGCACGTCGAACGGCAGGTCGATCAGCACGGGGCCTGGACGGCCGGAGCGCATTTCGTAGAAGGCTTTCTGGAACGCGTAGGGCACTTGGCCCGGCTCCATGACGGTGGTCGACCATTTGGTGACAGGTTTGACGATTGCGGTGATGTCGACGGCCTGGAAGTCTTCCTTATGCATACGGGCGCGGGGTGCTTGCCCGGTGATGCACAGGATCGGGATCGAGTCGGCCGAGGCGCTGTAGAGCCCGGTGACCATGTCCGTACCGGCAGGGCCGGAAGTGCCGATGCACACGCCGATGTTGCCAGCCTTGGTGCGGGTGTAGCCCTCAGCCATGTGCGAGGCGCCTTCAACGTGGCGAGCGAGGACGTGATCGATGCCACCGACCTTCTGCAGGGCGGAGTACAGCGGGTTGATCGCGGCGCCGGGGATGCCAAAAGCGGTATCAACCCCTTCACGGCGCATCACCAGAACGGCGGCTTCGATTGCTCTCATTTTGCTCATGGTTTTGTGCCTCTTACGTTTTGTAATTGTATACAAGTGGCTTTGCGCAGAGTGTATTCACGGCGGACGGCGCAGGTCAATCCATTTTCTCAAGCGAGTGTTTCATTCGTCGGAAGCCGGTTCTACTGTGGCTTTTCGTCGCATGTCGCGCTTTTCGATAATTATTGTATACAAAAAAATTACTCATTGTGTTCTATTTGTTGCATCGGACTGCGGCACTTCGGCACAGTCCACTGGCTTTCCCTATAACAAAATGAGGACGGCACCATGAGCGCTTTAACCTTGAAAGTTGCAGTCAACCTGACCAGTCAGGCCATCTCCGCTGCGCGTGCAATCAACGCAGCGCCTTTAACCATCGCCGTGCTGGACGCTGGCGGCCACCTGATCTCCCTGCAGCGCGAAGATGGCGCCAGCCTGCTACGCCCGCAAATCGCCATCGGCAAAGCCTGGGGCGCCATCGCACTGGGCAAAGGCTCGCGCCTGCTGGCACTGGACGCCCAGCAACGACCAGCCTTCATCGCGGCATTGAATAGCCTGGGGCAGGGCAGCGTCGTGCCGGCACCGGGTGGTGTGCTCGTGCGGGATCAGGACGGGAATGTGCTGGGGGCGGTGGGGATCAGCGGGGATTTGTCGGATGTTGATGAACAGTGCGCGATCAATGCGATTGAGGCGTTGGGGTTGCGGGCGGATGCGGGGGTGAGTGCTTGATTTTGTGGTGATTGATTAACCGCTATCGCGAGCAGGCTGGCTCCTACAGGAAAATATCTGAGTGTCAGAGATCAATTGTGGGAGCCAGCCTGCTGGCGATGGCAGACTATCAGACACATCAAGCTAACTGTCTGCCCCACCCTTGGGTTATGTAAGGTCTAGCCTTCCTCTTGAATTAATCATGCAAGGGGCAACGGAATGCTGGATTTACCTGCTTCAAACCGCTTACGCATTGGCCGATTTGCCGAGCCAAACCGCATCTATCTTTTGACAACCAACACACTCGCCAGAAAACCTGTCTTCAAGGATTTCATCTTGGGCAGATTGGTCGTCGCACAGTTTCGCGCGGCACAAGACCAAGGCTGCGTTAACTCATTAGCCTGGGTCGTTATGCCCGATCACTTTCATTGGCTGGTTGAGTTACAGCAGGGGTCGTTGGGCGACCTGATGCAAAAGACTAAATCACTGAGCACCCAAGCAGTGAATCGGATCACTGGCCGCAAGATCGCTCTCTGGCAAAAAGGCTTTCACGACCGGGCTCTTCGGCGAGAGGAAGATTTGGTAAAAATGGCTCGATATGTAGTCGCCAATCCGTTGCGGGCTGGACTGGTGAAAAAGCTTGGCGATTATCCGTTGTGGGATGCTATCTGGGTTTGAGCTGAAACCGAGTTGTCTTCATCGCTAGCAGGCTAGCTCCCACACTGGATCTGTGGCGCTCACAAATCCCCTGTGGGAGCTAGCCTGCTAGCGATAGGGTCACCGCAATCTTAATGATCCGGCTCACACCCCTTCAGCACCAACCGGATAATCGTCTGCGCTGCCGCTTCGTAATCGTCTTCATCCAGCTTGGCCTTACCGGTAATGGCAGTGATCTGCCAGTCGAAGTCGGCGTATGTCTGGGTTGCTGCCCAGATGCTGAACATCAGGTGATTGGGGTCGATGGTTGCGATCTGCCCGCGGTCGATCCAGGTCTGGATGCAGTCGATGTTGTGCTTGGCCTGGCTGTTGAGCTGTTCAACCAGGTCAGCGCTCAAGTGTGGGGCGCCGTGCATGATTTCGCTGGCGAACACCTTGGAGGCAAAAGGCAGGTCGCGGGAGATGCGGATTTTCGAGCGAATATAGCCGCTCAGTACTTCACTGGGCACACCGTCGGCGTTGAATGGCGTCGAGGCCTGCAGAATCGGCTCGATGATGCTTTCCAGGACCTCGCGGTAGAGGTTTTCCTTGGATTTGAAGTAGTAGTAGACGTTGGGCTTGGGCAATCCCGCCTTGGCGGCGATGTCACTGGTTTTGGTCGCAGCGAAGCCCTTGTCGGCAAATTCTTCACTGGCGGCACGCAGGATCAGTTCTTTGTTGCGCTCGCGGATAGTGCTCATAAACCCGGTGGTTCCTTGCCTGTGCTGGCGGTTGCGCATGGTAGCACCGGCTTCGCGCGGCGCTCAAGAATGCCCCGCCGCGCTGTGGGCAGGCTATGCTGCGCAGCATTCACTCTTCGAAGGAAAACTCATTCATGGCAGGAAGCAGTTTGCTGTTGCTGATCGACGACATCGCCGCGGTACTCGACGATGTGGCGTTGATGACCAAAATGGCTGCCAAAAAGACCGCTGGCGTACTCGGTGACGACCTGGCGCTCAATGCCCAGCAAGTGTCCGGCGTGCGAGCCGAGCGGGAAATTCCGGTGGTCTGGGCTGTCGCCAAAGGGTCGTTTCTTAACAAATTGATCCTGGTGCCATCGGCGCTGGCCATCAGTGCATTCATTCCCTGGCTGGTCACACCGTTGTTGATGGTCGGTGGCGCGTACCTGTGTTTTGAAGGTTTCGAGAAGCTCGCGCACAAATTCCTGCACAGCAAGGCCGAGGATCAGGCCGAGCATGCACAGCTGGTTGAAGCCGTAGCCGATCCGGCGACCGATCTTGTGGCGTTCGAAAAGGACAAGATCAAGGGGGCCATTCGCACCGACTTCATTCTGTCAGCGGAAATCATCGCCATTACCCTGGGCACCGTGGCGGGCGCTTCGCTGACCCAGCAGGTCATCGTGCTATCGGGCATTGCCATTGTGATGACGGTGGGTGTTTATGGCCTGGTGGCAGGCATCGTCAAACTTGACGATCTCGGCCTGTGGTTGACGCAGAAGCCCGGTCAGATGGCCAAAAGCATCGGCAACGGGATTCTGCGCGCCGCGCCTTACATGATGAAAAGCCTGTCGGTGATTGGTACGGCGGCGATGTTTTTGGTGGGCGGCGGGATTCTGACCCATGGTGTGCCGGTGATTCATCACTGGATCGAAAGCGTCAGCGCAAGTGCAGGCGGGGCTGGTTTTATCGTACCGATGTTGCTGAATGCCGTGGCGGGGATTGTGGCGGGTGCGGTGGTGTTGGCTGGGGTGATGGCTGTTAGCAAACTCTGGAAGGCTCTGAAAAACTGAAGCCTGGCACTCAACAATTGTAGGAGTGAGCCTGCTCGCGATGGCGGTATGTCAGTCAACATCAACGTTGAATGTCATATCGCTATCGCGAGCAGGCTCACTCCTACAGGGAGTATGTGGTGTTGTTAACTGCATGAAAAAGGCCATTCGATTTGCATCGAATGGCCTTTTTTGTCGCCGCCGAACTTACTCGGCGATCTGCAACTTGCGCGACTCGGTGTACACGTAGCGCACTTTCTCGTACTCGAATGGCGAGTTCAGCTGACCATAGCGGAAGCTGGTCTGGTAACGACGGTCAACGCCGCGCAGCATCCAGACTTCAGGATGGTTCGAGCTGACTTCCGAGACGTTCAGGAAGTTGATCGCCGACTCGGCAGTGAAGTCCACGGCCAGGCCACCGGTGTCACGGATGTTGGAAGGACCGAGGATCGGCAGAACGAAGTACGCGCCGCCCGGCACGCCGTAGAAGCCCAGCGTCTGGCCGAAGTCTTCACTCTGGCGCGGCAGGCCCATGGCGGTGGCAGGGTCCCACAGGCCGGCGATGCCGATGGTGGTGTTGAGCAGCAGGCGTGCAGTGGTTTCCATCGAGCGCTTGCCTTTGAACTGCAGCAGGCTGTTCAACAGGTTCGGCACATCGCCGATGTTGTTGAAGAAGTTGCTGACGCCGGTGCGCAGGAAGCTCGGGGTGATGTAGCGATAGCCATCGACGACGGGCAGGAACACCCATTGGTCGAAACGGTAGTTGAAGTGGTAAACGCGACGGTTCCACTCTTCCAGCGGGTCGTAGACGTTCAGCGCGTTGAGCGTCGAGCGCTCGAACTCGCGCTGATCCAGCCCCGGGTTGAAGGTGAGTTTACTCAGCGGCTCTTTGAAGCCGTCACTGTCGACGACGACAGGGGCGTTGGCTTTGCTGTTGTCGGCATTGGCGACGCCTGCACAGAGTAACGCTGCGATAAGCAGGAGATATTTAGCCACGGAAGAACTCCAGCATGGCGTCGCTGTTGACGCGGTAATTAAGGTTGCCGCAATGGCCGCCCAATGGATAAACGGTCAGGCGGTCGCCGAAGGTCTTGCGCAGGAAACCGAGGTCGCCCGGGCCGAGGATGACGTCGTCGGCGTTGTGCATGACGGAGATTTTCGGGCTGTCACGCAGGTAATCCTTGAGCGCATACAAGCTGACCTGGTCGATCAGTTGCAGCAGGCTGCCGCCGTCAGTGCGAGCGCGCCACATCGGGATGACCTGTTCGGTGATGTAGCAATCGAAGTCGCACTGCAGCGCACGCTTGAGGAATGGCGTGAGGCTGGTGCCTTCGGTGATCGGGTATTTCGGCGGGGTGATCAGGCCGCGGCGGTTGATCAGGTCCGAGGTAAAGGCAATGTCGGCCGCCGAGAAACGGAACGAAGTGCCAATGAGCATGGCCATCTGTTCGTTGGTCAGGTGCTGTTTGGACTGCTGGAAGTCGTAGAGCAGCGCATCGTTGAGGTCGATGTAGCCTTTTTGCTGAAAGTAGCGGGTCAGTTTGTTCAACACCAGTTCATAGAACGTCGTGCTGTTATTGATGCCCTTCACCTCGGTCTGAACGAGTTTGTCCAGATTGGTGATGGAGGTGTAGAGGTTGACCGGCGGGTTGAGCAGCAGGACTTTCTTGAAGTTGAAGCTGCGACGGGTTTCGTCCAGGTGCGCGACGAACGCGGCATCCAGTGCGCCGAGGCTGTAGCCCGTCAGGTAATACTCGGTAACCGGCACTTTCGGGTTTTGTGCTCGAACCGCCTGCATCACCCGGTACATGTCTTCGGCATCTTCTTTGGTGATGCCCGGGGTCGCGAAGCGTGAGGCGGCGCTGATGAAGTCGAAGCTGGTCGGCGATGACAACTGCACGACGTGGTAACCCGCTTTGTAGTAGAGCTTCTTCAGGTACTCGTTAAGGCTGCTGTCATAGCGCGCACCGGTGCCGGCGATCAGGAAGATCAGCGGCGCCGCTTTATCCTGGGTCGCGATACGGTAGGTCAGTTTTTTTACCGCCCAGAAGTTATCCGGCAGTTCGAAGGCGCGCTCCGGTCGCAGGGTAATGCTGCGATCCTCCTGATTGATGTCGTCGTCCAGCGGCAGCTCCGGACGCAAGTCCGGTGGGGTCGTGGCAATGGTCGCCTCGAACGGGTTGGTCAAGGGGTAGCCATAACTGGCGGCGTCGATGTCGACCGCCAGTGCGGACGCACTCAAAATAAGGCCGCCAAACAGGGCGGCGAAGCGCAAGGAACGGAGCATGACTAGATCCCTTAGAGGAAGGTGCCGGATGAAGTTCGCAGGCTATGACCACAGGTTCGGCGCCAAAGTGCCACGCATCGGCACCAAACTGGCTTAATTCCGGGTAATAGTAGCTGGACGATACACTTTGCGGCTGTTTCATGACTAGTTATCTGTTACGCGCGTTTGCTTAAAATCGCGAGGGGATTAAGCTGGCCGCCGTTTTCGTCTATTGGAGTGCTCCATGTCTCGCCGTCTGCCCGTGATTTTGCTGCTTGTTTTGCTGCCATTGTGGCTGGCCGCCAGTTATGGCGCGCGTTATGGCTTCATGGAGGATGCGCAATGGGTCGGGATTTGCGTGGATGAGGCGAGTCGCTGGGAGTGTCAGGCTCGTTCGAACCTGGGCTTGATGATTCATTTCAACGTGTTGGGCTGGTCAGCGGTCGCGACGGCTGTGATCGGATTTTTGCTGCCGGGGCGGGCAGGGTGGTGGTTGGCGGTGCTGGCGCTGGTGTTGGGGTTCCCGGCGTTGGCGTTGTACAACACGACGTTGGCTGTTTTTGCGGTGGTGATTGCTGCTTTGCGGTTGGTCAGGGCGCCTCGTACTGTTTGATAGTCAGTCATCGCGAGCAGGCCCGCTCCTACATGTTGAACGTGTCCAACAGGCGATCGCGTTCAAATGTAGGAGTGAGCCTGCTCGCGATGAGGCCGGTAAGGTTGGCAAATGCCCCATCTAACATAGACAGGTTGCAGCTTCTACCTAACAGTTCTGATAGTAGACAGCCCTTCTGATAACTCCGAATCTAGCTATCCATCCCAAGGATATGAATCGGAGCAACGCCATGACTGCTCGGCGAGAAACGTTGCTCTGCCGCTATCAATACGACCCGCTGGACCGGGTTGTGAATTGCGCACCCTTGAATCAGGATGCTGTTCAGCGCTTTTATCGGAAAAACCGTCTGGCCACTGAGATCCAGGGGCCGGTGCGGTACTCGGTGTTCGAGCACGAATCGCAGCTCATGGCTCAACAGCAGCAGCGTGAGGCGGGGCGGGTTGACAGCGCTTTGCTCGCCACTGATTTGCAACGTTCGGTGTTGCATGCGGTTGCTGTTGGTGAGCATCAACGGCCTGTTTATGCGCCCTATGGTCATCGATCACCTGAAAGCGGCTTGAGCAGTCTTCTGGGTTTCAATGGTGAGCGACGGGATCCGGTGACCGGGCATTATTTGCTGGGGAATGGGTATCGCGCGTTTAACCCGGTGTTGATGCGGTTTAACAGCCCGGACAGTTTGAGTCCGTTTGGGAAGGGTGGGGTGAATGCTTATGCGTATTGCGCGGGGGATCCGGTGAATCGGGTGGATCCTACTGGGGCTGTATTCGGAGCGATTCTTGGAGGCTTCAAAGATATTGCAAAAGGCACTCAAATATTGATTTCCGATTCTAGAAATTTTTTCCCAAGTTTAAAGCGCCCTGCTGGAAAGCCTCTGATTGAGGTAGAGACCACAATCTTCAACAAATACGCCACACATAAATTAGCTGTAGCTGATCTCAATGATTTTAAAAATTCACCAGCAAAGTCATATTCTAAAAACATCGGAAGGCAAGTAAATGTTGATGAGGTCAGTAAGCATGCAGATGATTTTGCTGCCCGAGTAGCGCAAAACAAACAGCAGGTTGAAGCGTTGGAGGCTGTACGCCCTCTTACTCAACAGGACGCCGCATCGTTGGAAAGGTTGCAATTGGCCCGAGAAACATGGCCATTAACACAGAATAGGCTTGAACACTTCGCCCAAGATCGCGCGCAATTAGAGCTTTTAGAGCAAAGGGTATGGGAGTCCAACCTTCAGTTGAAACACGAATTTTCCCGTGTAGTAGAGAGGGCGGCTAAAGTGCGCAAATAAACAGTAAGCGCACTTAATTCTAAGCAGATGCGTCCGTCATCATTTCTGCCGAACCCGCAAACACCGCCACAACGCCGCCACCATCAACACACTGACCAGCGCCCAGCCCCAAGCCTGCTGGTTCTGCAACCCTTCCTGAAACAACTGCGGCGCAATACCCGCGCCCACAATGAACGTCAGCAACGCAATCTCCCGGCGTGGCACGTTCACCGGGCGGCACAGGTAGACCAGCGCCGGCACGATGAACGCCATGCTCGGGAAGCTGCGATAGCGCGGGTCGAACACCAGCTCCAGCATCGTCACCGCTGCCGCAAAGCCTGCGAACGCAACCAGCCAGCCGGCACGGCGTTCAAGCACGTTAAACGCACGCTCACGCCAGCCGGTACGGGCACTCAAGGTCAGCGCGGCATGGGCCAGCACCAGCACATTCAACGCCGTCAGCAATCCGACCCACACCCATTCACTGGTGAACCGGGTAGTGACGCTTGCCAGATCGCCCCAGGCGCCAATCGAGCACGCCGCCAGCGCGCCGAGCAGCGGTAGAACCAGGGCTGCACGCGTGCTGCGGACACGCCCGCCAAGGATCAGCGTGCCCAGAAAGATAAAACCGCCCACAACCAGCCACTGCGACCAGTACGGCACATTCGACACCGGACCTGCCAAGACGCCCTTGTCCTGGCGATCCGCATCGAACAGGCCCCAGTAACCGCCCACCGCGCCTTCACTGGCGCGTTTCCACGGCTGGTCAAACGCTTCGATCAGGTTGTAGTGCCAGCCTTGTTGTTCGGCCATGGCGACGAAGCCGCGAATGAACTTCGCCTCGTTGACCCGGCTCGGCAGGGCGGTCTCGCGCTGACGGCCTTCGCTCGGCCAACCGGTCTCGCCGATTACCACGTCCTTGGGCGCAAACTTGTTGCCGAACACCTGGCGCACTTCAGCGACATGCTGGAGGGCGGCATCAATATTCGAAGGTTCATCTTCCCAATACGGCAGCAGGTGAATCGTCAGGAAGTCCACCGCCGGCGCGATTTCCGGGTGCTTGAGCCAGAACTCCCAGACGTCGGCATAGGTGACGGGCTGTTTGACCTGGCTTTTGACTTTATTAATCAGTTTCGCCAGTTGCGGACCAGTCACTTCCTTGCGCAGCAGGGCTTCGTTGCCGACGATGACCGAGGTCACCACATCCGCGTTGGCGTTGGCCGACGCGATCAGCAGGTCCACTTCTTTCTCGGTGTCCACTGGGTTGCTGTTGACCCAGGCGCCGATCATCAGCTTCAGGCCATGTTTGCGCGCCAGATCGGGCAGGGCTTCAAGGCCGGTCATCGAGTACGTGCGAATGCATTCAAAGCGGGTGGCCAGCAACGCGAGGTCCGCGTCCATGCGCTCGGGGCGCAATTTGAACGGCACGTCGAACGGCGACTGGTCTTTGTCGAACGGGGTGTAGGAGGCGCATTGCAACTTGTGCGTCGCGCTGGCCACGTCGGGCAGGATCACGGGTTTGCCCAGGCCGTACCAGAAGCCACCCAAGGCAAACAGCCCCAGCAGGCAAGCGAACAGGTAGGCAAAAAAAGGAAATCGGGAAGTCGCGGACATGGTCAGGCCGTGTGGGAGCAAAGCCGCGCATGTTACCTGCATTTGCCTCGCGCTTGGTGGCGTACATGCTTTTGACATGCAAAGTTCGGGCGGATCGGCCTGCGTGCTTTGCCCGGTCAGGGTTAATGGCGTTCTGATGTCGTTTCTCGATGCCTTGAGGTCGCTGGCAGAGAAGGTCGCAGTTGTCGTGAGGTTGATGATCGACGCATCAGCGCTTTTGTAGAGACATCGCGTTGATGATCCAACGAGTTTGCAGTGAAGCGTGATGGGCGCACGGCGCACCAAAACAATACGTTGACGCGACTCGGCATCCGTCGAGCGCAGCACTTTCGGGGAAGTAACGATGAAGATGCGACGACTTTTAGGCGCGGGTGCCGCTCTGGTGCTTGCGATTGGCTCCACCATGGCCAATGCCGAGAGCAAAACCCTGAGCATCGGTTATGTCGACGGATGGTCCGACAGCGTCGCGACCACGCATGTGGCCGCCGAGGTGATCAAGCAGAAGCTCGGTTATGACGTGAAACTGCAGGCGGTGGCGACCGGGATCATGTGGCAGGGCGTGGCAACCGGCAAACTCGACGCGATGCTGTCCGCCTGGCTACCGGTGACTCACGGCGATTACTGGACCAAGAACAAGGACCAGGTCGTCGACTACGGCCCGAACTTCAAGGACGCCAAAATCGGTTTGATCGTGCCGGAATACGTCAAAGCCAAGTCGATTGAGGACCTGAAAACCGACGATAGCTTCAAAGGTCGCATTGTTGGCATCGACGCAGGGTCGGGCGTGATGCTCAAGACCGATCAGGCTATCAAGGATTACGGCCTGACCAACTACACCCTCAAGGCCAGTTCCGGCGCCGGCATGATTGCCGAGCTGACCCGTGCCGAGAAGAAAAACGAATCCATCGCCGTCACCGGTTGGGTGCCGCACTGGATGTTCGCCAAGTGGAAGCTGCGCTTCCTGGACGACCCGAAAGGCGTTTATGGTGCAGCTGAAACCGTTAACAGCATCGGCAGCAAAGAGTTGGCGACCAAAGCACCGGAAGTGGCCAAGTTCCTGAAGAACTTCCAGTGGGCGTCGAAAGACGAAATCGGCGAAGTCATGTTGGCGATTCAGGATGGCGCCAAGCCGGATGCCGCGGCGAAGGATTGGGTTGCCAAACACCCGGAGCGTGTTGCTGACTGGATTAAATAACAGTCACCTCGTTTAACCCTGTGGGAGCGAGCCTGCTCGCGATTGCGGTGCATCAGTCAGCGATGATGTTGACGGGTACACCGCTATCGCGAGCAGGCTCGCTCCCACATTTATTTCCGCGTGCTGGAGTTTGGCGAGTCTGTCATGTCGTTCTAATACTAAGGTCGTCTGGAACCTGGCCCGCAGCCGCATAGAGTGGATAACGTTCCAACAATAATCTGTGCTGCGAGGATAAAAACAATGAACGACAGCATTTACCTCTCGATTCAAAACAGCCCGCGCTTCAAGGAGCTGGTTAGTAAGCGAGAAAAGTTCGCCTGGATTCTTTCGGCGATCATGCTTGGGCTTTACTCCGGATTCATCCTACTGATTGCTTACGGGCCGCATTTACTGGGGGCGAAAATCAGTCCCGAGTCATCGATTACCTGGGGCATTCCGATCGGTGTCGGGTTGATTCTCTCGGCCTTTATCTTGACCGCTATTTATGTGCGACGCGCCAATGGCGAATTCGACGACCTGAACAATGCGATTCTCAAGGAGGCTCAGCAATGATCCGGCGTCTGATGGCTCTATTGAGCATTGCAGCCTTTGCGCCTGGCGCGTGGGCGGCTGAAGCCCTGACGGGCGAAGTGCACAAACAACCGCTGAACATCCCTGCGATCCTCATGTTCGTGGCGTTCGTCGGCGCAACGCTGTACATCACATACTGGGCCTCGAAGAAGAACAATTCGGCAGCCGACTACTATGCAGCGGGTGGCAAGATCACCGGCTTCCAGAACGGTCTGGCCATTGCCGGTGACTACATGTCGGCTGCGTCTTTCCTGGGTATTTCTGCCCTGGTGTTCACGTCCGGCTACGACGGCCTGATCTACTCGATCGGCTTCCTGGTGGGCTGGCCGATCATTCTGTTCCTGATCGCCGAACGTCTGCGTAACCTGGGTAAATACACCTTTGCCGACGTGGCGTCCTACCGCCTTGGGCAAACCCAGATTCGCTCGCTGTCCGCGTGCGGTTCGCTGGTGGTGGTGGCGTTCTACCTGATCGCGCAAATGGTCGGTGCCGGCAAGCTGATCCAGCTGCTGTTCGGTCTCGACTATCATGTTGCAGTGATTCTGGTCGGCATCCTGATGTGCATGTATGTGTTGTTCGGCGGCATGCTGGCGACCACGTGGGTGCAGATCATCAAGGCTGTATTGCTGCTGTCCGGTGCCTCGTTCATGGCGCTGATGGTCATGAAGCACGTCAACTTCGACTTCAACGCACTGTTCTCTGAAGCCATCAAGGTTCACCCGAAAGGTGACGCGATCATGAGTCCGGGCGGTCTGGTGAAAGACCCGGTCTCTGCGTTCTCCCTGGGTCTGGCGCTGATGTTCGGTACCGCTGGCCTGCCGCACATTCTGATGCGCTTCTTCACCGTGAGTGATGCGAAAGAAGCTCGCAAGAGCGTGCTGTACGCGACCGGTTTCATTGGCTACTTCTATATCCTGACGTTCATCATCGGCTTCGGCGCGATCCTGCTGGTCAGCACCAACCCTGCCTTCAAAGATGCTGCTGGCGCGCTGTTGGGCGGCAACAACATGGCGGCGGTGCACCTGGCCAACGCGGTCGGCGGCAGTATCTTCCTGGGCTTTATCTCGGCAGTAGCGTTCGCGACCATTCTGGCAGTAGTTGCCGGTCTGACCCTGGCCGGTGCTTCGGCGGTGTCCCACGACCTGTATGCCAGTGTGATCAAGAAGGGCAAGGCTAACGAGAAGGATGAAATCCGCGTCTCGAAAATCACCACTATCGCTTTGGCAGTGCTGGCTATCGGTCTGGGCATTCTGTTCGAGAGCCAGAACATCGCGTTCATGGTGGGTCTGGCGTTCTCCATCGCGGCGAGCTGTAACTTCCCGGTGCTGCTGCTTTCCATGTACTGGAAGAAGCTCACCACGCGTGGTGCGATGATCGGCGGCTGGCTGGGTCTGATCAGCGCTGTTGGTTTGATGGTGCTCGGTCCGACCATCTGGGTGCAGATCCTGCATCACGAGAAGGCTATCTTCCCGTATGAGTACCCTGCGTTGTTCTCGATGGCCATTGCGTTTGTGGGGATCTGGTTCTTCTCGGTCACTGACAAATCCGCAGCAGGCGTCAAGGAACGGGCGTTGTTCTTCCCGCAATTTGTTCGTTCGCAGACAGGTTTGGGGGCGAGTGGGGCGGTTTCCCACTAAGGCTTCAGGTTTGTTTGAGTAAGGTGGGTTAAACAGAAATGCCCCGATCGAGAGATCGGGGCATTTTTTTGGGCGGTTATTGCATGTTCGAGACGCAAGGCTTGCCGGCGGAGGCGAATACATAGCCTCCTCGAGCCGCCTTTAGACCAGGTCGGTGCCGTCACGTCTGGCTTTTCGGATGTCACGATACACGCTGACGCATAAGGTGATCATCACCCCCGCCGCAATGACGGGCCAGATCAGCACATACAGGGTTAACGCAAAACTGGACATGGGGAAACTCCTTTGTCTTCAGTGACACATTCGTCGTTGTCATGAAAGGCGACGACGCGCTCGGCGATGCAGTCAAAATCGAAACGTTCGTCAGACAGCAAACTGACAAACACGCACACCAGCGTGCTGACGCCATAGGCGGTCAGTGAGCTGAGCAGTACCGGGTAATCACGCAAGAAGCCGAATGCGAACGGGGCCAGGATCAAAAACGCCAGCCCGCCACACACGAACCCTGCGGTGCGGCCGAGGAATCCGAAGGCCATCAACCCGATGACTACTCCGCCACCTATCGACGCAAACAGCTCGAAGAACAGCGCCACCGCTCCTTGCAAAGGAAGGATTTCGAAGCGCGCAACCAGGAACATCAGGAAGCCCGCCAAGGCGGCAGAGGTAAAGGCGGCATTGGTGATCCGTCCCCAATACAGACTGGCGATGACCGGAAACACGATGGCGCCCCATAGCGCACCGACAAAGATGAGCATGGTCAGGATGTCCAGCTTGAGGCTGGCAAACACCACGGCAAGCATCGTCGCCGCGACCATGGTCAAACGTCCTACGAGCAACATGGTTTTTGGATTGGGTTTGCCTTTGGCCAGGTTTTTCCCATAGACGTCAGTCATTACCAGCGCGGACAACGCCGATAAATCCGAATCGGCGGTTGATGACAGCGAGCCAATGACCATGATGAAAAACAGTCCGACTGCAAAGGGCGGCAAGTAGGTAGCGGCCATTTGCGGGATCAGGTTGTTCAAGTCGCCATCCACCGGTTGTACACCGGCCAGCAACGCCAGAAAGCCCAGCATCCCCAAGCCGATCACGATGGAGGCATAACCAATGGTCGCCGTGATAAAGGTCGACTTCATCAAATCCTCACGAACGGCGAACAGGCGTTGCGCGATGGTCTGATTGCCGATGGCATAGGCTAGCACTGCCACAAAATACGGTGCGCCCTGTTCCAAAATAGCTGTCTTTGAATAGAAGCTGGCTTGCTCCGCAGAGATATTCGGCATGCCCTGGGCGAACAAATCAGGGCCGCCAAGCTGGAAGAAAATAATGGGGATGATCACCACTGCAGCAAAAATCATGGCAACCAACTGGCCGAAATCGGTCATGACCGAGGAGCGAAACCCTGACCAGATGGTGTAACCCAAAACCCCGAACCCGGCGATCAACACGCCATGAATGAAACTCAGCGGCGACAATACGGCAACCAGCGCACCCGCGGCGGTGAAATTGACCATCAGGCTGATCATGCTGCCGACGATGTTTGAGCCCGCGAGAATCATCTGGCTGGAGCGCCCGTGGCGAGCGTGCATGATCTCGGCCAAGGTGTGGGCCTTGGGTGCCAGTTCACGAAAACGCCGTCCGAACGGATAGATGAACAAAATCATCAACGCCCCCCAAAAGCCATAATGCATGGCGCCCGAGAGGCCGAACTTGTAACCGGAACTGGCGGAAGCGTAGAACGAGGCGGCCCAGATCCAGGTGGCCGTCATACTGGCAGCCGCCATGCCGAAGCCAATGGAGTTGTTGGAAACCATATAGCCATCGACGTTTTCGTCCTTGCGGCTCACCCGCAACGACACCAAAAAAGTCAGGCCGTAAAAACAGAACAGCAGCAAGAGGACAGTGGGGGTGGAAAGTTGGAACATTCCTTTCTCCTTTATGCGCGCCACGACGTTGTCACAGAGGCAACGAAATGCGCGTAGCAACCCGGGTTTTCCTGACAGGCAGGCAATAGCGAACGCAGGTCCGCGGGGTTGTTTTGTGAGGGCTGGCAAGAATCGAATCGCAAGGGGCGATTCAGGTCTGAAGGCAAAGCGCGCGCTAGCACGTTGAGCCCTTAGCTTGCAGCAAGAGCCGACGATAGCCGGAAGATGAGTCCTGTGTCAGAAACGAACAGTCCTGACATGGACAGGCGAAACTATACAGACTTGGAGCAAGATTAACTCGTTGTCTGTATACAATAATGTGCTGACGGGCCTGGCGCCGTCAGCGATGTGCACAAACAAAAACGGCCTCCTGCTCTTTATATAAGAGGCAGGAGGCCGTTTCCGGTACTGCAAAAGACGTTATCGCAAGACAGGTCTTATTTGCGGTCTTCCAGCTTGGTGATGTCGCGCGACTCGTAGCCGGTGTACAGCTGGCGTGGGCGGCCAATCTTGTACGGGCTGGAGAGCATTTCTTTCCAGTGGGAGATCCAGCCGACGGTCCGCGCCAGGGCGAAGATTACGGTGAACATGCTGGTTGGAATGCCGATCGCCTTGAGGATGATCCCCGAGTAGAAGTCGACGTTCGGGTACAGCGAGCGTTCGATGAAGTAAGGGTCGGTCAGGGCGATCTCTTCCAGGCGCATGGCCAGTTCGAGTTGCGGATCGTTGTTGATGCCCAGCTCTTTCAGTACTTCGTCGCAGGTCTGCTTCATCACGGTGGCGCGAGGGTCGCGGTTTTTGTAAACCCGGTGACCGAAGCCCATCAGTTTGAACGGATCGTTCTTGTCCTTGGCCTTGGCGATGAATTTGTCGATGTTCGACACATCGCCAATTTCATCCAGCATGGTCAGAACAGCTTCGTTCGCGCCGCCGTGGGCAGGGCCCCACAGTGCAGCGATACCGGCGGCGATGCAGGCGAACGGGTTGGCACCCGAAGAGCCAGCCAGACGTACGGTGGAAGTCGATGCGTTTTGCTCGTGGTCGGCATGGAGGATGAAGATCCGGTCCATGGCCTTGGCGAGTACCGGGCTGATCGGTTTGATCTCGCACGGAGTGTTGAACATCATGTGCAGGAAGTTTTCCGCGTACGTCAGGTCGTTGCGCGGGTACATCATGGGTTGACCCATGGAGTACTTGTAAACCATCGCTGCCAGGGTCGGCATCTTGGCAACCAGGCGGATCGCGGAGATTTCGCGATGCTGCGGGTTATTGATGTCGAGGGAGTCGTGGTAGAAGGCCGAGAGGGCGCCGACTACGCCGCACATGACGGCCATCGGGTGGGCGTCGCGACGGAAGCCGTTGAAGAAGGTCTTCAGCTGTTCGTGAACCATGGTGTGGTTCTTGACGGTGCTGACGAACTGGGCCTTCTGTTCTGCGGTCGGCAATTCGCCGTTGAGCAACAGATAGCAGGTTTCCAGGTAGTCCGACTTTTCAGCCAACTGCTCGATCGGGTAACCGCGGTGCAACAGAATGCCGTTGTCGCCGTCGATATAGGTGATCTTCGACTCGCAGGAGGCGGTCGACATGAAACCAGGGTCAAAGGTGAAACGGCCCGTGGCCGTCAGGCCCCGAACATCGATAACATCGGGACCAACGGTGCCGGTTAAAATGGGCAGCTCGACGGGGGCTGCGCCCTCGATGATCAACTGCGCTTTTTTGTCAGCCATGTGGCCTCCTATTTATGCTTGAAATCATCAGACAGACCCCCCACGCAGGGCCCGCACCACTATAGTGAGATAAATTCGAATGTCAATTTGCCTAAAGTCTTGCTCCAGAAGGCTTTAACCGTACTTTTTCCTCGAAATTGCCTGCCATTTACGCCTTTTATTCAACTTGTGCAATGCGCTATTAGGGGAAGGTGAACGCGTTGTCATTAGTAGCCTAACTGTCTATACTCGGCCACCGACCGCCAGGGGCTTTTGGGCCTGCTTTATTGGGGGTCGCATCCCTGGGTGGTGGTTACCTGACCAGTGCACTCCCCAACAACTTTGCCCTGATTGTTAGGGGCTCTTCAGTGTGAAAAAAAAGCCGTGAAAAGCCAACGACCTGTAAACCTAGACCTAAGGACCATCAAACTCCCCATCACCGGCGTTACGTCGTTTCTTCACCGTGTTTCCGGCATCATCCTCTTCCTGGGCCTTGGCTTCATGCTTTATGCATTGGGCAAGTCTCTGGGTTCCGAGGAAGGTTTTGCCGACGTGAAGGCAACCTTGACCAGCCCGCTGGCCAAGTTCGTAGCATGGGGCCTCCTGTCCGCTCTTCTGTATCACCTGGTAGCCGGTGTGCGCCACTTGATCATGGATATGGGCATCGGTGAGACGCTGGAAGGCGGCCGCCTGGGCTCGAAAATTATCATCGCCATTTCCGTGGTGTTGATCGTTCTGGCAGGAGTTTGGATATGGTAACCAGCGTTACGAACCTTTCGCGTTCCGGCCTTTATGACTGGATGGCGCAACGTGTGTCTGCGGTCGTTCTCGCGGCTTATTTCATCTTCCTGATCGGATACCTCGCTGCGAACCCGGGCATTGGCTACGACCAATGGCACGGCCTGTTCGCCCACAACGGGATGCGTATCTTCAGTCTGCTGGCCCTTGTGGCCCTGGGCGCTCACGCCTGGGTCGGCATGTGGACCATCGCGACCGACTACCTGACGCCGATGGCGCTGGGCAAGTCCGCGACTGCAGTACGTTTCCTTTTCCAGGCAGTATGCGGCGTTGCGATGTTCGCTTACTTCGTCTGGGGTGTGCAGATTCTCTGGGGTATCTGATTCATGGCTAACATTCCAACGATTTCTTTCGACGCCATCATTATTGGTGGTGGCGGTGCCGGCATGCGCGCAGCGCTGCAATTGGCACAGGGCGGTCACAAGACTGCCGTAATCACCAAGGTTTTCCCGACCCGTTCGCACACTGTGTCCGCTCAGGGTGGCATTACCTGCGCCATCGCTTCGGCCGATCCGAACGATGACTGGCGCTGGCACATGTACGATACCGTCAAGGGTTCCGACTACATCGGTGACCAGGACGCTATCGAATACATGTGTCAGGAAGGCCCTGCTGCGGTCTTTGAACTGGACCACATGGGTCTGCCGTTCTCCCGTACAGAGCAAGGTCGTATCTACCAGCGTCCATTCGGCGGTCAGTCGAAGGATTACGGTAAAGGTGGCCAGGCTGCCCGTACCTGCGCCGCTTCCGACCGTACCGGTCACGCGCTGCTGCACACCCTTTATCAGGGCAACCTGAAAGCTGGCACCACATTCCTCAACGAGTACTACGCAGTTGACCTGGTGAAAAACCAGGACGGCGCATTCGTGGGTGTGATCGCCATCTGCATCGAAACGGGCGAGACCAGCTACATCCGCGCCAAGGCCACCGTTCTGGCGACTGGTGGTGCCGGTCGTATCTACTCGTCCACCACCAATGCCCTGATCAACACCGGTGACGGCGTCGGCATGGCACTGCGTGCTGGCGTTCCGGTGCAAGACATCGAAATGTGGCAGTTCCACCCGACCGGTATTGCCGGCGCTGGTGTACTGGTGACTGAAGGTTGCCGTGGTGAAGGTGGTTACCTCATCAACAAGCACGGCGAGCGTTTCATGGAACGCTACGCTCCGAACGCCAAAGACCTTGCCGGTCGTGACGTTGTTGCCCGCTCGATGGTTAAAGAAATCATCGCCGGTAACGGTTGCGGTCCGAATGGCGACCACGTACTGCTCAAGCTCGATCACCTGGGCGAAGAAGTACTGCACAGCCGTCTGCCAGGCATCTGCGAACTGTCCAAGACCTTTGCTCACGTTGACCCGGTTGTTGCTCCGGTTCCGGTTGTTCCGACTTGCCACTATATGATGGGCGGTGTTCCGACCAACATTCATGGCCAGGCGATCACCCAGGATGCCGAAGGCGTCGACACCATCATCCCTGGCCTGTTCGCAGTGGGTGAAGTGGCTTGCGTATCGGTTCACGGTGCCAACCGTCTGGGCGGCAACTCGTTGCTCGACCTGGTTGTGTTCGGTCGTGCGGCCGGTCTGCACCTGGAAAAAGCGCTGACTGACGGCATCGAATACGATGACGCTACCGACGCCAACATCGAAACCGCCCTGGCGCGTCTGTCCGCTCTGAACGAGCGTACCGATGGCGAAGACGTGGCAACCCTGCGTCGCGAGCTGCAGAGCTGCATGCAGAACTACTTCGGTGTATTCCGTACCGGCGAATACATGCAGAAGGGTATTGCCCAGCTGGCTGACCTGCGCGTGCGCATCGCCAACGTCAAGATCAACGATAAGTCGCAGGCGTTCAACACTGCGCGTATCGAAGCGCTGGAACTGCAAAACCTGCTGGAAGTGGCCGAAGCCACCGCCATCGCTGCAGAGATCCGTAAAGAGTCCCGCGGTGCTCACGCCCGTGAAGACTTCGAAGACCGCGACGATGAAAACTGGCTGTGCCACACCCTGTTCTTCCCGGGTGACAAGCGCGTTACCAAACGTGCCGTAAACTTCTCGCCGAAAACTGTTCCGACTTTTGAACCTAAGATTCGGACTTATTAAGGGTGGCCGCCATGTTGAAAGTCAGCGTTTATCGTTACAACCCTGATCAGGACGCCGCGCCGTTCATGCAGGAGTTCCAGGTTGATACCGGTGGTAAAGACCTGATGGTGCTGGACGTGCTGGCCCTGATCAAAGAGCAGGACGAAGGCTTCTCCTATCGTCGCTCTTGCCGTGAAGGTGTTTGCGGTTCCGACGGCATGAACATCAACGGCAAAAACGGTCTGGCGTGCGTCACGCCGCTGTCCGCTGTCGTAAAAGGTAACAAGTTGGTTGTTCGTCCACTGCCAGGTTTGCCGGTCATTCGTGACCTGGTCGTCGATATGAGCATCTTCTACAAGCAATACGAGAAGGTGAAGCCTTACCTGCAGAACGACACGCCGGCTCCGGCCATCGAGCGTCTGCAGTCCCCTGAAGAGCGTGAAAAGCTCGACGGTCTGTACGAGTGCATCCTGTGCGCTTGCTGCTCGACCTCGTGCCCGTCCTTCTGGTGGAACCCGGACAAGTTCCTGGGTCCAGCTGCCCTGCTGCAAGCGTACCGCTTCCTGGCAGACAGCCGTGATACCAGGACGTCCGAGCGTCTGGCTTCGCTGGATGACCCGTTCAGCGTATTCCGCTGCCGCGGGATCATGAACTGCGTCAACGTATGTCCGAAAGGCCTGAACCCGACTAAGGCCATCGGTCACATTCGTAACATGCTTCTGCAAAGCGGCGTGTGATACAGCTGTAGTACCCGCAACATTGCTGTACCCGTAGATGCTACGGCGCAGGCTTCAACCGGCGCCGTAGTTTTAACCTGAGCAGCAGCCCATAAAGCTGCGGCTCTTATTTTGAAGAAATGAGACAAGCAGGGGCATCCGGGCTGGTACCCGGACTATCAGCGTGATCCAAGGTGGCTTGTTTTAGTCGCTGCATTCGGACTTCTGCAAGCGTGCTCGGTATCGACGCCGGTGGTGTTCCCCTAACCGAGGGTGACCAAGCATGCAAGAAAGCGTGATGCAGCGCATGTGGAACAGCGCCTACCTATCCGGTAGTAACGCTGCCTATGTGGAAGAGCTCTACGAGCTCTACCTGCACGACCCTAACGCTGTGCCAGAAGAGTGGCGCACCTACTTCCAGAAGTTGCCTGCTGACGGCAACACTGCCACCGATGTTTCGCACTCCACAATTCGCGATCATTTCGTCTTGCTGGCAAAGAACCAGCGCCGCGCACAACCGGTTTCCGCCGGCAGCGTGAGCAGTGAGCACGAGAAGAAGCAAGTTGAAGTGCTGCGATTGATCCAGGCTTACCGTATGCGTGGCCACCAGGCAGCCCAGCTTGACCCGCTGGGGCTGTGGCAGCGTCCTGCACCTGCAGACCTGTCGATCAATCATTACGGCTTGACCAATGCCGATCTTGATACGACCTTCCGTGCCGGAGACCTGTTCATCGGCAAAGAGGAAGCGAGCCTACGCGAAATTCACGAAGCGTTGCAGCAGACATATTGCCGCACCATCGGCGCCGAATTTACGCACATCACCGATTCCGAGCAGCGCCAGTGGTTCCAGCAGCGTCTGGAAAGCGTGCGTGGCCGTCCGACGTACTCCGCCGATATCAAGAGCCATTTGCTTGAGCGCGTGACTGCCGGTGAAGGCCTGGAAAAATACCTGGGTACCAAATACCCGGGCACCAAGCGTTTCGGTCTGGAAGGCGGCGAGAGCCTGATTCCGATGCTTGACGAGCTGATCCAGCGTTCCGGTTCCTACGGCACCAAGGAAATCGTCATCGGCATGGCCCACCGTGGCCGTCTGAACGTTCTGGTCAACACCTTCGGCAAGAACCCGCGCGAGCTGTTCGACGAGTTCGAAGGCAAGAAGAAGGTCGAGCTGGGTTCCGGTGACGTTAAATACCACCAGGGCTTCTCGTCCAACGTGATGACCACCGGTGGTGAAGTTCACCTGGCCATGGCGTTCAACCCGTCCCACCTGGAAATCGTTTCCCCGGTGGTCGAGGGTTCGGTTCGCGCCCGTCAGGATCGTCGTAACGACCCTACCGGCGAGAAGGTTCTGCCGATCTCCATCCACGGTGACGCGGCATTCGCCGGTCAGGGCGTGGTGATGGAAACCTTCCAGATGTCGCAGACCCGCGGTTTCAAAACCGGCGGCACCGTGCACATCGTGATCAACAACCAGGTTGGTTTCACCATCAGCAACCCGCTGGACTCGCGTTCCACCGAGTACGCCACCGACGTTGCCAAAATGATCCAGGCGCCGATCCTCCATGTGAATGGTGATGATCCGGAAGCCGTGTTGTTCGTGACCCAGCTGGCCATCGATTACCGCATGCAGTTCAAGCGTGACGTGGTGATCGACCTGGTCTGCTACCGTCGTCGCGGCCACAACGAGGCCGACGAGCCGAGCGGCACCCAGCCGATCATGTATCAGCAGATCACCAAGCAGCGCACCACCCGTGAGCTGTACGCCGATCGTCTGACCCAGGGCGGTGTGGTCGACGCAGAGCGTGTTCAGGCGAAAGTCGACGAATACCGCAATGCGCTGGACAACGGTCTGCATGTTGTAAAAAGCCTGGTCAAAGAGCCGAATAAAGAGTTGTTCGTGGACTGGCGTCCGTATCTGGGCCACGCCTGGACCGCGCGTCACGACACTCGCTTCGATCTGAAAACCTTGCAGGAACTGTCCGCCAAGCTGCTGGAAATTCCAGAAGGCTTCGTGGTTCAGCGCCAGGTCTCGAAAATCTACGAAGACCGTCAGAAGATGCAAGTCGGCGGCCTGCCGATCAACTGGGGTTATGCCGAAACCATGGCGTACGCGACCCTGGCGTTCGAAGGTCACCCGATCCGCATGACGGGTCAGGACATCGGTCGCGGTACGTTCTCGCACCGTCACGCTGTCTTGCACAACCAGAAAGACGCGGGCACCTACATCCCGTTGCAAAACCTGTACAAGGGCCAGCCGCGTTTCGACCTGTACGATTCGTTCCTGTCCGAAGAAGCCGTACTGGCGTTCGAATACGGTTACTCGACCACCACGCCTGAGGCGCTGGTGATCTGGGAAGCCCAGTTCGGCGACTTCGCCAACGGTGCCCAGGTGGTTATCGACCAGTTCATCACCAGTGGCGAGCACAAGTGGGGCCGTCTTTGCGGTCTGACCATGCTGCTGCCGCACGGTTATGAAGGTCAGGGTCCGGAGCACTCTTCGGCTCGTCTGGAGCGTTACCTGCAGCTGTGCGCCGAGCACAACATCCAGGTAGCCGTACCGACTACGCCGGCTCAGATCTACCACTTGCTGCGTCGTCAGGTGATCCGCCCGCTGCGCAAGCCGTTGATCGTGCTGACTCCAAAGTCGCTGTTGCGTCACAAACTGGCCGTGTCGACCCTGGAAGATCTGGCCGAAGGTTCGTTCCAGACCGTTATCCCGGAAATCGATGTTCAAGACCCGAAAAAGGTCGAGCGCATTGTTCTGTGCAGCGGCAAGGTCTACTACGACCTGTTGGAAAAACGCCGTGCCGAAGGTCGTGACGACATCGCCGTCGTGCGTATCGAGCAGCTGTACCCATTCCCTGAGGACGACTTGAACGAAGTCCTGGCTCCGTACACCAACCTCAAACATATCGTTTGGTGTCAGGAAGAGCCGATGAACCAGGGTGCCTGGTACTGCAGCCAGCATCACATGCGCCGCATCGTTGGCAATCACAACAAGGCACTCGTACTCGAGTACGCCGGTCGTGACGCTTCCGCTGCACCGGCTTGTGGTTATGCATCGATGCACGCCGAACAGCAGGAAAAACTGCTGCAAGACGCCTTTACTGTTTAACGCCTTCGCGCACCTGAAACCGAATTTAAGGACCCACAGATAATGGCTATCGAAATCAAAGCCCCCACTTTTCCGGAATCGGTTGCCGATGGCACCGTTGCCACCTGGCACAAACAACCGGGCGACGCTGTAAAGCGTGATGACCTGATCGTCGATATCGAAACCGACAAGGTTGTTCTGGAAGTGTTGGCTACCGCTGACGGCGTGCTGGGCGCTATCGTCAAGAACGAAGGCGACACCGTTCTGTCCGACGAAGTGCTGGGTTCCATCGAAGCGGGCGGCGCTGCTGCCGCTCCAGCTGCCGCCGCAGCACCTGCTGCTGCACAAGCTGCTGCTCCTGCTGAAGGCGAAGACGATCCTGTTGCTGCACCGGCTGCTCGCAAGCTGGCTGAAGAAAA
Source organism: Pseudomonas sp. MDV22-iso1 (assembly GCF_058145095.1). Taxonomy (NCBI): domain Bacteria; kingdom Pseudomonadati; phylum Pseudomonadota; class Gammaproteobacteria; order Pseudomonadales; family Pseudomonadaceae; genus Pseudomonas; species Pseudomonas sp. MDV22-iso1. The sequence goes on from NZ_JBYVMF010000001.1 coordinate 314,877, forward strand.
CGGCATCAACATCTCCTCCGTTGCCGGTACTGGCAAAGGCGGTCGTGTGACCAAGGAAGACGTGGTTGCAGCTGTTGCCGCCAAGAAGTCCGCGCCTGCTGCCGCGCCTGCCAAGGCTGCTGCACCGGCTGCCGCTGCTCCGGTTTTCGCCGCTGGCGACCGCATCGAGAAGCGCGTTCCGATGACCCGTGTGCGGGCCACCGTTGCCAAGCGTCTGGTTGAAGCTCAATCGAACATGGCAATGCTGACGACTTTCAACGAAGTCGACATGACTGAAGTCATGGCGCTGCGTTCGAAGTACAAGGATCTCTTCGAGAAGAGCCATAACGGCGTACGCCTGGGCTTCATGTCGTTCTTCGTCAAGGCGGCTACCGAAGCGCTGAAACGCTTCCCGGCTGTCAACGCATCGATCGACGGTGCCGACATCGTTTACCACGGCTACGCTGACGTCGGCGTTGCTGTTTCCAGCGACCGTGGCCTGGTTGTACCGGTTCTGCGTAACGCCGAACTGATGAGCCTGGCTGAAATCGAAGGCGGCATCGCCACCTTCGGCAAGAAGGCTCGTGACGGCAAATTGTCCATGGACGAAATGACCGGCGGCACGTTCACCATCACCAACGGTGGTACCTTCGGTTCGATGATGTCGACCCCGATCGTCAACCCGCCGCAGGCGGCTATCCTGGGCATGCACAACATTCTGCAGCGTCCTATGGCGATCAACGGTCAGGTCGTTATCCGTCCGATGATGTACCTGGCTCTGTCCTACGATCACCGTCTGATCGATGGCAAAGAAGCTGTGACCTTCCTGGTTACCATCAAGAACCTGCTGGAAGACCCGGCTCGTTTGCTGCTGGATATCTGATAGAAGCGGCTGCAGGTCTCAAGCTTCAAGCGGCAAGAAATTGCGGCTTGGCTTGAGGCTTGCGGCTTCAAGCTTGTTGCCAAAAGAGGATTTTTTGAATGTCGCAGAAATTTGACGTAGTAGTGATCGGCGCGGGCCCTGGCGGCTATGTGGCTGCCATCAAAGCAGCGCAGCTGGGTCTCTCGACGGCCTGCATCGAGAAATACACCGACGGCGAAGGGAAGCTCGCGCTGGGCGGTACTTGCCTGAACGTCGGCTGCATTCCATCCAAGGCGCTGCTGGACAGCTCCTGGAAATACAAGGAAGCCAAAGAAGGCTTCGCGATCCACGGTATCAATCACGCTGGCGTGACCATGGACGTGGCTGCAATGGTTGGCCGTAAAGCCAATATCGTCAAAGGCCTGACCTCTGGCGTTGCAACCCTGTTCAAGGCTAACGGCGTAACGTCCCTGCAAGGCCACGGCAAACTGCTGGCCGGCAAGCGCGTTGAGCTGACCAAGCCAGACGGCACCGTTGAAATCATCGAAGCCGAGAACGTGATTCTGGCTTCGGGCTCGCGCCCGATCGATATTCCACCGGCTCCTGTTGACCAGAACGTGATCGTCGATTCGACGGGCGCACTGGAATTCCAGTCCGTGCCTAAGCGCCTGGGCGTGATCGGCGCTGGCGTCATCGGCCTGGAACTGGGTTCGGTATGGTCGCGTCTGGGTTCCCAGGTCGTCGTTCTGGAAGCGCTGGAGAAGTTCCTGCCGGCCGCTGACGAAGCGGTTTCCAAGGAAGCCTTCAAGACCCTGACCAAACAAGGTCTGGACATCAAGCTGGGCGCTCGCGTTACCGGTTCCAAAGTGAACGGCGACGAAGTCGTTGTGAACTACACCGATGCCAATGGCGAACAGAACATCACGTTCGACAAGCTGATCGTTGCCGTTGGTCGCCGTCCAGTGACCACCGAACTGTTGGCTGCCGACAGCGGTGTGAACATCGACGAGCGCGGTTTCGTTTTCGTTGACGACCAGTGCGCTACCAGCGTTCCGGGCGTTTACGCGATCGGTGACGTGGTTCGCGGCATGATGCTGGCGCACAAGGCGTCCGAAGAAGGCATCATGGTCGTTGAGCGCATCAAGGGCCACAAAGCCCAAATCAACTATGACCTGATCCCGTCTGTTATTTATACTCACCCGGAAATCGCATGGGTGGGTAAAACCGAGCAGACCTTGAAAGCCGAAGGCGTTGAAGTTAACGTCGGCACCTTCCCGTTCGCCGCTTCTGGCCGTGCCATGGCAGCCAACGATACCGGTGGTTTCGTCAAGGTCATCGCCGATGCCAAGACTGACCGCGTATTGGGCGTCCACGTCATTGGCCCGAGCGCTGCAGAACTGGTTCAGCAGGGCGCGATCGGTATGGAATTCGGCACCAGCACTGAAGACCTGGGCATGATGGTTTTCTCCCATCCGACCCTGTCTGAAGCCTTGCACGAAGCAGCTCTGGCTGTGAATGGCGGCGCCATCCACATCGCCAACCGCAAGAAGCGTTAAGACAATAAGAAACCACGGCGGTATAGCCCGTCGTGAGCCTTGCATGCAAAGCTCACCGCGGAACATCCGCTGGACGCAGTCTTGCGTAGCTGCACCGGTTGTCCGGAAAGGCTACGCAAGCAGCAGTCACAGGTGGTGCGGCACTTGAACAAGTGCAGCACCGAATGCGCAGTACCTAACGAAGACGGTAATAAGCATGAATCTTCACGAGTATCAGGGTAAGCAGCTGTTCGCTGAGTACGGCCTGCCAGTATCCCAGGGTTTCGCCGTAGACACCCCGGAAGCAGCAGCAGAAGCTTGCGACAAAATCGGTGGTACCGAGTGGGTTGTCAAAGCCCAGGTCCACGCTGGTGGTCGCGGTAAAGCGGGCGGCGTAAAGCTGGTTCGCAGCAAAGAAGACGCCAAAGCATTCGCACAGCAGTGGCTGGGCAAGCGTCTGGTGACTTACCAGACTGATGCCAATGGTCAGCCAGTCACCAAGATCCTGGTTGAATCGTGCACTGATATCGCTAAAGAGCTGTACCTGGGCGCTGTCGTTGACCGTTCCAGCCGTCGTATCGTGTTCATGGCTTCCACCGAAGGTGGCGTGGACATCGAGAAGATCGCTCACGACACGCCTGAAAAAATCCTGAAGGCCACTATCGATCCACTGGTTGGCGCTCAGCCATTCCAGGGTCGCGAGCTGGCATTCCAGCTGGGTCTGGAAGGCAAGCAAGTTGCTCAGTTCGCCAAGATCTTTGTAGGTCTGGCCAAACTGTTCAAGGATCACGACCTGGCCCTGCTGGAAGTGAACCCGCTGGTGATCAAGGCTGACGGCGATCTGCATTGCCTCGACGCCAAGATCAACATCGACGCCAACGCCATGTACCGTCAGCCTAAGCTGAAGACTTTCCACGATCCGTCGCAAGACGATCCGCGCGAAGCGCACGCTGCCAAGTTCGAACTGAACTACGTAGCACTGGAAGGCAACATCGGTTGCATGGTCAACGGTGCTGGCCTGGCCATGGGTACCATGGACATCGTCAACCTGCATGGCGGCAAACCAGCCAACTTCCTCGACGTGGGCGGCGGTGCTACCAAAGAACGCGTTACCGAAGCGTTCAAGATCATCCTGTCCGACACTAACGTCGCTGCAGTATTGGTCAACATCTTCGGCGGCATCGTTCGTTGCGACATGATTGCCGAAGGCATCATCGGCGCTGTGAAAGAAGTCGGCGTGAAAATCCCGGTTGTTGTTCGCCTTGAAGGCAACAACGCTGAGCTGGGCGCTAAAGTACTGGCAGAAAGCGGTTTGAACATCATCGCTGCTACCAGCCTGACCGACGCTGCTCAACAAGTTGTCAAAGCTGCGGAGGGCAAATAATGAGCGTCCTGATCAATAAAGACACCAAAGTTATCTGCCAGGGTATTACCGGTTCGCAAGGTAGTTTCCACACCCAGCAAGCCATCGAATACGGCACCAAGATGGTTGGTGGCGTTACGCCTGGCAAAGGCGGCACCGAGCACCTGGGTCTGCCAGTGTTCAACACCGTGAAAGATGCTGTAGCTGCCACTGGCGCCACCGCCAGCGTGATCTACGTTCCAGCTCCTTTCTGCAAAGATTCGATCCTGGAAGCTGCTTTCGGCGGCATCAAGCTGATCGTTTGCATCACCGAAGGCATTCCTACCCTGGACATGCTGGACGCTAAAGTTAAGTGCGACGAGCTGGGCGTAGTCCTGATCGGCCCTAACTGCCCAGGCGTGATCACCCCAGGCGAATGCAAGATCGGCATCATGCCAGGTCACATTCACTTGCCAGGCAAGGTCGGTATCGTTTCCCGTTCCGGCACCCTGACCTACGAAGCTGTGAAGCAGACTACTGACGCCGGTTTCGGTCAGTCGACTTGCGTCGGCATCGGTGGTGACCCGATCCCGGGTTCGAACTTCATCGACATCCTGAAGCTGTTCCAGGAAGACCCTAAGACCGAAGCGATCGTTATGATCGGTGAGATCGGCGGTTCGGCTGAAGAAGAAGCGGCTGCCTACATCAAGGCACACGTGACCAAGCCGGTTGTTTCCTACATCGCTGGTGTGACTGCCCCTGCAGGCAAGCGCATGGGCCATGCTGGCGCAATCATCTCTGGCGGCAAAGGCACTGCAGACGAGAAGTTTGCTGCCCTGGAAGACGCAGGCGTTAAAACCGTGCGTTCGCTGGCAGACATCGGCAAGGCTTTGTCCGAGCTGACCGGTTGGGCGATCAAATAAGCTTCGTGCTTGGCTGACGCTTCACCAAACAAAGGCCACCTTCGGGTGGCCTTTGTTGTTTCTGAGGATCAAAAGATCGCAGCCTTCGGCAGCTCCTACATGGGGTTGCGTACCAAACGTAGGGCTGCCGAAGGCTGCGATCTTTTGATCTTTGCTTTTTAAATGAAATTTACATACGAAAACGCGACATTGAATTGTCGTGTATCGGATAGTTCGCCCTCTAACAGTGCGTTCGTCACCCAAATTAGTTAGGCTAGCCGCCATTTTTGCGTCAGCGTCCCACAAGGAAGCGTCGCGCTAAAAGGGTCAGTCCTATGCGGACCGACAGCATTTCCCTCACCCATAAGGGAAATCCCTCTCTAAATTCCGATTCAGTAGTGTGGTATTTCCTTAATGAAAGTGTTGAAAGGCCAGGACATCCTGGCACTTGGTTTTATGACGTTTGCCCTGTTTGTCGGGGCTGGCAATATCATCTTCCCGCCTATCGTCGGTTTGCAGTCCGGGCCTCATGTCTGGATGGCGGCGCTAGGGTTCCTGATCACTGCAGTCGGTTTGCCGGTCATCACCGTTGTAGCCCTGGCCAAGGTCGGCGGCGCCATGGATGCATTGAGCAGCCCGATCGGTAAAGTCGCCGGAGGCTTGCTGGCCGCCGCGTGCTACCTCGCTGTAGGCCCTTTGTTCGCCACTCCCCGAACCGCTACCGTGTCGTTCGAAGTCGGCTTGGCACCGCTGACGGGTGAAAGCCCGCTGGCGCTGTTCCTCTATAGCTCGGTGTACTTCCTGCTTGTGTTCTTCATTTCGCTCTACCCGGGCCGACTGCTGGATACTGTAGGACGTTTCCTCGCGCCGCTGAAGATCATCGCCCTGGCGGCACTCGGTATTGCAGCGTTTGCTTTGCCCGCCGGTGATGTCGGTGTGGCCACGCCGGAATACGTGGCGGCTCCATTCTCCCAAGGCTTCATCAATGGTTACCTGACCATGGATACGCTGGGTGCGCTGGTGTTCGGCATCGTGATCGTCAACGCCATCCGCTCTCGTGGCGTTGATTCGCCGGTGCTGATTACACGTTACGCGATCATTGCAGGGCTGATCGCCGGCGTGGGCCTGGCGCTGGTTTACGTCAGTCTGTTCCGTCTTGGGTCGGGCAGCCATGAAGTGGCGGCCGGGGCTACCAACGGTGCGGCAGTGCTGCATGCCTATGTCCAACACACCTTCGGTTCGCTGGGCAGCGGTTTCCTTGCGGTGCTGATCTCGTTGGCGTGCCTGGTCACAGCGGTCGGTCTGACCTGCGCTTGTGCCGAGTACTTCAGCCGTGTGCTGCCACTGTCTTACAAGACCCTGGTGATTATCCTGGCGGCGTTTTCCCTCCTGGTGTCCAACCTGGGGCTCACCAAGTTGATTGCGTTCTCGATCCCGGTCCTGACCGCCATCTACCCGCCGTGCATCGCGTTGGTGGCGCTGAGCTTCTGCAAAGACTTCTGGCATGAGCAGGGCCGCATCGTCGGTCCGGTGATGCTGGTGTCGTTCATCTTCGGCCTGATCGATGCGCTTAAAGGCGCAGGTCTCGCGGACTGGATGCCTGCGCAGTTGTCCCACTTGCCGCTCAGCGAGCAAGGTTTGGCGTGGCTGGTGCCATCGGTCATGACGCTGGTGGTCGCAGTGGTCTGCGATCGCCTGCTGGGCAAACGCGAAGAAGCGTTGGCTTAAGCTTCCTCAAGGCCCGTCACAAACGGGCTGCGAGCACACAGGAAATGCCCCGTATCAATCGATGCGGGGCATTTTTTTTGCAAACGATGCAGTGTCTTTTTCCCTGATCTATCGTCGAACCACAGACAGTAAGCGCAAGGCTTGCCGACGCCACCACATCACAAGGACCTGCATGTCGTTCATCCACGCCAACCTGATCCATCTTCTCGCCGCGCTCTGGTTTGTCATCTGCTGGGGCGGCTACACCCGTTATGCCACGTGGAAAGGCCGCGACACCGCCTGCCTGGCCAGTGTGCTGCATCTTTATCGTGAAGACTGGATGCGCCGCATGCTGTTGCGCGACAACCGCATTGCCGACGCCAGTGTGATTGGCAACCTGGAACGTAATGCATCGTTCTTCGCCTCCAGCACGCTGATTATTCTGGCCGGTATCCTCACCGTGCTGGGTGCGTCCGAAAGGGCGGTGTCGTTGCTGGCGGATATTCCGATGGTGCAGCAGGCGTCCCAGGGCATGTCAGAGATCAAGCTGCTGTGCCTGGCAATGGTTTTTGTCTATGCGTTCTTCACGTTCAGCTGGTGCATGCGGCAATACAATTTTGCGGCCATCCTGGTCGGATCGGCCCCCATGGTCGGTGAGCGACATGTGTCCGAGCAGGAACGAAAGGCTTTTGCTGCCCGCGCCGCTCGTGTCATTTCCATGGCTGCCAACCAGTTCAACTTCGGGCTGCGCTCCTATTACTTTGGCATGACGATGCTGGCCTGGTTTGTCAGCCCGTGGTTGTTCATGCTGTTGAGTACCGGTGTGGTGCTGGTGCTGTACCGACGCGAGTTTCATTCTGACGTTCTCGACGTGATGGTCTATACCCCTACAGAGGCGCCATTGCCTGAAGCGAACAAAGAGGCTGTTTGATGAGTATTCCGTTTTGGTGTGTGTTTATCAGTGCATTGCTTATTTATGTGGCGCGCATGCCTGTCGCCAAAGCCATGAAAGAGCAGGGTGGTTACAACAATCACCTGCCGCGTCAGCAACAGGCACAACTCACCGGGTTCGGCGCGCGTGCGGTGGCGGCTCATCAGAACAGCATTGAAGCGTTCATCTTGTTTGCCGTCGGTGTCTTGATGGCTCACACCACGCAAACGGCGGGATGGTTGATTGACTCGCTGGCCATCATCTTTGTTATTTCCCGCATCATCTATCTGCTGTGCTACTGGGGCGATCTGGCCTGGCAACGCAGTCTGGTTTGGATCGTCGGATTAGTGTGTTCTTTGTTGCTGATGATTAGTCCGACTTTTAGAACTATTTTGCTGTAACCCTAAAGCCAAATCGCAGACAAAAGAAAACCCGCACTTGGCGGGTTTTCTTTGCGACGCTAAAAACGATTTAGTTTTTAGGTGCTTCTTTTGCAGCTGCTTCGTTCGATTCAGCCTGAGCTTTGGCAGCTTCAGCGTTTTCTTTCGCTGCGTCGTTCACTTTATCCTGAGCTTTGTTCATGTCTTGCTGAGCTTGCTCAGCATGTTGGTTAGCATCTTGAGCTTTGTCCTCGGATTTTTTATCGCAGGCTGCGAGACCGAGGGAAGCGGTCAACATCAAGGCAATAGCTAAAGTCTTCTGCATGGGGTGTTTCTCCTTATGGAAAATATCTACTGGCCTTTCGAGCACAGCCGTCATCGTTAAGTTCCTCAATTCTCACAGATATATAAGATTATTCTGACGGGAACTTTTGCCCGATCCCGTGGGTATGACGACCGAGCATCTAAATGGAGTTTTAATCATGGCTGAAAACCCTGTTTTTGAGCGTGCCACGCGATTCCTTTCCGCTTTGCGCCACTGTCAGGTGCTCGGGTTGCGAGTTCACAGCGCCAGCAACGAAGGGCTCACCGTCATCCTGCCTTACAGCCCGCAGATTGTCGGGAATCCGCAAACCGGGGTTATACATGGCGGCGCTCTGACCTCGCTGATGGACACGGCCTGCGGCATGTCCACGCTGTGCGTACTGCCCGAATTCGAAGTCTGCCCGACACTCGACCTGCGCATCGATTACATGCATGCCGCCGAACCCCATAAAGATGTCTATGGTTTCGCCCAATGCTATCGAGTGACCACCGATGTGATCTTTGCCCGCGGTTTTGCCTATCAGGACGATCCCGAACAGCCTATTGCCCATGTCGTCGGCACATTCATGCGCATGGGCACGGCGGTTAAAGGCACTAAAGGTTTTGGTGGCGCGATCGCCAGCGGTACGAAATGAGGAGTGCGAAATGACTGACACGATCAAGAATCAGCTTAAGCAGGCCCATGAGCACGGGGATTACGCTTCACTTCTGGATATGATTCCCTACGCCAGGCTGATCGGCGTCGAATGTTCACGCGTAGGGGATGAGCTGCTGTTCCGTCTGCCGGCCAATAAAGACAACATTGGTAACCCTTTGCTACCGGCCATCCATGGTGGCGTGATTGCCGGTTTCATGGAGCTGTCCGCCGCGCTGCACCTGCTGATTTTTACCGGTTCGCCGGAGGTACCGAAGATCATCGACTTTTCCCTCGACTACTTGCGTGCAGGGCACTTTCGCGACACATGGGCTCGATGTCAGGTCGCCCGTCAAGGCCGCCGTGTCGCCAACGTGGCGATTACCGCCTGGCAAAGCACCGAAGCCGAACCCATCGCGACGGCGCGCGCCCACTTCAAAATCGAAGAGCCCTTGAAATCCTGATCACTGCCCCCAACTTTGATGACAACCCGCCGTCGACCCTGAAGGTCACGGCCACTGCCATCTGATTGGAGTTTGATGACCATGAGTGTGGAAACTCAAAAGGAAACCCTGGGCTTCCAGACCGAGGTGAAGCAGCTGCTGCACCTCATGATCCATTCGCTGTATTCCAACAAGGAAATTTTCCTTCGCGAATTGATCTCGAACGCCTCTGACGCTGTCGACAAATTACGTTTTGAAGCCCTGGCAAAGCCAGAGCTGCTGGAAGGTGGCGCGGAACTTAAAATCCGTGTGAGCTTCGACAAGGACGCTAAAACCGTCACGCTCGAAGACAACGGCATCGGCATGAACCGCGAAGAGGCGATTGCTCACCTGGGCACCATCGCCAAGTCCGGCACCGCTGACTTCATGAAGCACCTGTCGGGCGATCAGAAGAAAGACTCGCACCTGATCGGCCAATTCGGTGTTGGTTTCTACTCTGCGTTCATCGTTGCCGATAAGGTTGACGTGTTCAGCCGTCGTGCCGGTGATGCTGCCAGCGAAGGTGTGCACTGGTCGTCCAAGGGCGAAGGTGACTTTGAAGTCGCCACCATTGAGAAGGCTGACCGTGGCACTCGCATAGTCCTGCACCTGAAATCCGGTGAAGACGAATTCGCTGATGGCTGGCGTTTGCGCAACATCATCAAGAAGTACTCCGATCACATTGCCTTGCCGATCGAGTTGCCGAAAGAAGTGGCAGCCGTTGAAGGTGAAGAGGCACCGGCCGTTGAATGGGAAACCGTCAACCGCGCCAGCGCCCTGTGGACTCGTCCTCGCAACGAAGTGAAGGACGAGGAGTACCAGGAGTTCTACAAGCACATCGCTCACGATTTCGAGAACCCGCTGAGCTGGAGCCATAACAAGGTCGAAGGCAAGCTGGAATACAGCTCGTTGCTTTACGTGCCGGCCCGTGCTCCGTTCGACCTGTACCAGCGTGAAGCGCCGAAAGGCCTGAAGCTGTATGTGCAGCGCGTGTTCGTCATGGATCAGGCTGAGTCGTTCCTGCCGTTGTACCTGCGCTTCATCAAAGGCGTGGTCGATTCCAATGATCTGTCGCTGAACGTGTCGCGGGAAATCCTGCAGAAAGACCCGATCATCGATTCCATGAAGTCGGCGCTGACCAAGCGCGTTCTGGACATGCTGGAAAAACTGGCGAAAAACGATCCTGAGCAATACAAGGGTTTCTGGAAGAATTTCGGTCAGGTCATGAAAGAAGGCCCGGCAGAAGACTTCGCCAACAAAGAGAAAATTGCTGGCCTGCTGCGTTTTGCATCCACTCAGGGTGAAGAAGGCGAGCAAGTGGTTTCCCTGGCCGAATACCTGGCTCGCGCCAAGGAAGGTCAGGACAAGATCTACTACCTGACCGGCGAAACCTACGCACAAGTCAAGAACAGCCCGCACCTGGAAGTCTTCCGCAAGAGAGGCATCGAAGTGCTGCTCCTGACCGATCGCATCGACGAGTGGCTGATGAGCTACCTCAGCGACTTCGACGGCAAGAGCTTTGTCGACGTGGCGCGTGGTGACCTGGATCTCGGCAATCTGGACTCGGAAGAGGACAAGAAAGCCGCTGAAGAAGTCGCCAAGTCCAAAGAAGGTCTGGTCGAGCGTCTGAAATCGGCACTGGGTGACTCGGTTGCTGAAGTGCGTGTTTCCCATCGCCTGACCGATTCTCCAGCGATTCTGGCCATCGGCGAGCAGGACCTGGGCCTGCAGATGCGGCAGATTCTGGAAGCCAGTGGGCAGAAGGTTCCGGATTCGAAGCCGATCTTCGAATTCAACCCGGCTCACCCGTTGATCGAGAAACTCGACAATGAGCAGAGCGACGAGCGCTTCGGCGATCTGTCGCACATTCTGTTCGATCAGGCGGCCCTGGCAGCCGGCGACAGCTTGAAGGATCCGGCCGCTTATGTGCGCCGTCTCAACAAGCTGTTGGTTGAACTGTCGGCTTGACCGCGTTGTAAAAAAACCCGCTTCGGCGGGTTTTTTTTTGCCCGATGCAGGGGCTGTATAAATTCACCGGTCGTTGGGCGGCTTCGTTTATAAGGGCGCAGGTTCGCTTCGGTGTTTCGGCAATTCGATCCGCTCACTTTCCCCCGGCACTGTCGGCCACTCTCCGGCCGCCCAGCGTCGTCGCGCTTCGTCTATTGCCGCCGGGTCGCTCGCCACAAAATTCCAGTTGATCCGTCGCGGCCCATCCAGCGGGGCGCCACCGAACAACACCGCATGACAGTCGCTCTCGGCGAAGAGTGTCATCTCTTCGGCGGCAGGTAACACCACCAGGGAATTCAACTCCAGACGCTCGCCGTCCAGATAGGCGTCGCCACTCAACACGTACAACGCGCGTTCTTCATGCTCTGTCGGAATCAGCAAAGTTGTTGCTGTCTGAAGGCTCAATTCGGCATACAGCGTAGGAGAAAGCACTGGAACCGGCGATTCCAGGCAAAAACCTGTTCCCGCAATCATCCTGATCTTCACCCCCAGGTTATCGCTGACCGGCAAGGTAGCCGCCGGGTGATGGCTGTAATGCCCCGGGCCCTGCTCGTGAGCCTTGGGAGACGCCAGCCAGATTTGCAGGCCGTGCATCGTGAAGCCGCTTTCCCTCAATGCTTCAGGAGTGCGCTCGACGTGGGCAATAGCGCTGCCCGCGGTCATCCAGCTGACATCGCCAGCTGCGACCACTTGATCGGAGCCGAGGCTGTCTTTGTGCTGGATTTGTCCCTGGAACAGGTAGGTGAGGGTGGATAAGCCGATGTGTGGATGCTGGCGGATGTTCATGCCTTTACCCGGCTGATAAACCGTTTCGAGCATGTGGTCGAAAAATACAAAGGGGCCGACGCTGCGGCATTTCGCGGAGGGCAGTGGGCGCAGAATCGGTTGGCCTTCGACATCTTCGGCGCGAGGGCGAATCACAAGCGGAGTATTCATGGTGCATTCCAGGCTGAGCGGGTGACGCGAAGAGCATAACCCGCTCGCGCAGCCTTTGCTGTTACTGGCTGAATGCGCCTTCTGACAGGTGAGTTTCGATGCTGACGTCAGTGGTGGTCATGAGTTTGTGAATCGGGCAACGATCAGCCACGCGGTGCAGTTCATCCCGCTGTGCGTCGGTGAGTACGCCCTTGAGCGTCAGCTTGACGTGCAATGCGTATTTGCCTTTTTGTTCTTCGCTGTTGTCGCGTTTGACCTCGACCGTCACGCCGGTCAACGGAATGTCTTTCTTTTTGGCGTACATCTTCAGGGTCAGGGCTTTGCAGGCGCCCAGGGCGGCGTCGAAATAATCGTGCGGCTCCGGCGCCGAGCCTTCGCCACCGGCGGAGGTGGGGGCATCAGCAAAAAATTCGTGCTCGTCGATTTGTACACTGTGGCGCAAACCCTCGGCGGATACGGTGTTAACGGTAACTGTCATGGGAGACCTCGTAGGCAGTGGGAAAGTCATTCGATCAAAAGACCTTGAAGTTATAGAGCATTCTTACAGGTGCGCGTTCCACTTTCCTGTCGGATGAACCTCGAACCGCGTGACGGGGTCTACGCTGTTCCTGCCTTCTGGAGATCGCCCGTGCATTTGTTTCGACTCAGCGTTGCTTGCCTGTTGGCTATTTCAAGTGCCGGTACCAGTGCGCGCGAATATGCCTACAGCGATGCGCATTTGCATTACGTGGATTTTTTCCAGGAAACGGCGGGCATGCCCAAATTGCTGAAGGCCATGTCGGATAATCGAATTGAGCATGTGATGATTTCCGGCATCCCCGTCGCCAAGAAATGGCATGAAGACGAGCCGAAACGTCCGCGCTATTACGCCGGTGACGACGCCGATGCTTACTGGTACAGCGCCACTGACGTGATCGTCGCCGCAGCAGTGAACAAGCTGACGGCCGAGCAGCGCCAGCACTTCCATCCGTTCCTGTCTGGCTTCAATCCCAACGATAAAAACTCCGCTGCGCACATTCAGCGCATGCTCGATCTCAATCCAGGCTTGTGGCAGGGCATCGGCGAAGTATTCACCCGGCACGATGACCTGACGGCGCTGACGTCCGGCGACACGCCACGTGCGAACAACGAAGCCATGACACGGATCTATCACCTGGCCGCTGAGAACGACCTGCCGGTAATGGTGCATTCCAACATCACGTCCAAGCGTGAGAAGAATCCGCTGTATCTGTCGGAAATCGAAGAACCGTTGCGCAACCATCCGCATACCCGGTTCATCTGGGCTCATGCGGGCACCAGCGCGGAAATACACCGGCACCAGGTTGAGCTCGAATTTCTGTTGCCAACCCTGACGCGGATGCTGGAAAAGTACCCCAATCTGTTTATAGATCTGTCGTGGAGCGTGCTCACGCCTTATCTGCTGGATGAGCAGGGCAAGCCTCGGGGCGAGTGGTTGAAGCTGGTGGAGCGCTTTCCGGAGCGCTTCATGCTCGGCTCTGACGTGGTAGGACGTTTCAACAAGCTCGGCAAGGAAATGCGCAGCTTTGATCCGTTTCTCGATGCGTTGCCGGAGGACGTCGCCAGAAAGGTTGCTCGAGACAACTTCCTGGCGATCCTGCCGAGAGCGGTTCCTCGATAACAGCATTGGCGCACCACCGAATTGGAGCATAACCTTGCCGCCCTGTAGGAGCGTCGAGTGTGGCGAGGGGATTTATCGGAATGCCGCACCACCCCGTTCGGCTGCGCAGCAGTCGTAAGATTTTGGGGCCGCTGCGCGACCCAACGGGGATAAATCCCCTCGCCACACTCGACAGCTCCTACAGGTACGAGGTTGTTCGGGATCGAATGGCAACAGGCAAAAAAAAGCCCCGCATTGGCGGGGCTTTTCTCGTCGACCAGGTTTAGCTGCCTTTGACAGCCTTGCCGTTGACGGTACCGTCGAGGAGCATGATGTTGTACTCCTTACCGTCGGTTTCAACCTGTTGCAGGCGAACCAGCAGGTAATCCCAGTCCTTGGCGAACCACAGCACAGTGATGCGTTTGCTTTGTGTCGGATCACGTACGCGTTCAACCTTGATCGCATCGATCTGACCGGCCTTGGTGTCGACTTTTTCCGAGCCCAGCACGCGGAAGTCGTAGGTATCGACTTCGCCATCATCGACAACCTGATAGCTCATGCTTTTCTTGCCGGCAGCGACGTCATGCTGCAGCGCCAGCTGATACGTGGACTTGTCGACCATGCCGCGATTGAGCGGGAGCTTGACCGGGTCACCACGATCGGTGCCGGTGACCATTTTGGTGGTCCAGTCAAAATCCAGGTCCGCCTTCTTGGCCTTGCCCAGTCCACCACGTTCGAAGTGGTAGGACTGCGGGAGCAGGGTGTCCTTGTCCAGCGTCAGCGTGCTTTCTTCGGACAGGCTGGCGATCATCATCGACGCTTTGAAGCTGAGCTTCCAGACGCCGTTGGCTTCCTTTGTCAGGCTGCGTGACGCCGTGCCGCTCATGGGAAGCTGCTTCCAGTCGGCGGTGTAGCTGGCGGAGAAAGGTTGAAGTTCTGCAGCCTGCGCAAACGGCAGGGCGAGCAGAGCGCAAGCGAAGAGCAGGGCGCGACGCATAATATCTCCTAGGTTCGAATCAAGTGGCCGCTGGCTGCGAGCAGCTGCCCGTCCAGTAAAGCACCTTGCCCGCCGAGTGATAAACGACCTTCGGCAAACCAGCGTACGGCCATCGGGTAGATCAGGTGTTCCTGGGTATGGACCCGCTGCGCAAGACTCTGCGGCGAATCGTGTAACTCTACCGGTATTACTGCCTGTACGACCAGTGGTCCGCCATCGAGTTCCTCGGTGACAAAGTGCACGGAGCAGCCGTGTTCGGTATCGCCGGCTTCCAGCGCGCGCTGATGGGTGTGTAACCCTTTGTATTTGGGCAGCAGCGAGGGATGGATATTGAGCAGTCGACCCGAATAGTGGCGGACAAAGTCAGCGCTGAGAATGCGCATGAAGCCGGCCAGTACCACGAGTTTTGGATTGAAGGCGTCGATCAGTTCGATCAGCGCGGCATCGAAAGCTTCGCGGCCCTCGAAAGCCTTGTGATCCAGGGAGCGGGTGTCGATACCCGCATCCCTGGCGCGTTGCAGGCCGTACGCGTCGGCGCGGTTGGAAATCACCGCAGCGATACGGACCGGGCTGTCGCCGGTCCGTGTGCTGTCGATCAAGGCCTGCAAGTTACTGCCGGTGCCGGACAGCAGCACCACCACATCACAGGTCTGGGACATCAATGAGCCTTGAGGTTCTTCAGTTCAACCTGAGCCGCGCCTTCGGCAGCGGTGGAGATCTGGCCGATAACCCAAGGCTGCTCGCCAGCTTCACGCAAAACGTTCAGCGCGGTTTCTACGTGCTCTTGAGCAACGCAGATCACCATGCCGACGCCGCAGTTCAGCACGCGGTGCATTTCGTTTTCGTCAACGTTGCCTTTTTCCTGCAGCCAGTCGAACACGGCAGGGCGGGTCCAGCTCGCCACGTCAACCACGGCTTGAGCGCCTTTTGGCAGAACGCGCGGGATGTTGTCCAGCAGGCCACCACCGGTGATGTGGGCCATGGCTTTGACCGCGCCGGTGTCCTTGATCAGCTTGAGCAGCGGCTTCACGTAGATGCGGGTCGGGGCCATCAGCAGGTCGGTCAGCGGTTTGCCGTCGAGCTGGATGTTTTCGATGTCTGCACCCGACACTTCGATGATCTTGCGGATCAGCGAGTAGCCGTTGGAGTGCGGGCCGGAAGAAGGCAGGGCGAGCAGGGCGTCGCCGGCCGCGACTTTCGAACCGTCGATGATTTCGGATTTTTCCACGACGCCGACGCAGAAGCCGGCCAGGTCGTAGTCTTCGCCTTCGTACATGCCAGGCATTTCAGCGGTTTCGCCGCCGACCAGGGAGCAGCCGGACAGTTCGCAGCCAGCGCCGATACCTGTGACAACCTGGGTCGCGGTTTCGACGTTCAGTTTGCCGGTGGCATAGTAGTCGAGGAAGAACAGCGGCTCGGCGCCGCACACCACCAGGTCGTTGACGCACATGGCGACCAGATCGATGCCGATGCTGTCGTGCTTGTTCAGGTTCAGCGCCAGACGCAGCTTGGTGCCGACGCCGTCAGTGCCGGAAACCAGAACAGGCTGCTTGTAGCCGGCCGGGATTTCGCAGAGGGCGCCGAAACCGCCCAGGCCGCCCATGACTTCCGGGCGCGCAGTGCGCTTGGCGACGCTCTTGATGCGTTCGACCAATGCTTCACCGGCGTCGATGTCTACACCGGCGTCCTTGTAGCTCAGGGAGGGTTGCTTGCTCATGATCCAGGCCTTTAGGGGGGATTCAGGGGTAACGACCGAGTCCAGCGGGACCGCAGAAACAGACGAAGGCGAGTGCCGTTCGCGAATTCCAGTGGGCCCGGCTGTTGCCGGTCTGCGAAGGCGCGCGATTTTATCAGGCTTGAGGGGCAGCGGCCATCCTCAGGCCGACAGCAGGGGCATATCAGCCAAAAAAAAACGACATATCTCGTTTTGGTCGCATCCTTCATGGCTGTATAAGGTATCGCTATTAACCGTCTATCGTTATGACAGTGCAAAAACATCCCGGGGTCGGGTGAATGTTTTGTCGGGGAGCGTGGTCACAGCCTTGCTCATTCGGTTCACGCGGCCTGTTCCAGCCGCTTTCGTCGTCAGGAATCTTCCATGCGTTCTTTTTCGAAATTTTTGCTTGCAGGCTGTTTGTCTTTTTTCAGCCTGGCGAGTCATGCCGAAACCCTGAAAAGTCTTTATCAGGTTCGCCAGCCGGTCAGTGGTCAATCGTCTGAAATCCGTGATCAGGCGACTCAGGAAGCACTGGATACCCTGGTTTTGCGGCTGACGGGTGATCCCAAGGCTGCGCAGAACCCGGGGTTGGCCGCCATCCGCAAGGACCCTCAGCAAATCATCAGTCAGTACGGTTTCGAGGCTGGGCCGCCGGAAGTGCTCAAGGTTGATTTTGACCCGGCGACCACCGAGCAGGCATTGCGTCGCGCGGGCCTTTCGTTGTGGGGCGCCAATCGACCCTCGATCCTGGGTTGGTGGCTGAACGACGCCACCGAGGGTTCGAGCCTGGTCGGTGATGGCCAGGCCGCCGCCGTGCCACTGCGTCGTGCGGCACAGCATCGCGGTCTGCCGTTGCGTTTGCCGTTGGCGGACCTGAGTGAACAGCTGGTCGCTACCGCGCCAAATCTTGAGGGCACAGATGCCGCACCTCTGCGTGGTGCATCGGAACGTTACAACGCGGATGCGTTGCTCGCGGTGCATGCGCGTGAAGAAGGCGGCCAATGGCAGGCCAAGTGGAATTTGTGGATGGGCGATAAAAAAGAAGCGGGCAGCGTACAGGGCGCCGATCAGGCCGCAGTGGCTGACGCCGTGATGCTGGCGGTCAATGAACGCCTCGCGCCGCGATTTGTCGTCAAACCGGGTGCTTCGGGCGAGCAACTGCTGGAAGTACAGGGCATGAATCTGGAGCGATATGCGGCGCTCGGGCGTTTGCTGGAACCCTTCGGCATGCGTCTGCAGAGTGTGGATGGCGACCGGATTCTCTATCGGGTCAAAGGCAGCCCCGAGCAGTTGAAGGCTCAGTTGTCCCTGGCGAAATTGCAGGAACTTCCGGCCGGTGAGGCACCCGCTCCAGTACCACCGGTACAACCTGCCGTCGAGGGTTCCGCCCCTGCAGCAGCGCCCATCCCGGCACCGACACCGCAATTGCGTTTTCGCTGGTAGTTTTTCTTTCCTTTTCCTTATATAGAAGCAAGCAGGAGTGGTACATGGCCGATACGCGGCGTTGGTTCTGGTTGGGTGGGGTTGTCCTGCTCTGCGCGTTTGTCTGGCTCTTGCATCCGATCCTGACGCCATTTCTGGTGGCACTGCTGCTGGCTTATCTGTTCGATCCCCTGGTGGATCGGCTGGAGAAGGCTGGCCTGTCCCGAACCTGGGGCGTGGTGGCGGTGTTCGCGTTGTTCACGTTGATCTTCACCACACTGTTGCTGGTGTTGGTGCCAATGCTCGCCAAGCAATTGTTCCGCTTGTACGAGTTGGCGCCGCAGATGCTCGACTGGCTGCAGCACACGGCATTGCCATGGGCGCAATCGAAGTTTGGCTTGTCCGACGGCTTCTGGAAGTTCGACAAGCTCAAAGCTGCGATCAGTGAACATATGGGCCAGACCACGGACATTGTTGGCGTGGTGTTGAGTCAGGCGACCGCTTCAAGCCTCGCGGTGATCGGCTGGCTGGCGAATCTGGTGTTGATTCCTGTGGTGAGTTTCTACCTGCTGCGGGACTGGGACCTCATGATGGCCAAGATCCGCAGCCTGCTGCCGCGAGATCGTGAAGAGCGCATCGTGACCCTGGCAGGCGAATGCCACGAAGTCCTGGGGGCGTTCGTGCGCGGGCAATTGCTGGTCATGGTGGCGCTGGGCGTTATCTATGCCGCGGGCTTGATGCTGATCGGTCTTGAGTTGGGGCTGTTGATCGGTCTGATTGCCGGCCTCGCGGCCATCGTGCCTTACATGGGGTTTGTCATCGGGATCGGTGCGGCGTTGGTCGCGGGCTTGTTCCAGTTCGGGGGTGACCTGTATCCCATGATCGGTATCGTCGCGGTGTTCATGGTGGGTCAAGCACTGGAAGGTATGGTACTGACACCGTTGCTGGTGGGAGACCGAATCGGCCTGCACCCGGTCGCGGTGATTTTTGCGATTCTGGCGGGGGGTGAACTGTTCGGTTTCACCGGCATTCTACTGGCGTTGCCGGTGGCCGCGGTGATCATGGTGCTTGTGCGCCATATGCATGATTTGTATAAGGATTCGGACATCTACGGCGGCGAAGACGAGCCCCAGCTTTAACGTCCACGGATCGTTCATGACGCCTCGCCCGGTCACATGCCGGGCGGGTGCGCATTCGCTGGGTGGCTGTCGCATTCACCGCCAAAGAAACTGTCACAAAACCAGTGCGTTAACGCAAACCTTTGATTTTGCTTGTGGTCTGTCGCATTGTGCGGCCAGCGTCACGGGTATAAACTTCGCAAACTTTACACAGAGGCCACTAACGGTTCCTTGGAACTGTTCAGTCAGCATGAAACCGATTCAGCTGCCCCTAGGTGTGCGTCTGCGTGATGACGCCACCTTTATCAATTACTACCCAGGCGCCAATGCCGCTGCACTCGGCTATGTCGAGCGGCTCTGCGAAGCCGACGCCGGCTGGACTGAAAGCCTGATCTATCTGTGGGGCAAGGACGGGGTAGGGCGTACGCACCTGTTGCAAGCCGCCTGTTTGCGCTTCGAACAGTTGGGCGAGCCGGCGGTGTATTTGCCGTTGGCAGAGCTGCTGGATCGCGGCATCGAAATCCTCGACAACCTCGAACAATACGAACTGGTCTGCCTGGATGATTTGCAGGCGGTCGCCGGGCGTGCCGATTGGGAAGAGGCGCTGTTCCATCTGTTCAACCGTCTGCGCGACAGCGGCCGGCGCCTGTTGATCGCCGCGTCGACGTCCCCCCGAGAATTGCCGGTGAAGCTGGCGGATCTTAAATCCCGGCTGACGCTGGCCTTGATCTTCCAGATGCGTCCGCTCTCCGATGAAGACAAATTGCGCGCATTGCAGTTGCGTGCTTCCCGTCGCGGCCTGCACCTGACGGATGAAGTCGGGCATTTTATTTTGACCCGCGGTACCCGCAGCATGAGTGCGCTGTTCGAGTTGCTCGAGCGACTCGATCAGGCCTCTCTTCAGGCTCAGCGCAAGCTGACAATTCCGTTTCTAAAAGAAACTCTGGGTTGGTAAAACCACCGTCCTGCAAGGCTTTCGGCGCATTTCAGGCGGCAGAAATTCCGCTTTCCTACGCGTTGCAGGCTGCGAGAGTGTCTAAATGGGGCTTTAGCGCTTAGATGTAAACGCGAAACCGAAAAGTCACATAAAGTTCGATTGAATTTGCAAATGAGGATGATAGCGGGCATAGTCTCGGCTTCTTTACAACTATCAGCCACGGTCGTGCCCATGCTAAATCGCTTCGCACCCCTCGTGCCTCTCGCACTCGTTACCCTGTTGTTCGGTTGCGCTGCTCACTCTCCAGTTTCCGAGCAGACGTCACAGCAGCAGCAACAGCAGCAGCAGCAGCAGTTCAAAAACACTATCACCGCCCAAGCTTCTTCCGTTCAATACCTGGAAGAGATGGCCACCGAAAAAGAACTGGCGACCTTTGCTGATGGCAAGTCGTACCAGCTTCCGGTTCTGGCCGACAGCATCCTCGAACGCGGCATGTCCCTGATCGGTACCCGTTACCGTTTCGGCGGTACCTCTGAAGCCGGTTTCGATTGCAGTGGTTTCATCGGCTACCTGTTTCGTGAAGAGGCCGGCATGAACCTGCCGCGCTCCACTCGCGAAATGATCAACGTTGATGCTCCGCTGGTCTCGCGTAACAATCTCAAGCCAGGTGACCTGCTGTTCTTCGCCACCAATGGTCGTCGCGGTCGCGTCAGCCATGCCGGTATCTACCTGGGCGATGACCAGTTCATCCACTCCAGCAGCCGCCGCAGCGGTGGTGTTCGGGTTGATAGCCTGGGCGACAGCTACTGGAGCAAAACCTTCATTGAAGCCAAGCGCGCACTCGCGATGGCTCCAACTGTGGTCACGGCGCGCAAGTAAGCTCACAGTTTGTAAGGTGAACTTAAAGTCTTACTTGAAGTTTGCCGTATAGCGTCTAGAATCCTGATCTATTATTGATGGCAAACCGCCTGCGTTACGCGCAGGCGGTTTTCTTTTCTGCCTTTCCGGTGGAAATAGCCGCAGCCAGATCAGGATGTTCTGCTTATGACGACGTCGGCCCGCCTCACTCTCTTGCTTTTCGCAGCGTTGCTCAGCGCTTGCGCCAGCCGCACTCCACTGCCAGCCGCGCCGGTTATTCGCGCTCCCATCGTATTTGGTCCTGCCCAACCTTTTTCGCCTGAGGCGGAAGACGTGCTGTTTCGTGCGTTGGGCCTGGTGGGAACGCCTTATCGCTGGGGCGGCAACACGCCGGACTCGGGGTTTGATTGCAGTGGACTGATTGGCTACGTCTACCATGATGTCGCCGGTATTACCCTGCCGCGTACCACCCGCGAGATGATCGGCATGCAGGCCGCCAGCGTGGGCAAGGAAGGTCTGCAAACCGGGGATCTGATCTTTTTCGCCACCAACGGTGGTTCCCAGGTCAGCCATGCCGGGATCTATGTGGGTGAAGGCCGCTTCGTTCATGCGCCAGCCACTGGCGGTACGGTGAAGCTGGACAGCCTGTCCAAGGCTTATTGGCAGAAGGCATACCTGAGCGCCAAGCGAGTCCTGCAGCCGGAACACCTGGCACGCAATCCGTAACAGGCGTCCGTTGCGCCCAAAAAGATTACGTTGAATAAAAAAATCGCAGCTGACTGCAGTATCTGATTGGACGAACCTACGTCCCCGGAAGCTGCCGAAAGCTGCGATTTTTTTTGACCTTATTTAACTGCCGACACCCGCCAAACCTTGTTCCCTACGTCATCTGCCACCAGCAATGAACCCTGCTGATCGATCACCACACCCACTGGCCGGCCCATGGCTTTTTCGTCTTCATTAAGGAAGCCAGTCAGCACATCGATCGGCTGCCCAGTAGGCTTGCCCGCGCTGAACGGCACGAAAATCACTTTGTAACCGCTGTGCGGCTTGCGATTCCATGAGCCGTGCTGGCCAATGAACGCGCCTTCCTTGAACTGGGCTGGCAGTGTGTTGCCTTGCGCAAACGTCAGGCCGAGGGAGGCGGTGTGTGGGCCTACCGCATAATCTGGAGCAATCGCCTTGGCCACCAGATCAGGGTTTTGTGGCTCAACGCGAACGTCTACATGCTGGCCGTAATAGCTGAACGGCCAGCCGTAAAAGGCACCGTCCTTGACCGAGGTGATGTAGTCCGGCACCAGGTCACTGCCGATTTCGTCACGCTCGTTGACCGCGGTCCATAACGCGCCACTATTCGGCTCCCAGGCCATGCCGTTGGGATTGCGCAGGCCGGAAGCGAAAATACGGTGATTGCCTGTCGCGCGATCCACTTCCCAAATGGCCGCGCGACCTTCTTCCTTGTCCATTCCGTTTTCCGCGACGTTGCTGTTGGAGCCAACAGTGACGTAAAGCTTGCTGCCATCCTTGCTGGCGATAACGTTTTTAGTCCAGTGGTGGTTCAGCGTGCCACCCGGCAAATCGACCACTTTGATCGGTTGCGATTTGATCGCCGTGTCGCCGTCTGCATAGTGGAAACGCAACAAGCGGTCGGTGTCGGCGACATACAGGTCATTGCCGACCAGGGTCATGCCAAAGGGCGAATTCAGGTTCTCCAGAAACACGGTGCGGGTTTCAGCGATGCCGTCGTGATCCTTGTCCCGCAACAGCGTGATGCGGTTCGGGCTGGGGACACCAGCCCCCGCGCGTCCCATGACGGTCTTCATGACCCAGCCTTTTATGCCTTTGCCATCATCGGGTTTTGGCGGCGCGTTGGTTTCTGCCACCAGCACGTCACCATTGGGCAGCACGTAGAGCCAGCGTGGGTGATCGAGCCCTTCGGCAAATGCGGCCACCTGCGTGCCGGCCGCGGCTGTCGGTTTGGCACCGTCAGCCCAGCCAACGGCCGGGGCGATGTTCACCGTCGGTATCAGGGTCTTGTTCGGTTCTGGCAACTTCGGTGACGGACCGGTGCCGTCGGAGACTTGCAGGCTGGAGGTCTCACCGCAGGCGACGAGACCTCCGGCGAGCGCGATGACGAGAACGAATTGGAGTTTGCGCATGCTGATCTTCCCTTTGAATGCATTGACCTGATCAGTAGAGAAGCGCAAATGTGCGATGGTTCAACAGGGCACAATCAATCAAACGATCTGCGGCAGTTAATCGCGCAGACAAGTCCCGTCTTTAATTGACGCTCCACCCCCAACCCTCTAACCTTCGCGGCTTGTTTCAGGTGCTCTGTGACGTCGTCGACAGAGTGAAACAGGGAAGCCGGTGAGTGATCGCTTTGTTGCACGAAGCTTCGCGATCCCGGCGCTGCCCCCGCAACGGTAAATGAGTAAAAACTGCGCCTTGTGCCACTGTGTCGATTATCGGCATGGGAAGGCGCGCAGTTCGGCGTCAAGCCGCTCATGAGCCCGGAGACCGGCCTGATCCATCCAGCGGCATCACGGTGGGCGATGCCAGGCTTTTTGCCGTCTATTCTTGTGCCTGCCCGCCGTTATCCAGCCCCAACGGAGAGCTTCCCCATGACTGATACCCCTGATCGCGACGAACGCCACCTGGCGCGCATGTTGCGCAAAAAAGCCGTGATCGACGAACGCATCGCCAACTCCCCGAATGAATGCGGCCTGCTGCTGGTGCTCACCGGCAACGGCAAGGGCAAAAGCAGCTCGGCGTTCGGCATGCTTGCCCGGTCCATGGGGCATGGCATGCAGTGTGGTGTGGTGCAGTTCATCAAGGGGCGTAACAGCACCGGTGAAGAACTGTTCTTCCGCCGCTTTCCGGAGCAGGTGCGTTTTCATGTGATGGGCGAAGGTTTCACCTGGGAAACCCAGGACCGTCAGCGTGACATTGCTGCTGCCGAAGCGGCGTGGGCCGTTTCTCGTGAATTGTTGCGCGATCCGTCGATTGGTCTGGTGGTGCTGGACGAGTTGAACATCGCGCTCAAGCACGGCTATCTAGACCTCGATCAGGTACTTAGCGATTTGCAGGCCCGCCCGCCGATGCAGCACGTGGTGGTAACCGGGCGCGGTGCCAAGCCGGAAATGATTGAACTGGCTGACACCGTCACTGAAATGGGCGTGATCAAGCATGCGTTCCAGGCCGGGATCAAAGCGCAAAAAGGCGTCGAATTGTGAATCAACCCCGTCATTGCCCCGCGGTACTCATCGCCGCGCCGGCGTCCGGTCAGGGCAAGACCACCGTCACCGCTGCACTGGCCCGTTTGCATCGCAATCAGGGGCGCAAGGTCCGGGTGTTCAAGTGCGGCCCGGACTTTCTGGACCCGATGATTCTCGAGCGCGCCAGCGGTGCGCCGGTCTATCAACTGGACATGTGGATGGTTGGCGAGCAGGACAGCCGTCGACTCCTGTGGGAAGCCGCGGGTGAGGCTGACCTGATCCTCATTGAAGGCGTCATGGGGCTGTTCGACGGCACGCCGTCCAGTGCCGATCTGGCGCGGCATTTCGGTGTGCCGGTGCTGGCCGTGATCGACGGCACGGCCATGGCGCAGACCTTTGGTGCGCTGGCCTTGGGGCTGGCGCGCTATCAGCCGGACTTGCCGTTTGCCGGCGTATTGGCCAATCGGGTCGGTACCTTGCGCCATGCGCAATTGCTCGAAGGCAGCCTGACGGAAGGGTTGCGTTGGTACGGCGCATTGTCCCGGGAAACCGGGATCGAATTGCCGAGCCGGCATCTCGGCCTGGTGCAAGCGGGTGAATTGAACGACCTGGATCTGCGCCTCGATGCCGCCGCCGATGCACTGGCCGGCAGTTGCGAAGTCGCGTTGCCCCCGGCCGTGGAATTTGCTGCGCCGGATGTGATCGTCGCCGAGCCTTTGCTGGCGGGCGTGCGGATTGCCGTGGCCCGTGATGAAGCGTTCGCTTTCACCTATGGCGCGAGCCTGGATTTGCTGAGGGCCATGGGTGCCGAATTGCTGTTTTTCTCGCCGATCCGGGACGCCCATTTGCCCGAAGCGGACAGCCTGTATCTGCCAGGCGGTTATCCGGAATTGCACCATGTAGCGCTGTCTCAGAACACCTCGATGATGGATGCGATTCGTGCTCATCATAGCGCTGGTAAACCGCTGCTGGCCGAGTGTGGCGGCATGCTGTACCTGCTCGACTCATTGACCGATGTCGATGGCACGCGCGCGGAGCTGGTCGGCTTGTTGGCGGGAGATGCAGTGATGCAAAAGCGACTGGCGGCGCTGGCGTTGCAAGCGGTCGATTTGCCCGAAGGCTCACTGCGCGGGCATACCTATCACCACTCTTTGACCAGCACCGAGCTGCAACCGATCGCCCGTGGGCTGAGCCCGAACGGTGGGCGCGGGGCCGAAGCGGTTTATCGTGAGGGGCGGATGACGGCTTCTTACGTGCATTTTTATTTTCCGTCGAATCCGTCCGCCATTGCTGCGCTGTTTGCGCCTGACCGTGAAGTAGCCATCGCGGGCAATCCGGCTTCCACGGTTGATCACCTGCTCCTTGTGGAAGCTGGCTTGCCAGCGAACAGGACATGACCGACAACACATTTTCTGAAACCGAACGCGATGCGGTCTACCGAGCCATCGCCGAGCGCCGCGACATGCGCCACTTCAGCGGTGGCACCGTCGAGCCCCAACAGCTGAAACGCTTGCTACAGGCCGCCCACCAGGCGCCCAGTGTCGGCTTGATGCAGCCTTGGCGTTTCATTCGCATCAGCGACCGGGTCATGCGTGGCCAGATTCAATCGCTGGTGGAAGAAGAGCGCATTCGCACCGCCGAAGCCCTGGGCGAGCGCACCGACGAGTTCATGAAGCTCAAAGTCGAAGGCATCAACGACTGTGCCGAAGTGCTGGTTGCCGCCCTGATGGACGATCGTGAGCGGCATATTTTCGGCCGTCGGACCTTGCCGGAAATGGACCTCGCCTCAGTGTCCTGCGCGATCCAGAACCTGTGGCTGGCGTCTCGTGCCGAAGGGCTGGGCATGGGCTGGGTGTCGCTGTTCGAACCCCGGGCCCTGGCGGATTTGCTGGACATGCCCGAAGGCGCCAAACCGGTTGCCGTGTTGTGCCTGGGCCCGGTGAAAGCGTTTTATCCGGCGCCAATGCTGGTGCTCGAAGGTTGGGCGCAGGCGCGTCCGCTGAGCGAATTGCTGTATGAAAATGTGTGGGGAGTGAATCAATGAGTGTGGCGTTGTTGAGTGTCGCCGCCGTGGCGCTGGATGCGCTGGTGGGTGAACCCAAACGCTGGCATCCGCTGGTGGCGTTCGGCCGATTTGCCGACCGCATCGAGCAACGTTTCAACAGTGGTGGACGCGGCTGGCGCAGCCATGGCGTGACCGCCTGGGTAATCGCTGTGCTGCCGCTGACCTTGTTGGCCACGGCGTTTTCCTGGGCGCCTTATGTCGGTTGGATCGTGGAGATTCTCGCGCTTTATTGCGCACTCGGCATGCGCAGTCTCGGCGAGCATGTCGAGCCCGTGGCCAAGGCCCTGCGCAGCGATGATCTGGAAGAAGCGCGCAATCGCGTGGGGTATCTGGTCAGTCGCCAGACCAGCGAACTGGATAAAACCGAAGTCGCTCGCGCCGCGACAGAATCCGTACTGGAAAACGGCAGTGACGCGGTGTTTGCTGCGCTGTTCTGGTTTGCCGTGGCCGGCGCGCCGGGCGTGGTGCTCTACCGTTTGAGCAACACCCTGGACGCCATGTGGGGTTATCGCAACGAACGCTTCGAGCGCTTTGGCTGGGCGGCGGCGAAGATAGACGACGTCCTCAATTACATTCCGGCGCGGCTGGTCGCCCTGACTTACGCCCTGTTGGGGAAAACCCGACTGGCGTTGAAATGCTGGCGCACCCAAGGGCCGACCTGGGACAGTCCCAACGCCGGTCCGGTGATGGCGGCCGGTGCTGGCGCGCTCGGGGTCGAGTTGGGCGGGGCGGCGATCTATCACGGTGAATTGCATCAGCGTCCGCCACTGGGTGAAGGTGAGCCTGCGAGTGCCGACTCCATTGATCGAGGCTGGCAATTGGTCCAGCGCGGGGTATGGTTGTGGCTGTTGATTCTCTGCGTGGGTGCTGAATTTTATGCTTGAACATGGTGGCCGTTTACGCAAGGCGGCGCTCGAGTACGGCATCGCCGAAGCGGATTGGCTCGACCTGTCCAGTGGGCTCGCGCCCTGGCCGTTTCCGGTCCCGGAGATCCCTTTGCGGGCCTGGGCACGCTTGCCCGAAACTGATGATGGTCTCGAACAGGCAGCCTGCGATTATTACGGGGCTACTCAAGTGCTGCCCGTAGCCGGCTCGCAAATGGCGATACAGCTGCTCCCACGTTTACGTCGCTCCGGCAAGGTCGGGGTGCTGTCGCCCTGTTACGCCGAGCATGCCGAAGCGTGGCGCCGCAGCGGCTATATCGTGCGCGAGGTACTTGAACAGGAGGTCGACTTCTATATCGACAATCTGGATGTGCTGGTGGTGGTCAACCCGAATAACCCCACAGGATTGAGTCTGACGCCCAATCGCTTGCTCGACTGGCATGCGCGAATGGCACAGCGAGGGGGCTGGCTGGTGGTGGACGAGGCGTTCATGGACAACACACCTCATCTCAGCCTGGCACCGTACGCCCATCAAGTCGGATTGATCGTATTGCGCTCCTTCGGCAAATTTTTCGGTCTGGCCGGTGTGCGGCTGGGGTTCGTCCTGGCCGAGCGAAAGCTGCTCAAATTACTCGCGGAGCAGGTGGGGCCGTGGGCGGTCAGCGGACCGACCCGGGTGCTCGGTCAGGCGTGCTTACGGGATACCGAAGGTCATGCTCGCCAGCGTAAACGCACGGACGAAGCAGGCAAACGCCTGGCGCAGTTGCTTGAACAGTATGGTTTTGCGCCCCATGGCGGTTGCGCGCTGTTCCAGTGGTTGATGATCGAGCGCGCTGCAGAGCTGCATGAATTCATGGCCCGGCGCGGCATTCTGCTGCGGTTGTTCACCCACAACAGCAGCCTGCGATTCGGTTTGCCCGCGGATGAAGCAGACTGGGTCCGGCTGGAGCAATCGCTCCAAGCCTTCGTCAAGGAAACGCAATGACTACGTTGATGGTGCAGGGCACCACATCGGACGCCGGTAAAAGCACACTGGTGACGGCGCTTTGTCGTTGGGTGGTGCGCCAGGGTGTAAGTGTTGTGCCGTTCAAGCCACAGAACATGGCGTTGAACAGTGCAGTGACTGCCGATGGCGGCGAGATCGGGCGTGCGCAGGCGGTGCAGGCACAGGCTGCCCATCTGGAACCCCACACCGACATGAACCCGGTGCTGCTCAAACCCAACAGCGACACCGGCGCCCAGGTGATCATCCATGGACGGGCGGTGACGACCATGAATGCCGTCGCCTATCACGACTACAAAGCCATCGCCATGCAAGCCGTACTCGCCTCCCATGCTCGCTTGAGCACGGCGTATCCGGTGGTGATGGTGGAAGGGGCGGGGTCGCCGGCCGAGATCAATCTGCGCGCCGGCGACATTGCCAACATGGGCTTTGCCGAAGCGGTCGATTGCCCGGTGGTGTTGATCGCCGACATCAACCGTGGCGGCGTTTTCGCGCATCTGGTGGGCACATTGGAATTGCTGTCCGCCAGCGAACAGGCGCGTGTGAAGGGCTTCATCATCAATCGCTTTCGCGGTGACATTGCGTTGTTGCAGCCCGGCCTGGACTGGCTGGAGGCGCGCACTGGCAAACCGGTGATCGGCGTGCTGCCCTATGTGATGGACTTGCACCTGGAAGCCGAAGACGGCATCGACCAGCGTCAGACCGATAAGGCAGAGCAGGTGTTGAAAGTCGTGGTGCCGGTTCTCCCGCGCATCAGCAATCACACCGATTTCGACCCGCTGCGCCTGCATCCCCAGGTTGATCTGCAGTTCATTGGCCCCGGCCAACCGATTCCACCCGCTGACCTGATCATTCTCCCCGGCTCGAAAAGCGTGCGCAGTGACCTCGCGTTCCTGCGCGCCAACGGCTGGGACACCGCTATCGCCCGGCATCTACGTTATGGCGGGAAATTGCTGGGGATCTGTGGTGGCCTGCAGATGCTCGGTGAGCAGGTGCATGATCCGCTGGGCCTCGAGGGCGCGCCGGGTTCAAGTGCCGGTTTGGGTTTGCTGGCGTTCGAAACCCAGCTCGAAGAAGAGAAGCAACTGCGCAATGTGCGCGGGCGTCTGATGCTGGAAGACGCTGCCGTCAGTGGTTATGAAATTCATGCCGGGGTGACCACCGGACCGGCGCTGGAAAACGCTGCGGTGCAGCTCGACGATGGTCGCTGCGACGGTGCGCAGAGTGCTGACGGGCAGGTGTTTGGCACCTACCTGCATGGTCTGTTCGAATCCCCGGCGGCCTGCAGTGCGCTGCTGCGCTGGGCGGGATTGGAGGAGGTGCAGGACGTGGATTATCACGGGTTGCGTGAGCGGGATATCGAGCGGTTGGCGGATCTTGTGGAGAAGCATCTGGATACCCGGTTGTTGCGCGAGCTCTGTGGTTTCTAAGTTCACCAGGCCGGCCTCATCG
>NZ_JBYVMF010000001.1:344286-474716 GCF_058145095.1 Pseudomonas sp. MDV22-iso1
ACCCGGTTGTTGCGCGAGCTCTGTGGTTTCTAAGTTCACCAGGCCGGCCTCATCGCGAGCAGGCTCACTCCCACAGGAGATCTGCAGTGGACATAAAATTTGTGTTCACCATCAATCAACTGTGGGAGTGAGCCTGCTCGCGATGTGGCCAGGTGCCTCATCGACGATTTCAAGGAATAAACCATGCTCCAACTGATCCTCGGCGGTGCCCGCTCCGGCAAAAGCCGTCTGGCCGAAAAGCTCGCCTCTGACAGCGAACTGGCGGTGACCTACATCGCCACCAGCCAGCCTCTTGACGGTGAAATGAGCCAACGGGTGCTCCATCATCGCGCCCGTCGTCCAGCCGAATGGGCGCTGATCGAAGAACCCCTTGAGCTCGCTCGCGTGCTGCGTGAAACCGCTGGTGCTGACCGCTGCCTGCTGGTCGATTGCCTGACCCTGTGGCTAACCAATCTGCTGATGCTCGACGATGCCGAGCGGCTGACGGTCGAGCGTGAAGCGCTGCTGGATTGCCTGGCGTCGCTGCCGGGTGAAATCATTTTTGTCAGCAACGAGACCGGAATGGGCGTCGTGCCGCTCGGCGAATTGACGCGTCGCTATGTCGATGAAGCCGGTTGGCTGCATCAAGCCTTGGCCGAACGCTGTCAGCGCGTCGTACTGACTGTCGCTGGTCTGCCCCTGACTCTGAAAGGAACCGCGTTATGACTCAATCCTGGTGGCTGAACCCTTGCAAGTCCATCGACGCCCAGAGCGTCGAACAGGCTGAGGCCCGGCAACAGCAGCTGACCAAGCCCGCGGGTTCCCTCGGTCGTCTCGAGTCGGTGGCGGTGCAGCTGGCGGGGATGCAGGGGCAGGTCAAACCCACCCTCGATCACCTGTGGATCGCCCTATTTGCCGGTGACCACGGTGTGGTTGCCGAAGGTGTGTCTGCTTTTCCCCAGGAAGTGACCGGGCAGATGCTGCACAACTTCGTCAACGGCGGCGCGGCGATCAGTGTGCTGGCGCGGCAGTTGGGCGCTTCGCTGGAAGTGGTGGACCTGGGCACCATCAATCCGGCGCTGAATTTGACCGGCGTGCGCCATTTGAACATTGGTCCCGGTACGGCGAATTTTGTTGAAGCAGCGGCCATGACTCAAACCCAGGGTGAACTTGCCCTGCAGGCGGGGCGCGACAGTGCGCAGCGAGCACTGGCGGCGGGTGCGCAATTGTTCATTGGTGGCGAAATGGGCATCGGCAACACCACTTCAGCCAGTGCGGTGGCCTGCGCGCTGCTCGATTGCCCGGTGGTGCACCTCACCGGGCCGGGCACCGGGCTGAACACAGCGGGCGTCAGCCATAAAGCTCAGGTCATCGAGCGCGCCTTGGCGTTGCACAATGCTCAGCGTGGCGATGCGTTGCAGACGCTGTACAACCTCGGCGGTTTCGAAATCGCCGCACTGGTCGGCGCCTATCTGGCGTGTGCGCAGGAAGGCGTTGCAGTGCTGGTGGACGGTTTCATTTGCAGTGTCGCTGCGTTGGTGGCGGTGCGGTTGAACCCGCAATCTCGTCCATGGCTGTTGTTCGGTCATTGTGGCGCCGAGCCGGGGCATCGGCATGTGCTGGAAGCGCTGGGTGCTGAACCGCTACTGGATCTCGGTTTGCGCCTGGGCGAGGGCAGTGGTGCAGCGTTGGCGGTGCCGTTGCTGCGTCTGGCCTGCGACCTCCATGGCCAGATGGCGACTTTCGCCGAAGCCGCCGTTGCGGACCGTCCGGCATGACCTTGCGGCTCGATCTGTTGCGTCACGGGGAAACCGAACTCGGCGGCGGCTTGCGCGGCAGTCTCGACGATGCGTTGACTGACACGGGCTGGGCGCAGATGCGCGGGGCCGTCATCGAGCAAGGTCCGTGGGACCGTCTGATCAGTTCGCCGTTGCAGCGTTGCGCGCGGTTTGCCAACGAACTCGGTGCGCAATTGGGTTTGCCGGTGCAGCTGGAAAAAGATCTGCAGGAGCTGCATTTCGGTGCCTGGGAAGGGCAAAGTGCCTTGGCGCTGATGGAGACCGACGCCGAAGCGTTGGGCCAGTTCTGGGCTGACCCTTATTCGTTCACGCCGCCTCAGGGCGAGCCCGTCGCGGACTTTTCGGTGCGGGTATTGGCGGCAGTCCAGCGTCTGCACGCGACTTATGCAGGGGAGCGGGTGTTGTTGATCAGTCACGGAGGCGTCATGCGTTTGTTGCTGGCTCAGGCCCGGGGACTACCGCGCGAGCAATTGCTCAATGTTGAAGTCGGGCACGGCGCGTTGTTTTCGCTGGCGGTCGAGGCAGACGGTTTGTTGCGGGAAGCGAGCTGAAGATGCTGCCCTTCTGGATTGCCTTGCAGTTCCTGAGCAGCTTGCCGATTCGTCTGCCGGGCATGCCGGCGCCGCAGGAACTCGGGCGGTCGCTGCTTTTCTATCCGCTGGTGGGCCTGCTGTTTGGTGTGATTTTGTGGGCGATGAACGGGCTTTTGCTCGGTACGCCACTGTTGCTTCACGCCGCATTGTTGCTGACGATTTGGGTGTCGCTCAGCGGCGCTTTACACCTCGATGGCCTTGCTGACAGCGCCGACGCATGGCTCGGAGGATTCGGTGATCGAGAGCGCACCCTGACGATCATGAAGGACCCGCGAAGCGGGCCGATTGCCGTGGTGACAATGGTGCTGGTGTTGCTGCTCAAGTTCGCTGCGTTGCTGGCATTAATCGAACAGCATCAAGGCATTGTCCTGATCATCGTTCCGCTGATAGGTCGCGCCGCATTGCTCGGGCTGTTCCTGACCACGCCTTATGTGCGTGCAGGCGGATTGGGGCAGGCGCTGGCCGATCATTTGCCCCGGTTGGCCGGTAAGCGTGTGCTGGCGCTCAGTACGTTGGCCTGCGTACTGATTGCGGGTTTGAGTGGCGTTGTTGCGGTGGTGCTGGCTGCGCTGGTGTTTGTCTGGCTGCGACAGGTGATGTTGCGGCGATTGGGTGGGGCGACGGGGGATACGGCGGGAGCGATGCTGGAGCTGCTTGAGGTTGCAGTGTTGGTCGGCATGGTGTTGATCTGAGACTGACGTGCTGGCCGTTTTGTAGGCACTGTCGGGTGAAACGAGGCTGGGGCCTTTCTATCCCAACCTCATGTGTAACTTGATTTAACTGACTCGCGGGTATATACACGCATCATGCTCGACTCCCAATGTTTATGTATCAACCTGCGTCGCGCCGCTCGTGGCGTCAGCAGGCATTACGACGGCGCTCTCGATGGCTTCGGGATCAACGTCGCCCAGTATTCTCTTCTGTGCAATCTGCAGCGCCTCGATCAGCCGAGTATTTCCACTTTGGCTGAAGCCATGGGCCTTGATCGCAGCACGTTGGGGCGCAACCTTCGGGTGCTCGAGGGGGAAGGCCTGGTGATGCTGGTTGAGGGCGAGGACATGCGCAATCGCATCGTCAGGCTCACCGATGCCGGGGCTGAGCGCCTCGCAGCGGCCCTTCCGGCCTGGGAAGCGGCACAGCAGCGACTGGTTGATCGTCTGGGCGCCGAGAAGCGTGAAGTCTTGCTGAAATTGCTGGATGAACTGGCTTGAGGCCAGTTTGTTCAGTCTTAAGCGGGTATATACCCGCGACCGGAGAACAAGAATGACATCGATGTGGCGTACGTGTGGTTGGGTTCTGTTGGGGAGTGCGCTGATCCTGGCGTTATCGCTGGGCGTGCGGCACGGCTTCGGGCTGTTTCTCGCGCCGATGAGTGCCGAGTTCGGCTGGGGGCGTGAAACGTTCGCCTTCGCCATTGCCTTGCAGAATTTGATCTGGGGGCTCGCGCAGCCTTTCACTGGCGCCCTGGCTGATCGGTTTGGTGCGGCGAAGGTGGTGCTCATCGGCGGCATTTTGTACGCGGTGGGTCTGGTGTGCATGGGGCTGTCCGACTCGGCAGTGACCTTGTCCCTGAGTGCCGGGTTACTGATTGGTATCGGTCTCTCGGGCACGTCTTTCTCGGTGATTCTCGGCGTGGTCGGGCGCGCGGTGCCACCAGAGAAGCGCAGTATGGGCATGGGCATCGCCAGTGCTGCCGGCTCCTTCGGTCAGTTCGCCATGTTGCCGGGTACCCTGGGATTGATCGGCTGGCTTGGCTGGTCCGCGGCATTGTTGGTGCTGGGGCTGCTGGTGGCGCTGATCGTGCCGCTGGTGAGCATGCTCAAGGACAAACCGCTGCCGACGTTGGGTCATGAGCAAAGCCTCACTGAAGCGCTCCGCGAGGCCTGTTCCCATTCCGGTTTCTGGCTATTGGCGTTTGGCTTTTTTGTCTGTGGTTTCCAAGTCGTATTCATCGGCGTGCACCTGCCGGCCTATCTGGTGGACCAGCACCTGCCTGCCACCGTCGGCACTACGGTGTTGGCGCTCATCGGGCTGTTCAATATTTTCGGTACCTACACTGCCGGATGGCTGGGTGGACGGATGTCCAAACCCCGTTTGCTGACCGGTTTGTACCTGTTGCGGGCCGTGGTGATCGGGCTGTTCCTGTGGGCGCCGGTGACCACGACGTCCGCGTACCTGTTTGGCATGGCGATGGGGTTCCTGTGGCTGTCGACCGTTCCGTTGACCAACGGCACCGTGGCCACCTTGTTTGGTGTGCGAAACCTGTCCATGCTCGGAGGGATTGTTTTCCTCTTTCACCAGTTGGGCTCCTTCCTCGGAGGCTGGTTGGGCGGGGTGGTGTATGACCGGACCGGGAGCTATGACTTGATCTGGCAGGTAGCGATTCTCTTGAGCCTGTTGGCTGCAGCGCTGAATTGGCCCGTACGTGAGCAGCCGGTGGCGCGCCTGCAAACCCAGCTGAGTGCGCTATGAACAGGCTCTGGCCACGCATACTTCTGGTGGGCGCTGGCGCGTTGCTGCTGGCACTGGTGTGGTGGGGTTGGCATCAGGGTGGGCTGGCGCTGATGCAGTTGGGCATGGGCGCTTGCTAGCAGGGCGTCAGGACGAGTAACTTCGTCCTGACGATCTTCTCAAGGATGCACGGTTATGCAGATGCGCTGGCTTGCAGTTCCCGCGTTACTGGTTGCGTTTTGTGGTGTGGCCCAAGCGGCGGAATGTCCGGAACTGTTGCAAGGTTCGTTGCCGAAACTGCGTGCCAAGGAATCAATCGACCTGTGCCAGCGGTTCGCCGGCAAGCCATTGGTGGTGGTCAATACCGCGAGCTTCTGTGGGTTCGCCCCGCAATTCAAAAGCCTTGAGGCGTTGAATCAGCGTTACAAGGCTCAAGGCCTGGAGGTAATCGGCGTTCCTTCCAATGACTTCAAGCAAGAGTCCAAGGACGGTGCCGAGACCGCCAAGGTCTGCTACGTGAATTACGGCGTGACGTTCACCATGACCGAACCGCAGAACGTC
This sequence comes from Pseudomonas sp. MDV22-iso1, assembly GCF_058145095.1. Taxonomy (NCBI): domain Bacteria; kingdom Pseudomonadati; phylum Pseudomonadota; class Gammaproteobacteria; order Pseudomonadales; family Pseudomonadaceae; genus Pseudomonas; species Pseudomonas sp. MDV22-iso1. The sequence goes on from NZ_JBYVMF010000001.1 coordinate 349,670, forward strand.
CGTGGCGCCGATGCGACTCATCTGTTCAAGGTGCTCGCCGAACAGACCAGCGCCCCGAAGTGGAATTTCTACAAGTATGTGGTCGATCGCCAGGGCAAGGTGATCGCCAATTTCTCCAGCCTGACCAAGCCCGATGATCCGGAATTTATTGCCGCCGTGGAGAAAGCCCTGGCTTCGCAACCCTGATTGCTGCCCACTAAAAAGCCCCGCCTCTGAACCAGAGAGCGGGGCTTTTTTGATTCAGGTAGCGAGCCGTTCAGGTTCGCCGTGAATCATTAGAAGCGGTAGGTTGCACCCACACCGAAACCGTTCGCCCAGTTTTCGTACTTGGCGTTGTAAGTCTGGCCACGGTCGTTGCTGTTGTTGACCTTGACCGCCTCTTCACGCAGGTACGAGTACGCCACGTCGATGGTCAGGTCGTCGGTCGGGCTCCAGCCAGCGCCCAGGCTGAAAATCTTGCGATCGCCAGTCGGGATGCGTGGGGAGCGGTCTTCGTTGTTGGTCGGTGCCTGGTCGAAGGACAGGCCGGTACGCAGTACCCATTGCTTGTTCAACTGGTAGGACGCGCCGATGGCGTGAGCCCAGGTGTCGTGCCAGTTCTGTTCTTCGGTGATGGTCCCGAATTGTCCATTGAGGACCGCTGGAACGCCGCTGTTTTCAACGGTGATCTCTTTCAGGCGGCTCCAGCGAGTCCAGGTGCTGCCTGCGTAGAGGGTCCACTGGTCATCCAGCTTGTGCGTGACCGAGAAGTCCACCGACTCAGGCGTCGTCAGGTCCAGGGAGGCATCGTACTTCTGGCTAGGGTTCTGACCGATCAGGCCCAGGACGTTGTAGTTGACCTTGGTGTTGCCTTCGAGCTTGTACTTCACTTTCGAGTGGTAAGTCAGGCCGAGGCGGGTGCTGTCGGTGGCTTGAACCAGCACGCCGATGTTGTAGCCCAGCGCGGTGTCGTCACCCTTGATCTTGACTTCGCCATCTGGCGCGGCCTGGGTGATCGACAGATTCGATTCCAGCTTGCCGTCGATGCGGTTGATGGTCGGACCGAAACCGATGGACACCTTGTCGTTAAAGGCGTAGCTGACAGTCGGTTGCAGGGTCACGACTTTAACGTCGCTCTTGCTGCCGAAGTAACGGCCAGCGAAGCCTTGCTCATAGTCGGTCACCAGGCCGAATGGAGCATAGACGCCCACACCGACTGCCCAATGGTCGTCGATTGGCTTGACGTAGTAGCCCATAGGTACGGCGATGAAGGGCACCATGTCGCCTTTGTTGCTGCCGCCGTTCGGGCTGGAGCTGGCGTTGCTGATATCGGTGTGTGCGTCGAGCATTGCAGCGCCGCCGGTGACTTGTTCGCGCTTGATGCGCGACATGCCGGCAGGGTTGCCAAAAATGGTGCTTGCGTCATCGGCAGAGGAAGATCGCCCGGCAAAACCTGTACCCATCCCGCTGATACTTTGTTCGTTGATGGCAAAGCCAGCTGCAAAGATCTGGGTGGATGCCAAGGTAACGGCGAGGCTAAGGGTGGTTTTGAGCATTACTTTTTTCATTATTAGAACTCCTGGTGATCACCGGGGCGAAAATTACCAACATTTTCGTCCCAGCGCTATAGGCTGTATCGCTTGAGTTAGAGCGGTTTTGTAGGACAATCCGACCAGATTCGCGACCTGTTGTGCGATCTTTTGAAATGGGCGGATCAGCAGGCGACCTGATTCAAAGTTGAAACACAAGTTTGCCAGGCGCAGGTGAAGTCTCTCAGGCGTCCTTGGGGCTGGAAGGTTTGGCGCCAGATTCGGGCCATTCCCAGCAGGTCGTCTGCTTCGGGGAGCGAGGTGTTTTGTTCTTCGACCAGTAGCCAGGCGATGGCAGTGGCGTAACGCAGGTTGACGGTCAGTTCCAGGTGCGGGCTGCTCAGGAAAGCGTGTTGACTCGCCAGGCCTCTTACCAGGCTGGCGCGTTCCGGATCCAGGGCCAGGTAATGGTCCCAGAGCGCCTGATGACGGGGTTCGGCGATTCGGTAGAGGCCATGGCCGCGGCGGTCATGAAGAGCGGATCCAAGGGCAGACTGGCTGGCGGCTATGCCCAGCAACAGGGATTCGGCAGTTGCGCTATGACGTCCGAGGTAGAGCAGGGTCGGACGGATCACATAACGGCACAGTTCGCTGGCAGCGATACCCATAAAGCCCTCGAAACATGAAGTGGGCGGCGATGCCTGAAGGGGCCTTGGCAGCAGTGAGTCGACTCAGGCTCGCCGGAAGCGGATCACGCCGCTTGAGTTGAAGTGTAGTGTCATATTCGCGCTGTAAAGGACTGTTTTTAAAATATTTCCGGCGACGAGTTATAACCGTTATATCGGTTAGTACTTAGGCCCAGGCGGCAGAAAGGGAAATATCAGGCAATAAAAAGCCCCGCTATTGAAGCAGGGCTTTTGAGGTTTTCAGCCTTTCTGGCGTATCAGGCAACCAGTGCCTGACGAGTACGATCGATCACGGCCTGCAGCGGTTCTGCGCTGGAGTATTGATCGGGGTACAGGCGTTCGCTGTGACGAGCGATGCCGTGTTCGTTCACCAGAGTGAAGCTGAAGCAGCCTTTGCGAGCGGCCATGATCAGGCAGTTCATTGGTGCAAAAGCGTTGGTTAAGGTGCGAATTGCATCTTGGGTGTGGATTTGAGTAGTCATTATTGGGTGTTCCTACAAGCGACACGGATAAGAGCCGTGCAAAATTAAAACGTTCCAGTGACGACGACCACCGTTGGTCGAACGAAGAACCCGACTGGAACAAAGCAGCCAGTTTGAAGCGCTGATAATTGGCGCGCTTGGGCTGGCAGGTAGGTACTTAGGAGGGCAGGCAACACATCAAGGGCAAAGGTTCTGGGCCCGGGGTGAAGATCCTGATCAATTTGCAGGCTGGTTCGGTCAGAGTAAGTGAGCTTGGCAACACCCTTTGCTTTTGATTCAAAGGCTGTGTTGAAACAAGGTTTACCTGGAAACCATCGAGGTGGTCGATCCCGCTTGTTCGGTGGAGGCTTCCTTTGGGAAGGCTGACCGGGGGGATTTGTTCGACCAGAATTGACTTTCAGCTTGGTACTAACGCCGCGGATACTAACGGATTGAATTTGAGAATGGAAGTGTGTTAGCAAAAAAGATTGCCATTGGCGCATTGAAAAGGGCCAGGCGGACGCTGATTTGCGTGATTGCGCAGGCCCATAGCCCATCATCCGACGGCTGGTGCGTCGTTTTGCAGCCAGCTTGAATCAGCATGACGCACGGTAAACCGAGGGTTATCCCCAGCATCATCCATCAAAATGCGTCAAAAAAGCGCACCGATATAACCGCCTTGCAGGTACTTGTGCACATTAGTTGCGAACGTTGTCACCCCGCTGTCATCTTGCCTTCAAACGCAGTGGGTGCCTGTAACCAAAATTTAAGTCAATGAAAAACATCGCTTTTTTTTACTGGTGAAAAAATCGTCAGTTTGACTGCGAGCCCCATTCCACAGGGGTTTGCGAGAGTTCAAGGGCGGTTGTCCACTGACTTATCCACAGCTTCTGTGGATTGTCCCGAGCGCTTGCTCTAGGACGGGCGTGCCGGGTTTTTTTAGGCTTTACCTGTAAGAAAAAAAGAGTAGAGTGGCGCGCCTTCCGATCTGCCCTACAGTGTTTTATGAAGTTTCGTTCAGTATCAGTTTCCGTAACCACTCCACCCACAGCTGTTACCCCACCCAAACGCTTTTCAATGCGTGTGGCCGAGTGGTTACTGGACAGCCCGCGCCTTAGTGAAAACACCAACGTCAAACATTTTGCCGGACGCCTGCTCAAGCAACCGGCGCGTGAAGGTATCGTGGCGGCGCAAAGCCGCCTCGGCCAGTTGATGTGCCGGGAATGTGGCAACGCCCGGGACCGCCGTATCGGCCAGGACCTGTTGCGCCAGGCGGCACGGGCAGGTGATCGACGCGCCCAGCGCGAGCTGGGCCTAGTCGAAGACTGAGCTGTCCAAGACCTGACGCCTTGGTTAACCTTCAGGCTTTATCGAATTAGCAGGAGTGGCTATGGCTATGGACTTGACCAGCATATTGCTTGGTCTGGCAGGAGCGGCATTGCCATTATTGGTACTGGCCTGGCAACTGCAGCGTCGCGCGAGCACCCTTCAGTCAGAGGTAGCACTGCTGCAAGAGCGCTTGTCCACAGCCCAGCTGGCGCAGGACGGGTTGAACGCCCAGCTCGACGCCTGTCGCGATGAAATCGGTGATTTGAGTCAGGTCAACACCCTGCGGCAATCGGATCTGGCGGCTTTGCGTCGTGAAGTCGAACTGCTGCAGATCGAACGCGATGACGCACGCGACGCATCGCACGCGTGGAATATCGAACGTGCCGGCAAAGAGGCTGATTTGCGTCGCCTCGACGCGCAGACCGCTTCGCTCAACGCCGAGCTGCGGGAGCAGCGGGAAAGCCACCAGCAGCGTCTCAATGACTTGCAAGGCTCGCGAGACGAGCTACGTGCGCAGTTTGCCGAATTGGCGGGCAAGATTTTCGATGAGCGTGAGCAGCGTTTTGCCGAATCCAGCCAGCAACGCCTCGGTCAATTGCTTGATCCTCTGAAAGAACGCATTCAGTCCTTTGAAAAACGCGTCGAGGAAAGCTACCAGGCAGAAGCGAGAGAGCGTTTCTCCCTGGCCAAAGAGCTCGAGCGCCTGCAGCAGTTGAATCTGCGGTTGAGCGACGAGGCCACGAACCTTACACGCGCTCTGAAGGGTCAGAAGACACAAGGCAACTGGGGCGAGCTGATTCTTGAGCGCGTGCTGGAGCACGCAGGACTGGAAAAGGGCCGTGAGTACCAGACTCAGGTCAATCTGAAAGGCCCGGACGGCGAGCGCTTCCAGCCCGACGTGATCATTTATCTGCCGGGTGACAAGCAGGTGGTGGTCGACTCCAAGGTCAGTCTTACGGCCTATCAGCAATACGTGGCGGCCGAAGACGATGCCATCGGCCAGATCGCCATCAAGCAACACGTGCTGTCCCTGCGCAATCATGTGAAAGGCTTGGCGGGCAAGGATTACAAACGGCTGGACGGCTTGCACAGCCTGGATTTCGTCCTGCTTTTTGTGCCGATAGAAGCGGCGTTTTCCGCGGCACTGCAGTCCGAGCCAACGCTGTTTCAGGAAGCGTTCGACCGCAATATCGTGATCGTCAGCCCGACCACCTTGCTCGCCACGCTCCGCGTCATCGACAGTCTGTGGAAGCAGGAGCGCCAGAGCCAGAACGCCCGGGAAATTGCCGAGCGGGCGGGTTGGCTTTACGACAAATTCGTGTTGTTCATTCAGGATCTGGATGAAGTCGGCAATCGCCTGCAGCAGTTGGACAAAGCCTACAGCTCGGCGCGTAACAAGCTGACAGAGGGCCGTGGCAACCTGGTGAGTCGCAGTGAACAGCTCAAGTTGCTGGGCGCGCGGGCGAGTAAAAGTCTGCCGGCTGATTTGCTGGAACGGGCGATGACGGATGTGGATGGGTTGGCGGAGTTGCCAGAATAGTAACGGGCTAACGACTGTTTTGTGGCGAGGGAGCTTGCTCCCGCTCGACTGCGCAGCAGTCGTGCCAATGGTTAGCGAGGTGTCTGACAAAAAAGCAGGGGGGCGCTTCGCAACCCAGCGGGAGTAAACTCTCTTGCCACAGGATCTCGTTCGCCAAAGGGCTTCACCCGGCTCAGGTCAGCCCTCGTCACAGGTTTTGAGTGAGTCCGACGGTTTGGTTACAACGGCAGATGTCGACTCAATAACGCCCGTAGCGCCGCCGGTTTCACCGGTTTTGCCAGGTAATCCAGACCTGCCGCATGCACCTGGGCCACCGTTTCGGGCCGCCCATCAGCGCTGATCACTACGCCCGGCACCGGCTCGCCCAGACGGGTTCGCAGCCACGCCATTAGGTCCGTCCCGGTTTCACCATCATCCAGGTGATAATCCACCAACGCCAACTGCGGTCGTACGCCTTCATCGAGCAACGCGGCGCATTCTTCACGATTGCGCGCCGTCCACACTTGGCAACCCCACCGGGTCAGCAAACTGTTCATGCCGATCAAGATGCTGTCTTCATTGTCGATACACAGCACTTGGGCCCCGCTGAGCAATTTACCGTTGAGTTCGGCGACCTTGACGGGCATTGCCGTTTGCGTGCGGGCCAACGGCACGCGGACGCTGAACACACTGCCGCGTCCCGGCCACGATCGTACTTGTAAGGTATGTCCCAGAACGCGGCATAAGCCGTCAGCGATCGCCAGCCCGAGCCCAAGGCCTTTCTCGGCACGCGTCTGGTGACTGTCGAGGCGTTTGAACTCTTCGAAAATCACCTTTTGCTTGTCTTCCGGGATGCCCGGCCCGCGGTCCCACACTTCCAGGCTCAGCTCGCCTTTGTGTCGCCGAACACCTAGCAACACCGGCCCTTTGGCGTAGCGAAAGGCGTTGGTGAGGAAGTTTTGCAGAATTCGCCTCAGCAATTTGCTGTCGCTTTCGACACGCAGCGAACTGCCTCTGACACGGAATTTCAAACCTTGATCCCGAGCCAGCGCTTTGAATTCCGCACTCAGAATGTCGAAGAGCTCGTTAAGCACAAACGGTTTTGAATCGGGATTTATCTTGCCGTTTTCCAGACGGGAAATGTCCAGAAGGTCGCTGATCAGGTCTTCGGCCGAACGTAGCGAGGTGTCGAGGTGTTGCACCAGTTTCTGGGCCTCTGCGGACAAGCCGTCGTCCTGATGGGAAAGGGCGGCTGAAAACAGTCGAGCAGCGTTCAGGGGTTGCATCAAGTCATGGCTGACGGCGGCCAGAAACCGGGTTTTCGACTGGTTAGCGGACTCGGCGGTGCCTTTGGCTTCGGTCAGCGCTACGTTCAATTGCGACAGTTCATGAGTACGTTCGGTGACGCGACGCTCCAGGCCTTCATTGGCCTCGGTCAGTGCCTGCTCGGCCTCGCGAAACGCGGTGATGTCGGTGAAGCTCATAACGAAGCCGCCACCCGGCATCGGGTTGCCGATCAGCTCGATCACCCGCCCATTCGGAAACAGTCTTTCAGACGTGTGGGCGCGGCCCTGGCGCATCCAGTGCAGGCGCCGGGCGACGTGCACTTCGGCTTCCCCTGGGCCGCACAGGCCACGCTCGGCGTTGTGGCGAATAATGTCAGCGATGGGGCGACCGACGCTGATCAAGCCGTCCGGATAGTTGAACAGTTCAAGGTAGCGACGATTCCACGCCACCAGTTTGAGCGACTGGTCGACCACGCTGATGCCTTGGGTAATGTTCTCGATCGCGCCTTGCAGCAATGCGCGGTTGAATTGCAGGACTTCAGAGGCTTCGTCGGCGATTCGCACGACATCCTCGAGCTGCATTTCCCGACCTTCAATGGCCGCCTTCACCACGGCGCGCGTCGATGAAGCGCCCAGTACACCAGCCAGCAAGCGTTCGGTGTGGGCGATCCACTCGCCGTCGGCATTCTGGTTCGGATTGAAGCCTTTGCCTTGGCGATAGGCGAAGCGGATGAAGCTCTGACGAGCGCGTTCCTCACCGACAAAGCGTGCCGCGAGTTGCAGCAAGTCGTCTATCTGCACGGCCAGCATCGAGCGTGCGCTTGGGCGTGCGCTGATTTCCTGTCCGATAAAACGACCGGCCTGCCAGTGTTCCGATACCCGCGTGCGCGATAGCACCGAGACCCAGGCGAACAGCGTGAAGTTGGCCGCCAGCGATAACACCACGCCTTGGGTCAGCGGAGTCAGTGGCAGGTTCAGTGGGTTGCTGTGCAGCCACGCCAATCCCGGGAAGGTGTTGAGCGACCAGCCCAGGCTGTGGGCGGCAATAGGCAGGATCAGGGTGTAGAACCAGAGAAATGTCCCGGCGGCGAGGCCGGCGAACACACCTCGGCGGTTGGCCTGTTTCCAGTACAGCGCGCCGAGCATGGCCGGGGCCAGTTGGGTCACGGCAGCGAAGGCGATCTGGCCAATGGTCGCCAGGCTCGCGGTAGAGCCCAGCAAGCGATAGCTGACATACGCCAGGAGCAGAATCACCACGATGCTGACGCGGCGCACCGACAGCATCCACTGACGGAATACTTCGAACGGACGCTCGGCATTGTTGCGGCGCAATAGCCATGGCAACAGCATGTCGTTGGACACCATGGTCGACAGCGCAACGCTGGCGACGATCACCATGCCGGTCGCGGCCGAGGCGCCACCAATAAACGCCAGGAGCGCCAGCGCAGGGTGGGACTGCGCCAGCGGCAGGCTGATAACGAACGAGTCTGGCAGCACCGAGCTGGGCAGCAACATCTGACCTGCCAGGGCGATGGGTACGACAAACAGAGCCGCGAGTGCCAGGTAGGCGGGAAACACCCATTTCGCCAGGCGCAAGTCCTGAGGCTCGATGTTCTCGACCACGGTCACATGGAATTGCCGGGGCAGGCAGATAATCGCCATCATTGCCACACCGGTTTGAACCACCATGGACGGCCAGTTGATCGTTTCCTTCCAGTATTGCTCCAGCCGCGGGGCAAGCATGGCCTGATTGAACAAGTCGTCAAATCCATCGTAGAGGCCGTAGGTCACGAATGCACCGACGGCAAGAAAAGCGAAGAGCTTGACCAGCGACTCGAACGCAATCGCCAGCACCATGCCCCGGTGGTGCTCCGTGGCATCGAGGTTGCGGGTACCGAACACGATGGTAAACAGCGCAAGCACCAGCGACACGATCAGCGCCGTGTCCTGCGCGCGCACGCCCATCGCGTCAGCACCAGCGCCGATCAACAAATTCACGCCGAGCACGATGCCTTTGAGTTGCAAAGCGATGTAGGGCAAAACGCCGACGAGGCAAATCAGCGCAACGACCACGGCCAGCGACTGGGATTTGCCGTAGCGTGCCGCGATAAAGTCGGCGATGGAGGTGATGTTCTCCTGTTTGCTGATCATCACCATTTTCTGCAGAACCCAAGGGGCGCAGACCAGCAGCAGGATCGGCCCGAGGTAGATCGGCAGGAACGACCAGAGTTGTTCGGCAGCCTGGCCCACGGCCCCGAAAAAAGTCCAGCTGGTGCAGTAAACCGCCAGCGACAGGCTGTACACCCAGGCACGCACGCGCGGTGGCAACGGCGCGGCGCGGCGGTCACCGTAGAAGGCGATAGCGAACATGATGGCCATATAGGCCAGGGCGACGGCGGCGATCAGCCCGCTGGACAGCGACATGAGAACTCCAGGCAAAAGACACCCGGGACTCCAGCCCGGTCAGACAGTCTCGCACGATGTCGGGGGTTCGTCAGTGTCGACCAAGGTCGTGGCGTGGCGGGGTGTCGCAGGGTAGACAGGCCGGTAGATTTTCTGCTGTTTTTGCAGGCCTCATCGCGAGCGAGCTCGGCTCCCACAAGGAATGAGTTAACGCCGAAGATACCTGTGGGAGCCGAGCCTGGTCCGGGCGGCTTTGCGACGATGACGTCGTCACTGATCCAGCGCGATCTCGAGCAACGTGTGCAACTCCTCAACCTCCAGCGCCTTCTCGGAAAACAGAATGCGAAACACCGTCGGCGCCGCCACCAGGTTGATCAGCCGGTCGACGCTCGGCTTCGGCACATCGGGGTAGCGATCCAGAATCGTCTGCAACTGCGCGCCAATGATCGTCACGCAGTAACCGGGTGTCAGGCTGGATTGAACATCGCGCAGCATGTTGCGACCGGGTTCGGAACTCATCTCGTCCAGGTATTGCTCGGCCCAGGCCCGCACATCACCGCGCAAGCTGCCGGTGTTGGCGGGCTCGCCATCCGGCTGCATGCGCGCCAGGGCAACGTCGGCCAGCAACACGGACAAATCGCCCCAACGCCGATAAATGGTTGACGGGGTAACCCCTGCACGGGCAGCGATCTGCGGCACGGTCACGGTTGAGCGCTCCTGTTCTTCCAGGAGTTCGCGGACCGCCGAGTGAATCGACTCTTGCACCCGGGCGCTGCGGCCGCCGGGGCGTAAACCTTCTTTAATAGCCATGCATCGGACCTTAACACAAAGAATTTGCTTTAAGGGCTGGTCAGTAGCACACTCCGCAAAAGCAAAATATTAGCTTTTGCGGAGACAGTCCATGCCCAGCTCAGCCTCACAAAAGACCAGCCTGTGGTTTCTGGCGTTTACCTTACTCAGTTTTCTGGCGGCATCCACCGCGCCGACGCCCCTCTATCACTTGTACCAGGAACATCTGCAGTTTTCGGCTGCGACGCTGACAGTTATTTTCGGTGTCTACGCCATCAGTTTGCTGGTGGCGCTGCTGACCGTCGGTTCGCTGTCGGACTTCCTCGGACGAAAACCGGTCATTTTCGCCGCGGTTTTGCTGAACATGCTAGCGATGTTGCTGTTTATCAATGCCGACAGTGTCGCGTGGCTGATCGCCGCCAGGGTGCTGCAGGGATTTGCCACCGGGATGGCAACCGCGGTGCTGAGTGCGGCGCTGCTGGACACTGATCGTCAGCAAGGCCCCTTGGTCAATAGCGTTGCGCCACTGCTGGGGATGGCAATGGGTGCGATGGGGTGCGGCTTGCTGGCCGAATTCGCGCCACTGCCGTTGCAGCTCACCTATTGGGTGCTGCTGGCGCTGTTCGCAATGCAGGCCCTGTACGTGTGGCGGCTGCCGGAAAGCGTCAGTCGGCAACCGGGTGCATTTGCTTCGCTGCGCCCGACCTTGCACGTTCCGACTCAGGCCCGGCGTGCGCTATGGCGAGTGTTGCCCATCGACATCGCCGTGTGGGCGCTGGGTGGTTTTTACGCCTCGCTGGCACCGTCGCTGGTGCGCACCGCCACCGGATCGACTTCGAACCTGATCGGTGGGGCGACGGTCGCCGCATTGACGGTCACGGGCGCCCTGATGATCTACACCTTGCGTAACCGTCCTGCCGACAAGGTTCTGCAGTTGGGCGCCAGCCTGTTGCCGGTGGGTGTCGCGTTGATTCTGATCGCCGTACACAGTGCGAGCCTGTCGCTGTTTTTCGTGGGGACGCTGGTGGCGGGCTGTGGCTTCGGCGCGGGTTTTCTGGGTGCATTGCGCAGTGTCGTGCCGCTGGCACTGCCCCATGAACGAGCGGGGTTGATGTCGGCGTTTTATGTGCTCAGTTATCTGGCGTTCTGCTTGCCATCGTTGTTGGCGGGCAACCTGACGCGAACCTTTGGTCTGGTGGCAACCACTGATGGGTATGGCGCTGTGCTGATTATTCTGTCGGTGGGCGCACTGCTCACGTTAATGCGCCAGCGCTCGTATATCTGCAAAACAGATAACAGTTAGAGATATTACCCGTTATATAGATATTCGATTCGGTTCTACCATGGCTTCCACCTCACCAGAGGACAGGAGACCGCCATGACATGCACCCAGGCCAAAACCGGCATCAAACCTTTCAGCCACCTTCAACACCCGCGCGAAGTGATTCGCCAATTCACCCCGAACTGGTTCGCCGCCACCATGGGTACCGGCGTTCTGGCGTTGGCGTTGGCGCAGGTCCCTGTGGCCATCCCCGGCTTGCACGCCCTCGCCGAAGCGCTGTGGCTGTTCAATATTTTTCTGTTCGTGCTGTTTACCGCCCTCTACGCGGCGCGCTGGACATTGTTCTTCGATGAGGCACGGCGGATCTTCGGGCATTCAACGGTATCGATGTTCTTCGGCACCATTCCCATGGGGCTGGCAACGATCATTAACGGTTTTCTGGTGTTCGGCCTGCCGCGATGGGGCGATGGCGTGATTCAAATCGCCGAGGTGTTGTGGTGGCTGGATGTGGCGATGTCCCTGGCGTGCGGCGTGTTGATCCCTTACATGATGTTCACGCGCCAGGAACACAGCATTGACCAGATGACGGCGGTCTGGCTGTTGCCGGTGGTCGCTGCGGAAGTTGCGGCGGCCAGCGGGGGCTTGCTCGCACCGCATCTGGTCGACGCCCATTCGCAGTTGGTGATGCTGGTGACCAGCTACGTCCTTTGGGCGTTTTCCCTGCCGGTAGCCTTCAGCATTCTGACGATCCTGTTGCTGCGCATGGCGCTGCATAAATTGCCCCACGAAAACATGGCCGCTTCGAGCTGGCTCGCGCTGGGTCCCATTGGCACGGGAGCGCTCGGGATGTTGCTGCTGGGCGCCGATGCACCGGCGATTTTCGCAGCCAACGGTTTGCCGGGTATCGGTGAAGTCGCTGCCGGGCTGGGGCTGGTAGCGGGCATTACGCTTTGGGGATTCGGTCTGTGGTGGATGCTGATAGCCATGCTGATCACCGTCCGTTACCTGCGGGCCGGTATTCCTTTCAATCTGGGCTGGTGGGGCTTTACCTTTCCGCTGGGCGTGTATTCGCTGGCGACGATGAAACTGGCCAGCACTTTGAATCTGGCGTTCTTCGAGGTTTTCGGATGCGTGCTGGTGGGCTTGCTGACGCTCATGTGGCTGATCGTCAGCAAACGTACGGTGCGGGGAGCCTGGCGAGGGGAGTTGTTTGTCTCGCCTTGTATCGCAGGATTGAAGAAATAACCGGCGAAGATTAGGTAATGTGTGGCCTGGATCGAGCTTCGGCATTCCAATGTCTGTATCCACGCCACTCTTTACTGCAAAAGGGACACACGGAAGATGAGCCACCCCTCACAGTTCACCTTGCTTCGCACCCGACGTTTCCTGCCTTTTTTTGTGACCCAGTCGCTTGGGGCGTTCAACGACAACATCTTCAAGCAGTCACTGATCCTCGCCATTCTCTACAAATTGACCATCGACGGTGATCGTTCGATTTGGGTCAATCTCTGTGCATTACTGTTCATCCTCCCGTTCTTCCTGTTTTCGGCGTTGGCGGGTCAGTTCGGCGAGAAGTTCGCCAAGGACGCATTGATCCGTCTGATCAAGCTTGGGGAAATTGCCATCATGGCGGTCGGTGCAGTCGGGTTCATGTTCGATCATCTGTCGCTGATGCTGGTGGCGCTGTTCGCCATGGGCACTCATTCGGCGCTGTTCGGGCCGGTGAAGTATTCGATACTGCCCCAGGCCTTGCGTGAGGAAGAACTGGTCGGCGGCAATGGACTGGTCGAGATGGGAACATTCCTGGCGATCCTCGCCGGAACCATCGGCGCCGGCATCATGATGTCGTCCTCTCATTACGCTCCCATCGTGTCTACGGCGATTATTGGCATCGCCGTACTCGGCTATCTCGCCAGCCGCAGCATTCCTCGCGCGGCAGCCTCAACGCCGAACATGCGCCTGAACTGGAACATTTTCAGTGAGTCCTGGGCCACCTTGAAGCTTGGCCTCGGGCAGACGCCAGCGGTGTCGCGCTCCATTGTCGGTAACTCGTGGTTCTGGTTCGTCGGGGCGATTTATCTGACGCAGATCCCGGCGTATGCCAAGGAATGGATGCACGGCGACGAAACCGTGGTGACCCTGATTCTGACGGTGTTCTCGGTGGGTATCGCGCTCGGTTCGATGCTCTGCGAGAAGCTCTCTGGCCGTAAGGTGGAGATCGGCCTGGTGCCGTTCGGCTCGTTCGGCCTGACGGTTTTCGGTCTGCTGTTATGGTGGCATTCCGGTGGAATCCCGGACAGCGTCGCGGGCCACGGCTGGATCGAAGTGCTGGGGTTCGGGCACACCTGGCTGGTGCTGTTCGACATTCTCGGTCTGGGTGTATTCGGCGGTTTCTACATCGTGCCGCTTTACGCGCTGATCCAGTCCCGTACTGCCGAGAACGAAAGGGCGCGCGTGATAGCCGCCAACAACATTCTCAACGCGCTGTTCATGGTGGTCTCGGCGATTGTCTCCATCGTGCTGCTGAGCATGGTCAAGCTGTCGATCCCCCAGCTGTTCCTCGTGGTGTCGTTGCTGAACATCGGCGTGAATGCCTACATTTTCAGCATTGTTCCCGAGTTCACCATGCGTTTCATGATCTGGCTGCTGAGCCACTCCATGTACCGGGTCGAGCACCGAAATCTGCAGCTGATTCCCGACGAAGGCGCCGCGTTGCTGGTCTGCAACCATGTGTCGTTCGTCGATGCGTTGCTCATTGGCGGTGCGGTGCGTCGGCCGATTCGCTTTGTGATGTATTACAAGATCTACAACCTGCCGGTGCTGAACTTTATCTTCCGCACGGCGGGCACGATCCCGATCGCGGGGCGTCAGGAAGACATTCAGATCTACGAAAAGGCTTTCAAGCGGATCGCTCAATACCTCAAAGATGGTGAGTTGGTGTGTATCTTTCCAGAGGGCAAGCTGACTACGGATGGCGAGATCAACGAGTTCAGGGGCGGGTTGACGCGGATTCTCGAAGAGACACCGGTGCCGGTGATTCCGTTGGCGTTGCAGGGGTTGTGGGGGAGTTTTTTCAGCCGCGATCCGGACAAAGGTGTGTTTCGTCGGCTGTGGTCGCGGGTGACGCTGGTCGCTGGGCCGGCAGTGCCGGTTGAAGCTGCGGAACCAGCCAAATTGCAAGGCCTGGTGGGAGCATTACGCGGCGCTGTGCGCTGATTCATTCTTTCGCGGGCCGCCCTGCACGCGTGCCCGCTGGGGGATTCAGCCCGCCATCGCCAACCGGTTGCGTCCCTCGCGCTTGGCCACGTACAGCGCACTGTCGGCGCGGCGCAACAGGCTTTCGGCCGACTCGCCAGGCAACAAGGTTGAACAACCAAGGCTGACCGTCAGTTCGACCGACTTGCCGTCGGCCGAATACTCTTTGGCCTGCGTCGCAAATCGCAGTCGTTCGCCCACCAGGGCTGCGGCTTCACGCCCGGTGTTGGACAGCAGGATCAAAAACTCTTCACCGCCGAAACGGAACACCATGTCTACGTTGCGCAGTTGGCTTTTGATCGCGGCGGCGACGGCTTTGAGGACCTCATCACCGGCACTGTGACCATGGTCGTCATTGATGCGTTTGAAGTGATCGATGTCCAGCATCAACAGCGATAAAGGCTGCAGGTGACGGCGCGACATGTCGATTTCCCGTTGCAACGTCTGGTCCATGGCGATGCGGTTACCGGTATCTGTCAGCGGATCGCGTAACGCGCTTTGGGTGGCGGCCCGATAAAGCAAAGTGTTGCGCATCGGGAACAGCAGTGCAGACAACAACGACTCGAGATGGCCCTGTTCCTGATCGCTGAAACGCTGGTTGCGGCGAAAAACCAATTCTCCCAGATGCTCACCTTCATGGCTGAGGCTGTAACTGATCGAATGGTGACCGCGCTGGCCGAATTCCAGGCGCAGATCTGTGGCCTTGTGTTCGTAGCTCAAGGCGTCGAGCGGTACCAATCGTTGAATTTCGCGGAAAAAGAGACCGAGTATGCGTTGCGGCTCAAGGCTGGTCTGAAGTTGCAGGCAGAGCTGTTGACGCAACTTCGCAAGGCTGACCGGTCTTTCCAGAATAGGGGGCTGCTGTCCAAAGCCCAGGCGTTGCAATTTCGCGCTGTCGAAGTCAATCGCGTTGGTCTGGGATGGTGATTTCATATGGCATGCGCCCCTAAGCAGCAAGACAGTCTTACAAGCTGGGTGAGAGCGGCGTTGGGCAGCGCATCATACTGGTCCATCAGTCCCGTAGGACGTTTGAATCAAGTCTAGTCCGCTTTTGGCGACGATTATTAACCTATCGACTTACGCATCGCCCGATGTGCCTTCACTCGGCGTGTCTGAGCAAAATTAGAGCGAAAGTCGTGCCATTCAGTTCAGTCGATTTAAAAGCTTTTGAAATCAATAGGCTGAGCATTTGACAGGGCGGATTTGGCGAATTAGGTGACGGTTGTTTGACGAAGAACTCGTGCATTTGCGACGGCTGTTACGCACCGCGACGGGAAGCCGCCGCGATACGTAGGGCGACGCACGGTGTTACTGGGCGTTGAATGCCTGACCGTTGACGCCAGTGCTGTCCGGCCCCATCAGGTAGAGGTAGACCGGCATGATCTCCTCGGGTGTCGGGTTGTTCAGCGGATTTTCACCAGGGTAAGCCTGGGCGCGCATGCTGGTGCGGGTTGCGCCGGGGTTGATGCTGTTGGAACGCATCGGGGCGACGGTATCGACCTCGTCAGCGAGGGTCTGCATCAGGCCTTCGGTGGCGAACTTGGAGACGCCATAAGCCCCCCAATACGCCCGGCCTTTACGTCCTACACTGCTGGACGTGAACACCACCGATGCATCCGCAGACAGCTTGAGCAGTGGCAAGAGGGTGCTGGTGAGCATGAACATGGCGTTGACGTTGACGTGCATGACACGCATGAAATTTTCGCCGGACAACTGTTCGATCGGCGTGCGCGGACCAATGATCGATGCGTTGTGCAGCAAGCCATCGAGGTGACCGAATTCGGTTTCGATCATCGCTGCCAGCTCATCGTATTGATGGGGCAGGGCGGTTTCGAGGTTGAACGGGATCACGGCCGGTTGTGCATGGCCGGCGGCTTCGATTTCGTCGTAGACCTGAGTCAGGTTGGCTTCTGTCTTGCCCAGCAGCAACACGGTGGCGCCGTGAGCGGCGTAGGTTTTTGCAGCTGCAGCGCCAATGCCACGGCCAGCGCCGGTGACCAGAATGACCCGGCCTTTGAGCAGGTCGGGACGGGCGGAATAATCAAACATAAAAAACCTCAACAAATCAGAATGCGGGCAGTTGCGATCGGAGCGCGATCCCTGTGGGAGCCTGGCTTGCCAGCGATGACGTTTATAAGTTCGCTATCGCCGGCAAGCCGTGCTCCTGTAAAAAAGGTCGGTTTAGCAGCTACAAAGAGCGCTATCCAGCACCTTGCGCAACTCCAGCGGATGATCAACCACCACATCCGCACCCCAGTGCCGCGGGTTGTCGTCTGGATGGATGTAGCCATAGGTCACTGCAGCCGTTTTGGTGCCGGCATCGCGCCCGGACTCGATATCGCGCAGGTCATCACCCACAAACAACACGCTGGCCGGATCCAGGTCGAGCATCTTGCAGGCGAGGATCAGCGGTTCCGGGTCCGGCTTGCTGTTCTTCACGTGGTCAGGGCAGATCAACAACGCCGAACGCTCGGCTAAACCCAGCTGCTGCATGATCGGCTCGGCGAACCGCAGGGGCTTGTTGGTGACCACTCCCCAGATCAAGTTGGCTTTTTCGATATCGGCCAGCAGTTCACCCATGCCGTCGAACAATTTGCTGTGAACGGCACACCCTTTGACGTAGCGATCCAGGAACTCCAGACGCAGCTCCTCGAAGCCAGGCGATTCCGGGTCCATGGAAAAGGTCACTGCGACCATCGCCTTGGCACCACCGGATATCTCGTCGCGAATGTGCTTGTCGTTCATCGGCGGCATGCCGCGGTCGGCACGCATCGCCTGACAAATGGCGATAAAGTCCGGCGCGGTGTCGAGCAGCGTGCCGTCCATGTCAAAAAGGACTGCTCTGATACGCATCGGCTTACTCCTCGCGCAGGGTCTGGATCATGTAGTTGACGTCCACATCGGAGGCCAGCTTGTAGTGCTTGGTCAGCGGGTTGTAAGTCAGCCCGATGATGTCCTTGACGGTCAGGCCGGCCATGCGGCTCCAGGCACCGAGCTCCGAAGGGCGGATGAATTTCTTGAAATCATGGGTGCCGCGCGGCAGCAGCTTCATGATGTATTCAGCGCCAACAATGGCGAACAGATAGGCTTTCGGGTTGCGGTTGATCGTGGAGAAGAACACCTGGCCGCCCGGCTTGACCATCTTGTAGCAAGCGCGGATCACGGAGGACGGATCCGGCACGTGTTCGAGCATTTCCAGGCAAGTGACCACGTCGAACTGCTCGGGCATTTCTTCCGCCAAGGCTTCGGCGGTGATCTGCCGGTACTCGACCGTCACACCCGATTCCAGTTGGTGCAGCTGCGCCACCGCCAGCGGCGCTTCGCCCATGTCGATGCCCATGACGGTCGCGCCGCGTTGGGCCATGGCCTCGCTCAGAATGCCGCCGCCGCAACCGACGTCGAGGACTTTCTTGCCGGCCAGTTGGACCCGTTCGTCAATCCAGTTGACCCGCAGCGGGTTGATGTCGTGCAGCGGTTTGAACTCGCTCTCGCGGTCCCACCAGCGATGGGCCAGGGCTTCGAATTTGGCGATTTCGGCGTAGTCGACGTTGCTCATGGTTCAGTCCTCTAAAACTTGAAAAATCCTGTTGCCCCGGCAGGTGCCCCGGGGTGCTTACGATTCGGTATGGCCGCTGATCCGCTGGCCCCAGGCCTTGGCGGTAGCGCACAACTGTTCTTCATCCAGACGGGTCAAGCGACGGTCGTCGAGCAGTTGCTTGCCGGCCACCCATAGGTGTTTTACGCAATCGCGGCCGGTGGCATATATAAGCTGTGAAACCGGGTCATAGACGGGTTGCTGGGCCAGGCCGGACAGGTCGAAGGCGACAATGTCCGCGGCCTTGCCGACTTCCAGCGATCCTACGTCGGCCTCGATCCCCATTGACCGGGCGCCGTTCAGCGTGGCCATGCGCAATGCGCGGTGCGCGTCGAGTGCGGTGGCAGAGCCTGCGACGGCTTTGGCCAGCAACGCGGCGGTGCGGGTTTCGCCCAGCAAATCCAGATCATTGTTACTGGCGGCGCCATCGGTGCCGATGGCGACGTTGACGCCGGCCTGCCACAGACGCTCGACCGGGCAAAAGCCGCTGGCCAGTTTCAGGTTCGACTCCGGGCAGTGAATAACGTTGGTGTTGCTTTCTACCAGCAATGCCAGGTCGTCTTCGCTGATCTGAGTCATGTGCACCGCCTGGAAGCGCGGTCCCAGCAAGCCCAGGCGGCCGAGACGAGCGAGCGGACGTTCACCGGTCTGGTCGACCGCCTGTTGCACTTCGAATGCAGTCTCGTGGACGTGCATGTGAATCGAAGCGTCCAGTTCTTCAGCGATCACCCGGATCTTCTCCAGGTTTTCGTCGCACACGGTGTAGGGCGCATGCGGGCCGAAGGTGATCCTGATGCGTTCGTGGTGCTTGAGGTCGCCGAACAATTCCACTCCCTGACGAATGGCTTCATCCGCCGTGCTGGCACCTGGAATGGGAAAGTCGAGGATCGGAATCGCGATTTGTGCGCGAATGCCACTGTTGTGCACGCGCTCGCTGGCAACCTTCGGGAAGAAGTACATGTCAGAGAAACAGGTAATACCGCCTTTGATCTGCTCGGCGATCGCCAGGTCGGTACCATCACGCACGAACGCTTCGTCGACCCACTTGGCTTCAGCCGGCCAGATGTGGTTTTCCAGCCAGGTCATCAGTGGCAGGTCGTCAGCCAGGCCGCGGAACAGTGTCATTGCGGCATGGCCGTGCGCATTGATCAGGCCGGGGCAGACCAGCATGTCCGGGAGTTCGCGCACTTCGGTCGCATCAAGCTTGAGTGCGGTGGCGCGTGGGCCGATAAAAACGATGCGCCCGTCGCGGATGCCAAGGGCATGCTCCTTGAGGACAACGCCTGCGGGTTCGACAGGTACCAACCAGGTCGGCAGCAGCAACAGGTCGAGCGCAGCGGCAGTGTTCGGCATCGAAGATCGGTTCCAGTGCTTTTGTAAAGGATGGCGAAGTATACCCGAGCGTCTTCGCCGGGGGCTCGCTATAATCGGCGGCTTTGTTACTGAGTACGGGGTGTGGGATGCGCGATCGACTGTTGGCTGCGGAGAAGGTAAAAGCCATCGATTGGCGTGATGGCGCCCTGTACCTGCTGGATCAGCGCGTATTGCCGTTCGAGGAGACCTGGATTGCCTGCACCAGCGCCGCCGGTGTGGCCGAGGCCATTCGCTCGATGGTGGTGCGGGGTGCTCCGGCCATTGGCATCAGCGTCGCCTACGGCATGGTACTGGCAGCCCGCGCCCGGTTTGCCGAAGGAGGCGACTGGCAGGCGGCGCTGGAAGCTGATTTCGCACTGCTGGCGGACTCCCGGCCAACGGCGGTCAATCTGTTCTGGGCGCTGGGCCGCATGCGCGATCGCCTGGAGCGCCTGAAGAATCACGCCGATCCACTGGCAGTGCTGGAAGCCGAGGCAATCGCCATTCATGAAAGCGATCGGGAAGCCAACCTGACCATGGCGCAGCTGGGCGTGGACCTGATTCGCAAGCATCAGGGCAACGCTCAGGCGATTCTGACTCACTGCAACACCGGCGCGCTGGCCACTGGCGGCTTCGGCACCGCATTGGGGGTGATTCGCGGGGCGTTCATCGAAGGTATGGTCGAGCGCGTGTACGCCGATGAAACCCGCCCATGGCTTCAAGGCTCGCGCTTGACCGCGTGGGAGTTGGCCAACGAAGGCATTCCCGTCACGGTCAATGCCGACTCTGCTGCAGCCCACATCATGAAAACCAAGGGCATTACCTGGGTGATCGTGGGCGCCGACCGGATCACCGCCAATGGCGACGTGGCCAACAAGATCGGTACCTATCAGCTGGCAGTGAACGCCATGCACCACGGCGTGCGCTTCATGGTCGTGGCCCCGAGTTCAACCATCGACATGAACCTGGCCAGTGGCGACGACATTCCCATTGAAGAGCGCGATGGCCGCGAGTTGCTGGAAGTGGGCGGCAAGCGCGTCGGTGCGGACGTGGATGCGTTCAATCCGGTATTCGACGTGACCCCTGCGGACCTGATCGATGTCATCGTCACCGAAAAAGGCATCGTCGAGCGGCCAGACACCGCGAAAATGGCGCAGTTGATGTGCCGCAAGCGTCTGCATTGATTTCCGTAGCGTCTGAAAGGACTTCATCGCCAGCAGGCTGGCTCCCACAGGGTTTGTGATCGACTTAGATCTAATGTGGGAGCCAGCCTGCTGGCGATTTGGGGCTGAAAGTCAATAAACAACCTTAATTCGGTCGCCAATTCGGCATTCGCAGTAGCTCTAAGCCTCTCTGATCCCCTTCAAGCCTGTCACCGGTCAACTAACTATGCTCCATGCGCATCAGAGGGATAGGTGCGTGGCGGCTCTTGTGATAACATCCGGCGTTTTCCGAGGCAGTCCCACGGGGTTGTCTTTACTGCGCAAATCCATGGCACAACTCGTTGATTTGTCGTAAGTCGGTGTATGGCACTCCAGCCTGCAGCGGCGAGCTTCGTTCGTCCCATATGGATGTGACGAGGTTTCACCAGAAAAAGGAATCAGGCTTCTCATGGGCGAACTGGCCAAAGAAATCCTCCCGGTCAATATCGAAGACGAGCTGAAGCAGTCCTACCTCGACTACGCAATGAGCGTAATTGTCGGGCGGGCACTGCCGGATGCGCGCGATGGCTTGAAGCCCGTGCACCGGCGTGTGCTGTTCGCGATGAGCGAGCTGGGCAACGACTTCAACAAGCCGTACAAGAAATCTGCCCGTGTTGTCGGTGACGTGATCGGTAAGTATCACCCGCACGGTGATACCGCGGTGTACGACACCATCGTTCGTATGGCGCAGCCTTTCTCGCTGCGTTACCTGCTGGTAGACGGGCAGGGCAACTTCGGTTCGGTGGACGGCGACAACGCTGCGGCCATGCGATACACCGAAGTGCGCATGACCAAGCTGGCGCACGAGCTGCTGGCTGACCTGCACAAAGAAACCGTGGACTGGGTGCCGAACTACGACGGCACTGAAATGATCCCGGCGGTCATGCCGACCCGTATTCCCAACCTGTTGGTCAACGGCTCCAGCGGTATCGCCGTGGGCATGGCCACCAACATCCCGCCGCACAACCTCGGTGAAGTCATCGACGGTTGCCTGGCACTCATCGACAACCCCGAGTTGACCATCGATGAGCTGATGCAATACATCCCCGGTCCGGACTTTCCGACCGCTGCGATCATCAACGGTCGTGCCGGCATCATTGAAGCCTACCGTACCGGTCGCGGCCGCATTTACATGCGCGCCCGCTCGACGATCGAAGACATCGACAAGGTCGGTGGTCGTCAGCAGATCGTCATCACCGAACTCCCTTACCAGCTGAACAAGGCCCGTCTGATCGAGAAGATCGCCGAGCTGGTCAAAGAGAAGAAGCTGGAAGGCATCACTGAATTGCGCGACGAGTCCGACAAGGACGGTATGCGCGTCGTGATCGAACTGCGTCGTGGCGAAGTGCCTGAGGTGATCCTCAACAACCTCTACGCCCAGACCCAGCTGCAAGCGGTGTTCGGCATCAACATCGTTGCGCTGATCGACGGCCGTCCGCGGATCCTGAACCTCAAGGACCTGCTGGAAGCCTTCGTTCGCCACCGTCGTGAAGTGGTGACCCGTCGTACCGTGTTCGAACTGCGTAAGGCGCGCGAACGGGGTCACATCCTTGAAGGGCAAGCGGTCGCCCTGTCGAACATTGATCCGGTCATTGCCCTGATCAAGGCTTCGCCGACACCGTCGGAAGCCAAGGAAGCGCTGATCAAGACTGCGTGGGAATCTTCCGCTGTGGTCGCGATGGTCGAGCGTGCTGGTGCCGACTCTTGCCGTCCCGAGACCCTGGACCCGCAATACGGTCTGCGCGAAGGCAAGTACTTCCTGTCGCCAGAGCAGGCGCAAGCCATTCTCGAACTGCGTCTGCACCGCCTGACCGGTCTGGAACACGAGAAGCTGCTGGCCGAATATCAAGAGATCCTCAACCAGATCGGCGAGCTGATCCGCATCCTCAACAGCGCCACGCGCCTGATGGAAGTGATCCGCGAAGAGCTGGAAGTGATTCGCGCCGAATACGGCGATGTGCGCCGCACCGAAATTCTTGATGCCCGTCTCGACCTGACCCTGGGTGACATGATCCCGGAAGAAGAGCGCGTCGTGACCATCTCCCACGGTGGCTATGCCAAGACCCAGCCATTGGCTGCGTACCAGGCTCAGCGTCGTGGCGGTAAAGGCAAGTCGGCGACCGGCGTCAAGGATGAGGACTACATCGCTCACCTGCTGGTCGCCAACAGTCACACCACGCTCTTGCTGTTCTCCAGCAAAGGCAAGGTGTACTGGCTGAAAACCTACGAAATCCCGGAAGCCTCCCGCGCTGCCCGTGGTCGTCCGCTGGTCAACCTGCTGCCGCTGGACAGTGATGAATACATCACCACCATGCTGCCGGTCGAGGAGTACACCGAAGGTCACTTCATCTTCATGGCCACCGCCAAAGGCACCGTGAAGAAGACCCCGCTGGAATCCTTCAGCCGTCAACGCAGCGTCGGTCTGATCGCGCTGGAACTGGACGAAGGTGACGTACTGATTTCTGCCGCCATTACCGATGGCGAGCGCGAAGTCATGCTGTTCTCCGACGGCGGTAAAGTGACTCGCTTCAAGGAAACCGACGTTCGCGCCATGGGCCGTACTGCTCGCGGTGTTCGCGGCATGCGTCTGCCAGAAGGCCAGAAGCTGATTTCCATGCTGATCCCCGAAGAAGGCAGTGAGATCCTCACCGCTTCGGCGCGTGGTTATGGCAAGCGCACGGCGATCAGCGAGTTCCCTGAGTACAAGCGTGGCGGTCAGGGCGTTATCGCCATGGTCAGCAACGACCGTAACGGCCGTCTGGTCGGTGCAGTCCAGGTGCTTGATGGCGAGGAGATCATGCTGATTTCCGACCAGGGCACGCTGGTTCGTACCCGTGTCGACGAAGTGTCGAGCCTGGGCCGTAATACTCAGGGCGTGACCCTGATCAAGCTGGCCAGCGATGAAACGCTGGTCGGTCTGGAGCGGGTTCAGGAACCGTCGGAAGTCGAAGGCGAAGAGCTGGAAGACGGTGAAGAGGGTGCAGTGTTCGACGGTGATGTCGTGATCGACGACAACGTTGCCGAAGACCAGCAACTCGACGCCGCAGCCGACGAAGAACCGCAGGAATAAGCGGACAAGCAGGGGGCGGATGAGAATTCGCCCCCTTGTTGTTTGTCTCTCTGGAATTAATGATGCCCCTGTAGGAGCGAGCTTGCTCGCGATGGACGTCAACGATGACGCGGGTTTTCTGATTAAGCGCGACGTCTTCGAATCCATCGCGAGCAAGCTCGCTCCTACAGTTGATCGCGCCAGCCATTCGCGGGACGATCACCCCGTACTATTGCGTGATTACCACCAAATCAGAGCGAGATTGGATGTGAGCAAGAGAGCCTATAACTTCTGTGCCGGTCCTGCGGCGCTTCCCGAAGCTGTCCTGAAGCGCGCTCAGGGTGAACTCCTTGATTGGCACGGCAAGGGCCTGTCGGTCATGGAAATGAGCCATCGCAGCGATGAGTTCGTGTCCATTGCCACCAAGGCCGAGCAGGATCTGCGTGATCTGCTCAATATCCCCTCCAATTATAAAGTGCTGTTCCTGCAGGGCGGTGCCAGCCAGCAATTTGCTCAGATCCCTCTGAACCTGTTGCCGGAAGATGGTACGGCCGACTATATCGATACCGGTATCTGGTCGCAGAAAGCCATCGAGGAAGCGACGCGCTACGGACACGTCAATGTTGCCGGTACCGCCAAGCCCTACGACTATTTTGCAATTCCCGGTCAGAACGAATGGAAGCTGTCGAAAGACGCGGCCTACGTTCACTACGCGCCGAACGAAACCATCGGCGGCCTGGAATTCCAGTGGGTCCCGGAAACCGGTGACGTCCCGCTGGTCGCCGACATGTCCTCGGACATCCTCTCGCGTCCAATCGATGTGTCGCGCTTCGGCATGATCTACGCCGGCGCCCAGAAGAACATCGGCCCGAGTGGCATCGTGGTTAACATCGTTCGCGAAGACCTGCTGGGTCGCGCCCGTTCCCTGTGCCCGACCATGCTCGATTACAAGGTCGCGGCCGACAACGGCTCGATGTACAACACCCCGCCAACCCTGGCCTGGTACTTGTCCGGTCTGGTATTCGAGTGGCTGAAAGAGCAGGGTGGTGTTGAAGCCATCGGCAAGCTCAATGAAGTGAAGCAGCGCACGCTGTACGAATTCATCGACGCCAGCGGCCTGTACAGCAACCCGATCAACAAGTCGGACCGCTCGTGGATGAACGTGCCGTTCCGCCTGGCGGACGACCGTCTGGACAAGCCGTTCCTGGCCGGTGCCGAAGCGCGTGGCCTGTTGAACCTCAAGGGTCACCGTTCCGTAGGCGGCATGCGCGCCTCCATCTATAACGCCGTGGACATCGTTGCGGTCAACGCACTGATTTCGTACATGGCAGAGTTCGAGAAGGAACACGGCTAATGTCTGAGCAAGAACTCAAGGCACTGCGCGTTCGCATTGATGCTCTGGACACCAAGGTCCTGGAGCTGATCAGTGAGCGCGCGCGCTGCGCCCAGGAAGTTGCGCGGGTAAAGATGGCCTCGCTGGCCGAAGGCGAAGTGCCGGTGTTCTATCGTCCCGAGCGTGAAGCTCAGGTGCTCAAGCGAGTGATGGAACGCAACCAGGGGCCGCTGGGCAACGAAGAGATGGCGCGGCTGTTCCGCGAAATCATGTCTTCGTGCCTGGCACTCGAGCAGCCGCTGAAAGTGGCTTACCTCGGCCCGGAAGGTACCTTTACTCAAGCGGCGGCCATGAAGCACTTTGGCCACGCAGTGATCAGCAAGCCGATGGCAGCAATCGACGAAGTCTTCCGTGAAGTCGCGGCGGGTGCGGTGAATTTTGGCGTGGTTCCGGTGGAAAACTCCACCGAAGGCGCAGTCAACCACACCCTCGACAGCTTCCTTGAACATGACATGGTCATTTGTGGCGAAGTCGAGCTGCGGATTCACCATCACCTGCTGGTGGGCGAAAACACCAAGACCGACAGCATCAGCCGCATCTATTCCCATGCCCAGTCACTGGCCCAGTGCCGCAAGTGGCTGGACGCCCATTATCCGAATGTCGAGCGTGTGGCGGTGTCCAGCAACGCCGAAGCGGCCAAGCGGGTCAAGGGTGAGTGGAACTCGGCAGCGATTGCCGGCGACATGGCGGCCAGTCTGTACGGGTTGACCCGTCTGGCCGAGAAAATCGAGGATCGCCCGGACAACTCCACGCGATTCCTGATGATCGGCAGCCAGGAAGTGCCGCCGACCGGCGACGACAAGACTTCGATCATTGTCTCCATGAGCAACAAGCCCGGCGCGCTTCACGAGTTGCTGGTGCCTTTCCACGACAATGGCATCGACCTGACTCGCATCGAGACGCGTCCTTCGCGCAGCGGTAAATGGACCTACGTGTTCTTTATCGACTTCGTCGGCCACCACCGCGATCCATTGATCAAAGGTGTATTGGAAAAGATCAGTCAGGAAGCGGTAGCACTCAAAGTGCTCGGTTCCTACCCGAAAGCAGTTCTTTAAGGGCGACAGCAAAATGAGTGGTGACTTCCTCGCTCTGGCACAGCCGGGCGTGCAACAACTTTCGCCTTACGTCCCGGGCAAACCCGTGGACGAACTGGCGCGTGAGCTGGATATCGATCCGGCCAGCATCGTCAAACTGGCGAGTAACGAAAATCCGCTGGGTGCCAGTCCCAAGGCTCTGGCTGCGATTCGCGAAGAGCTGGCCGAGCTGACCCGTTATCCGGACGGCAACGGTTTTGCGCTTAAAACCCTGCTGGCCGAGCAGTGCCGCGTCGAGCTGAATCAAGTGACGCTGGGTAACGGTTCCAACGACATTCTGGAGCTGGTCGCCCGCGCCTATCTGGCGCCCGGCTTGAACGCAGTGTTCAGTGAGCACGCGTTCGCGGTGTATCCAATCGTGACCCAGGCGGTGGGTGCTGATGCACGTGTGATTCCGGCTAAAGAGTGGGGGCATGACCTTTCGGCCATGCTGGCGGCAATCGACGCCAACACCCGCGTGATCTTTATCGCCAACCCGAACAATCCAACCGGGACCTGGTTCGGTGCCGAAGCACTGGACGAGTTCCTGCAGGATGTACCGGAGCACGTCCTGGTGGTGCTGGACGAGGCGTACATCGAATACGCCGAAGGCAGTGACCTGCCGGACGGTCTGGACTACCTGGCGGCGTATCCGAATCTGCTGGTTTCGCGCACATTCTCCAAAGCTTACGGCCTGGCAGCGCTGCGTGTGGGTTATGGCTTGTCTACCGCCGTGGTGGCAGACGTGCTGAACCGTGTGCGACAACCGTTCAACGTCAACAGCCTGGCCCTGGCCGCTGCCTGTGCCGCGCTGCAAGATGCCGATTACCTGGCTGAAAGCCGTCGTCTGAACGAAGCGGGCATGCAGCAACTGGAAGCGGGCTTCCGCGAACTGGGGCTGAGCTGGATTGAGTCCAAAGGCAACTTCATTTGCGTCGATCTGGGGCGCGTTGCTGCTCCGGTGTTCCAGGGCTTGCTGCGCGAGGGCGTGATCGTGCGTCCGGTGGCGAACTACGGAATGCCCAACCACCTGCGTATCACCATCGGCCTGCCGGCGGAAAACAGCCGCTTCCTCGAGGCGCTGACCAAGGTTCTGGCTCGTGGTTGATGTCACTGCACTGCAATCTGCTGAACCTATGATCGGTCGCCTGGTGGTGGTCGGTCTGGGATTGATCGGCGGTTCGTTTGCCAAGGGTTTGCGTGAAAGCGGTGTTTGTCGGGAAGTGGTCGGTGTCGATCTCGATCCGCAATCGCGCAAGCTGGCGGTTGAGTTGGGTGTGGTGGATCGCTGTGAAGAAGACCTGGCCGTTGCATGCCAGGGCGCAGACGTCATTCAGTTGGCCGTGCCGATCCTGGCCATGGAAAAAATGCTCGGCCGTTTGGCGGGTATGGACCTGGGGCAAGCGATTCTTACCGACGTCGGCAGTGCCAAGGGCAACGTCGTTCGCGCGGCCACTGAAGCGTTTGGCGGCATGCCGGCGCGCTTCGTTCCGGGACATCCGATTGCCGGTTCCGAGCAGAGCGGGGTGGAAGCCTCCAATGCCGACTTGTTCCGTCGCCATAAAGTGATTCTGACGCCGCTGGAGCAAACCGATCCGGCAGCCCTGGCAGTGGTCGACCGGTTGTGGCGCGCACTGGGTGCCGATGTCGAGCACATGCAGGTCGAGCGCCACGATGAAGTGCTGGCGGCGACCAGCCATTTGCCGCACTTGCTGGCGTTCGGTTTGGTCGATTCGTTGGCCAAGCGCAATGAAAATCTTGAGATCTTCCGTTACGCTGCCGGCGGTTTCCGCGATTTCACAAGAATCGCCGGAAGCGATCCGGTGATGTGGCACGACATCTTCCTCGCCAACCGCGAAGCTGTCCTGCGCACACTCGATACATTTCGCAGCGACCTCGACGCCTTGCGCGACGCGGTCGATGCAGGGGATGGGCACCAATTGTTGGGCGTCTTCACTCGCGCCCGGGTTGCTCGCGAACATTTCAGTAAAATCCTGGCCCGCCGGGCTTATGTGGACGCTATGAACTCCAACGACCTGATTTTCCTGGGACAACCTGGTGGCCGCCTGACTGGGCGGATTCGTGTACCGGGTGACAAATCGATTTCCCACCGCTCGATCATGCTGGGTTCCCTGGCCGAAGGCGTCACTGAAGTCGAAGGCTTCCTTGAGGGCGAAGACGCGCTGGCGACCTTGCAAGCGTTTCGCGACATGGGCGTCGTGATCGAAGGTCCGCACCACGGTCGCGTGACTATCCATGGCGTCGGGCTGCATGGCCTGAAGCCTGCGCCGGGCCCGATCTATCTGGGCAACTCCGGCACGTCGATGCGTCTGCTGTCCGGCCTTTTGGCTGCGCAGAACTTCGACAGCACCCTGACCGGTGATGCCTCGCTGTCCAAGCGCCCGATGAACCGCGTGGCCAACCCGCTGCGGGAAATGGGTGCGGTCATCGAGACTGCTGCTGAAGGTCGTCCACCGATGGTCATTCGGGGTGGCAACAAGCTTAAAGGCGTGACGTACACCATGCCGATGGCCAGCGCCCAGGTGAAATCCTGCCTGCTGCTGGCGGGTCTGTATGCCGAGGGCAAGACTACCGTCACCGAGCCGGCGCCAACCCGCGACCATACCGAACGCATGCTGCGTGGCTTCGGTTATCCGGTGACCGTCGACGGCGCTACGGCGTCGGTCGAGTCCGGCCATAAGCTCACCGCGACCCACATTGAAGTACCGGGGGACATCTCGTCGTCGGCGTTCTTCCTGGTGGCGGCTTCGATTGCTGAAGGTTCGGAGCTGGTGCTCGAGCACGTCGGCATCAACCCGACGCGTACCGGCGTGATCGATATTCTTCGCCTGATGGGCGCTGATATCACCCTGGAAAACGAGCGTGAAGTCGGTGGCGAACCTGTGGCTGATCTGCGCGTTCGTGCAGCTAAACTGAAAGGTATCGAGATTCCGGAAGAGCTGGTTCCGCTGGCGATCGACGAATTCCCGGTATTGTTCGTCGCTGCTGCTTGCGCCGAAGGCCGTACCATCCTGCGTGGCGCCGAAGAGCTGCGCGTCAAGGAATCGGACCGTATCCAGGTGATGGCGGATGGTTTGCTGGCGCTTGGCGTCAAATGCGAACCGACCCCGGACGGCATCATTATTGATGGCGGCCTGATCGGCGGCGGCGAAGTGCACGGTCACGGCGATCACCGGATTGCCATGGCATTCAGTGTTGCCTCGCTGCGCGCTACCGCGCCGATCCGCATCCATGATTGTGCGAACGTCGCGACGTCGTTTCCCAACTTCCTCGCGCTATGCGCTCAGGTCGGCATCCGCGTTGCTCAAGAGGCTCAGTCGTGAACATCAAGCCACCGGTCATCACCATCGACGGCCCAAGCGGGTCGGGCAAAGGCACTATTGCCGGTATTCTGGCCAAGCGTCTTGGCTGGTGCCTGCTGGACTCCGGTGCGTTGTACCGTTTGCTGGCATTCGCCGCCCGCAATCATGGCGTTGACCTGACGAACGAAGAGTCGTTGAAGCTGTTGGCGGCTCATCTGGACGTGCAGTTCGTCGGCGCGACGGAAGGTCATCCGCAACGAATCATCCTCGAAGGTGATGACGTCACTGATGATTTGCGCAATGAGCAGGTCGGCGCGTGGGCCTCGCAAGTGGCCGCGTTGCCGGCTGTGCGCGACGCTTTACTGCAGCGCCAGCGGGCGTTTCAGGAGGCTCCGGGCCTGGTGGCCGATGGGCGCGACATGGGCACCGTGGTTTTTCCGGATGCGCCGCTGAAGATATTCCTCACTGCCAGTGCCGAGGAGCGTGCGCGCCGTCGATACTTGCAGTTGAAGGGCAAAGTCGATGGTGTTAGTCTGTCGAGTCTGCTAGATGAGATACGTGTCCGCGATGAGCGTGACACCCAGCGAGCGGTAGCCCCGCTCAAGCCGGCGGCTGACGCCATACAGCTGGATTCCACGGAATTATCCATCGATCAGGTGCTGGAACGCATCATGAGTGAGATCGCCATTCGCGATATCGCCGGGTGACCAAGAAGCCTCGCAGGGGACCAGTCATAGTCCTGCGTTGTTTCTTTAAATGAACATAACCCACGTCGTCTGGGATGTGGAGATGGGCGTATCCTTCGCCCTTATTCAACAGGAATTAAAATGAGCGAAAGCTTTGCGGAACTCTTTGAAGAAAGCCTAAAAACCCTGAACCTTCAGGCAGGCTCCATCATCACCGGTGTTATCGTTGATATCGATTACCAAGCTCGCTGGGTAACCGTTCACGCTGGCCTGAAGTCTGAAGCACTCATCCCGCTTGAGCAGTTCTACAACGACGCTGGCGATCTGACTATCAATGTCGGTGACGAAGTTCACGTTGCTCTGGACTCGGTTGAAGACGGCTTTGGTGAAACCAAGCTGTCCCGTGAAAAAGCCAAGCGCGCTGAATGCTGGATTGTTCTGGAAGCAGCCTTCGCAGCCGAAGAAGTGGTCAAGGGCGTTATCAACGGTAAGGTTAAAGGCGGCTTCACAGTCGACGTTAACGGCATCCGTGCGTTCCTGCCAGGTTCTCTGGTTGACGTTCGTCCAGTGCGCGACACCACGCACCTGGAAGGCAAAGAGCTGGAATTCAAGGTCATCAAACTCGACCAGAAACGCAACAACGTTGTCGTTTCCCGTCGTAGCGTCCTCGAAGCCGAGAACTCCGCTGAGCGTGAAGCTCTGCTGGAATCCCTGCAGGAAGGTCAACAAGTCAAAGGTATCGTCAAAAACCTCACCGATTACGGCGCATTCGTCGATCTGGGTGGCGTCGATGGCCTGCTGCACATTACCGACATGGCTTGGAAGCGTATCAAGCATCCTTCCGAAATCGTCAACGTTGGCGACGAGATTGATGTCAAGGTTCTGAAATACGATCGCGAACGCAATCGTGTTTCCCTGGGCCTGAAGCAACTGGGCGAAGATCCATGGGTTGCTATCAAAGCCCGTTACCCAGAAAGCACTCGCGTTACCGCTCGTGTAACCAACCTGACCGACTACGGCTGCTTCGCTGAGCTGGAAGAAGGCGTTGAAGGTCTGGTACACGTTTCCGAAATGGACTGGACCAACAAGAACATCCACCCTTCGAAAGTCGTACAAGTCGGCGACGAAGTGGAAGTTATGGTTCTGGACATCGACGAAGAGCGTCGTCGTATCTCCCTCGGCATCAAGCAGTGCAAATCTAACCCATGGGAAGATTTCTCTGGCCAGTTCAACAAGGGCGATAAAATCTCCGGCACCATCAAGTCGATCACCGATTTCGGTATCTTCATTGGTCTGGACGGCGGCATCGACGGTCTGGTTCACCTGTCCGACATCTCCTGGAACGAAGTGGGCGAAGAAGCCGTTCGCCGCTTCAAGAAGGGCGACGAGCTGGACACCGTTATCCTGTCGGTTGACCCAGAGCGCGAGCGTATCTCCCTGGGTATCAAGCAACTGGAAAGCGATCCGTTCTCCGAGTACGTTCAAGAGAACGACAAAGGCGCAATCGTTAAAGGCATCGTGAAAGAAGTTGACGCTAAAGGCGCCATCATCACTCTGGCCGACGATATCGAAGCGACTCTGAAAGCCTCCGAAATCAGCCGTGACCGCGTTGAAGACGCGCGCAACGTTCTGAAAGAAGGCCAGGAAGTAGAAGCCAAGATCATCAGCGTTGACCGCAAGAGCCGCGTAATCCAGCTCTCCATCAAGTCGAAAGACGATGCTGAAGAGAAAGAAGCAATCCAGAGCCTGCGCGACAAGCCAGCGACTTCGGAACCTGCTGCTGGTCCTACCACTCTGGGCGACCTGTTGCGTGCACAAATGGAAAAACAGAACTAAGTTCTGTCAGACCATAGAAAAAGGGCGACTTCGGTCGCCCTTTTTTGTGCCCGGAATTTGGCAAAGACACCCATGGTCGTGAATCAATCAAACACCGAGCACCTGTAGGAGCTGCCGCAGGCTGCGATCTTTTGATCTTTTACTTTGTTGCCTAACATTCCGCCTTGAACCAATCCCCTGCCAAAACTGTCCCTTTCTTTAACAGGATCAATTGCTTATTTGCAGCTACGCTAGAGCTTAGGGTGCATGCGCCCTCCGGTAGGGTGCCCGACATTAAGGAAGTGAATGAACAAGCTCATAGTCGCCATTGCACTGCTGGTATTGGCAGGCTGTACCACAACTGCCAAAACTCATGCGGTGCGTGGAGTCAGTGGCATAGAGATTGATTGCTCGGGGCTGGGCTCCGGGTGGGAGAAATGCCAAAAGCGTGCAGTCAAGGAGTGCAAGGGGGCAGGTTACAAGGTTGTTGCAAGGTCCGATGATGCCAAAGAGGAGGATGAATTCCCCTTCGGCTTTAATCCTGCGGGGTATCTGACCCGCACTATGCTGGTTATCTGTCGGTAGTGGATGAAGGAACTATCTGACGCCTGAAGCGCTGAAAACAGGCGAGTCAAGCCTGCTGAATATATGTCGAAGCCTGGACTGTTCAAATAGCTCCGAGCGTGCTAAAACCTTTGAAGCGCTGATCTAGCTGCTTGAAAAAGAAGGGAAAAATATGACGAAGTCGGAGTTGATCGAACGAATTGTCACCCATCAAGGGCTGCTCTCATCCAAGGATGTGGAGCTGGCCATCAAGACCATGCTTGAACAAATGTCCCAATGCCTGGCTACCGGCGATCGTATCGAGATCCGTGGCTTTGGCAGCTTCTCCTTGCACTACCGCGCACCGCGGGTAGGGCGTAATCCCAAGACCGGGCAGTCGGTTAGCCTGGATGGGAAGTTTGTTCCTCATTTCAAGCCGGGGAAGGAGCTTCGGGATCGGGTTAATGAGGATGAGGAAGAAAATTAAGTGCGAATCGGAGGTAAGAGAGATGCGTCTATTTCGGCGTGTAGGAACAGCTACATTTGGAATACTCTTAGCTTTGGCGGCAATTGTATTCATCTTAGAAAATCAACAGCCATCTAGTTTGATTTTCTTGGGGTGGTCGACGCCTCCCCTTCCGCTGTCGATCTATGTTGCTTCCTCCCTCCTGCTAGGCATGGTCATAGGTCCAGTTGCTATGCTCTTAGCTCGATGTTTTTCAGGCAGGAAGCCTCAATCCCGATAAAATACCATCGACAGCAAATTCCGATGCTCACCGAGAGAGCGCCACCGCTGGTACAATGGCGCTGTAGAACGAAAGTCATACCTAACGTAATAATTTTATAGATTACATCGTGGTTGAACGAACGTGCACC
This sequence comes from Pseudomonas sp. MDV22-iso1, assembly GCF_058145095.1. Lineage (NCBI taxonomy): Bacteria > Pseudomonadati > Pseudomonadota > Gammaproteobacteria > Pseudomonadales > Pseudomonadaceae > Pseudomonas > Pseudomonas sp. MDV22-iso1. Next base: position 383,096 of record NZ_JBYVMF010000001.1, read on the forward strand.
TCACTGCTGTGTTGTGCCGTAATAGAAAAGGCGAGTGGGGCATGCAAAGCAGTACATCACAATCACACAGCAGTGCTGAAATTGACATTCAGGCACTGGTCCGTTCGCTATGGAAGCGAAAATGGATTGTTTTTGGCGTGGCGTTAGTGTCGACACTATTGGCTGCTGCGTACGCATTTACAGCTAAACCAGTATATGAAGCAAAGCTTTTTCTTATCCCGCCAACGCAGAATGATATAGCTAACTTTAATTACGGACGCACGCGCGATTACGATTTAGTGCCTTTGACGATAAAGGATATCTATACAGTTTTTCTGCGAATTTTGGACTCCGAATCTCTTCATCGCGAATTTTTTAATACCGTTTATTTACCCAGTCTCACAGAGGAAGAGAGAAAGGGCTCCAGAGATGCTTTGTATTCGCGATTCTCAAAGACATTAATTGTAACTTTGCCGGTTAGAGACGCTGGCGATCAATCTGCAGTCGCGGTCCAGACGACTAACCCTGAACTGGCGTCGATCTGGGTTCAGCAATATGCTGATCGAGCCGGGCTGTTGGCGAAAGAGGAGATAATTAAGAACGTCGCCACTGAAAGTCGTGTCAGGGCTCGTAACCTCCTCCAACAGATAAAGTCTCTTCGAGAAACGGGCACGCAAATTCGTCAAGATTCCATTACCAAGTTGCAAGAGGCGCTAAAAGTCGCAGAAGCAATTGGTTTGGAGAAGCCGCCAATCATTACGGGTAATCCTTCTGTCGAATTAGCTGGAAGCATGGATGGACAGATTATATATATGCGTGGATCCAAGGCGCTGAAGGCTGAAATTCAGAACTTGGAACAGCGGCAGTCGGACGATCCATTTGTGATGAATCTTCGTGAACTGCAGTCAAAGCATGATTTTTTCAAAAATTTAGATGTCAGTCCGTCAGATGTATGGGTGTACCGACAGGACGGCGATGTGAACCGACCTGACGCGCCGATCAAACCTAAAAAATCATTGATTATTACTTTGGGTGTGATTTTGGGGTTGATGGCTGGAGTATTTATTGCTGTCATCTTGTATCTCACAAATGACGCCAGGGCCAAGCGGGCCGTATGAAGATGCCAACGGTAGCTATTTCGCGTATTTTGATTTAAGCATACGCGCTTATACTGTCAGCAGGTGCCAATTGTTCGATATGTATAACTGATGTATATGCCCGCTCGTTAAAGGGCATCTGCTGCAAGCGGGATCACGATGCCAAGGGGCATAAAGCCGCAGTGAGCTCCTTAGGTTAAAATTCGACCGTCTCACATATGAGCGTATGCCGATCACGAGCGGAAATTAATTTTAATCATGATTGATAAATCTAGAGTGGCCGGGGCGTGATCAATATTACTAAAAAGCAAAGGATGCCATTTTATATTGTTCTTTCAGCATGCGCACTCGTGGTTCTTGGTGATTTGCGAAACGTTATAACACCTTTCGGATATTGGGCGTTATGGGGCTTGCTTCTGGCATCTGGTGCACTAGTTGTCAAAGCTGGGCGCATTTATAAAGATATAGTTTTTTTGTGCGCAAGTTTTGGTTTTGCTATTTTAGTATTGGCTTTGTTAATTGCAGGGCTCGCAAATGCAGATGCATATACTGCTTATCAAGCGGTAAAATTTATTATGATTTATGCTGTCTTCGTGGTTGTTTATGCCAACTCGCAGCTCTTAGACATCGACGACTTCTATCGGATTTCAGCTACTGCGACGGGTATTGGTTTAGTGGTGTTCATCATATCCAAATACTGGTTGAGCGATTACTATATAGTTTTAGGAGATGGGCGGCAAGGTAGCCTGTTTGCGTATCCTGGAGTGCTGTGGAAAACAAGCGCTTTTTTTTGTGCGTTTATGATTGCTAAGATGCTTAGCAGTCCTATATCTAGAATCATGATTACGACTTTTGTGTTGGTATCGTCGGTTTATTTGCTGTTAGCCGATTCAAGTCGAACAGGTTTCCTATGGTTTGCGGTGATTTTAATAGCATTCGCTTCAATGGTATTTATGTTAAATGCAGCAAGAATGTTATCGATTGTATCGATATTAATTTTACTGTTCGGTCTATTTGCAGTTTTTAATCTAGACGCTATTTATGGATTCCTGGATGGGAAGTCGCTCCTCGTAGTAAACAGATTGTTCGAAGGCGATCCAATTAGGTCGAAAATGCTCAGCGATGGCATATTAAATGCTGAGGCTTGCCTACCCTTAGGATGTGGATTCCAAAGCTCGACCTCTATAGTAGGGGGACAGCCTATGGTTATCCATAATGTGTATTTAGCAATCTTAGGTGACCTTGGAGCGCTGGGCGAGATCGGGCTACTTATTATTGTACTAAGCCCGCTGCTGTTTTTTGCGCTGCGAGAGTGGTTTAACGGGCCTACTGCTGCTCCTGTTGCATACTACAAATTGGCAGCATACTTAGGCGCTTCATGTTTCTGTTTTTTGTTGCTCTTTCATCCATTGAGTTCAGAGATGTCTGAGTGGGGCTATTGGGCAATCATGTTGTCTTGGCTGTCGAGATTGTCGAATATGGGCGAGAGCTCAGAGTTGGCCCAAGAAATGAGCACTAAATTGTGAAGTATCTGATTAAAAACATGGGATTGCTGTTTTTTGCACAGTTGTGCGCTTATCTGATACCCATTCTTGAAATTCCCGTGCTAGCAAGGGCGTTGGGCGTCCAAGAGTATGGAAAAGTAGTTCTTATCCAGTCTGTAGCGTTGCTGTCTTCATTAGTAGTGGAGTACGGGTTTTCTCTAAGTGGTTCTAGACAGATAGCACTGGCAAGTGGTGAAAAACAATCTTTGGCGAGAATATATGGGGAAATTTTCTCTGCCAAGCTTCTGATCGTAGCAATAGTTGTACTGATTGGCACGGTAGTCTGCCTTATTAAAGGTTCCTATTTTTATGATCCAAAACTAATTTTTCTAGGGTTCTTGTATTTCTTGGCGTTCGGATTTAGTCCATTTTGGTTTTTTCAAGGGTTGGAGAAAATAAGCTTTGTTGTAATCATGGAAGTCGTGCTGCGTTTCGCAAGCCTGCTGCTTTTGTTTTTGTTCGTTAACTCTGCGGATGACGCATTTTTAGCGCTCTGTATAATGTCTAGTTTGGGGTTGTTGAATACGATCCTGGGGAACGCACTGTGTTTGAAAAAGGTAGGGCGATTATTTTTTAGTTTTTACGGTGGCTTGCAACAATTAAAAATTGGTTTTCATGTGTTTATATATAAAAGTTCAAATAATATACTCCTAAGCGCTGGGCCGTCTTTGGTTGGTGCCACCTCTGGCCACGTTGCCGTAGCATCGTATGTCCCGGCCGAGAAAATTATTCGTGGTTTCGTAGGTTTCGTGAATCCTGTTTTGATTGGCTTTTTTCCTTATCTGAATAGGCAATACCTTTCATCCAAACAAAATACAATTCGACTATCATTGTTTATTGTATTAGGGATGTTTATTGCCGGGGTGTTCGCATCGAGTGCAATATTTTTTGTAGGGGACTTTCTAATTAGAAGTGTTCTAGGTCAAGAATATTTAGTAGCAAGTAGTATACTTAAGATCTTCGTTTGGATTATACCTTTTAGATTGGCTAATCAGGCTCTCGGGTTATGTATGTTAATACCGATGGGCAAAGATAGATTAACGAGTGGCCTTATTATGTTTTTTTCAATTCTGTCAATTTTGATGGCTGCTGCTCTCTCTATTTGGTACGGAGTTGATGGAGTGGTTTTTGGCTTCGTTCTTGCTGAAATTTGTCTATTCCTCGCATTGATAGCCGTTGTGGCAAAAATGACACTCCTGTCATTAAATGGGGATAAAAAATGATTACCATCGTCACTGCGACTTATAATCGAGCGTCAACGATTCCGAGATTATATAGCAGTCTTTGTGCTCAAAGCTGCCTGGATTTTGAGTGGGTAGTCGTTGATGATGGGAGTGTCGACGATACACCAAAATTACTAAACGAAATTTCCGAAGCATCACCATTCCCAATCAGAGTGATTCAGCAGAAAAATGGTGGCAAGCATGTTGCGTTAAATACCGGCGCCCAGAATGCGTTGACACCGTGGATTTTGATAGTTGATAGCGATGATGCTTTGGTTACATCTGCCGTTCAAACAGTGATAACAGAGATTCAAGGTCAAGCCGATAGAGACGTTGTTGGATGGTGCTACCGTAAGGCGTTTTTTGACATGCGTTTAGTTGGCGCGAGAATCGACCAAGATAATTGTCCCAAATATCTGTCGCCCACTGAAGCGGGCCATCTATTTAAGGGCGATCTCGCGTATGTATTTAAGACGGCGTTACTCCTGCGCCACAAGTTTCCTGTGTTTGGCACGGAGAAATTTGTGCCAGAACTTTATATATGGAACAAGATAGGGGATGAAGGACGCATTCGTATTCATGGGAATACAGTGATTTATCTATGTGATTATTTAGAAGACGGTTATTCAAATAATTTCTCATCTAACTTGCGAAAAAATCCTATTGGGTTTTTAACTTTTTATTGGTATCAAATTGCCAGGGAGAGAAGTTTTTTTTATAAAGTTAAGTATGCAATACGTTCTATTCAGTGTTGCATCTATGTAATGCTTAAAAGGTTCTCATGAAAATATTATTTTTCATCACTAGTCTGGATGTCGGTGGTGCGGAGCGTCAGGTGCTTGACTTGGCTCAGCGCCTAGTTGCTCGCGATCATCATGTTAAAATTGTGTATCTTACCGGTTCTGGTCGTTTGCTATCTTCTAACGAACCTTTTGAGGTTATAGGGTTGGGAGGCGCAAAATCGCTTCGCAGTCTTATATCATGCCTCTTCGCTTTACGTGCGGTGATCAAATCTTTCAAGCCGGATGTAGTGCATTCTCACATGGTCCACGCTAATCTCTTGGCTCGGTTGGTAAGAGTCATTACCTCTATTCCACGACTCATATGTACAGCCCACAGCAACAACGAGGGTGGTAAGTTGCGAATGCTAGGATATCGCGCGACCAATTTTCTCGCGGATGTAACTACTAATGTCAGTAGTGGCGCCGTTCAGGCATTTGAGGCTAAAGGGGCTGTAAAAAGCGGTGAAATGTTGGTGGTGCCTAATGGTATCGATACTCAAAAATTTATGTTCAAGGAATCTGCTCGTTCCTTGATTCGAAGTGCTGAGGGAGTCGAGGCTGGAGATAAGGTAATTCTTGCTGTAGGTCGACTTGTTGAAGCTAAAGACTATCCTAACCTGCTGCGTGCTTTCCAAATCCTATGCAAAGATGCCGATACGCTTAAACTTTGGATTGTGGGCGATGGTGAATTGAAGGAGAAACTGGTCAATTTATCTATTCAATTATCCATACATAATCGAGTTAGATTTTTAGGCGTTCGGGACAACGTATCAGATTTCTACAGTTGTGCTGATGTCTACGTTCTGTCATCGGCCTGGGAGGGTTTCGGACTGGTCGTCGCTGAAGCGATGGCCACAGAACGGGTGGTCGTTGTTACAGACAGCGGCGGCGTTAAGGAGGTGGTTGGTGACCAAGGCTTCGTTGTTTCGCCCGGTGACGCTAATGCCTTAGCTACAGCAGTGAGACGAGCGCTCGATTTAGGCCCTATTGATGCTGAAAATTTGGGCGTTCAGGCCAGAGATAGGGTGATTGAGAGGTATTCTCTCGATAATGTTGTCACTACTTGGGTAAATCTCTATTCGGTGCCAGCGACACCTCGATGAACTGGTATTAACAGACCGCGCCTAAGGCATGGTATCGTGTTCATTTGATGCGCCAACTACGATATACAGCAGGTGTTCTGATGAGCGGACTGAACGCCGCCTGTTTGATCTGCGACGTATTGGAGCAAGCTCGTTTGCTACGACGAATGGATCTTTAAATGAAGATAGTGTTGATAGGGACCACAGCGGCTTGTGTTCTTGGATTCAGGGCCGATTTGATTCAGGCATTGGTGGCAAGGGGAGATCAGGTTTATGCCTTTGCGCTTGACTTCGACGTTGAAACGCGGGCAAAAGTTAAAGCTCTTGGAGCTGAGCCTGTTGACTACATTTTCAGTCGGGCGGGCCTGAATCCATTTGGCGATATTTTAAATACTTATAAACTGTCAAAGCTTATCGAAAAAATTTCGCCGGACCTTGTCTTCAGCTACTTCTCAAAGCCTGTAATTTTTGGAACATTAGCCGCTGCAATGGCGGGTGTTAAGAGACGCATTGGTATGCTTGAAGGCCTTGGTTATGTCTTCACCGAGAAGCCTGAGGGAGCATCGTTGAAAGGAAGGATTTTGAAATGCGTACAGGTTTTTTTGTACAGAATTTCATTTCCTTTTCTTGAAAGAATAATTTTTCTTAACAAAGATGATCCTATCGATCTGATTGAAAAGCACAAGCTTAAAGCCCGAAAAATAAGCGTGCTTGGCGGTATTGGATTGAATTTGCGGAATTATCCTTATTCTGAACCTCCAGTCAGACCTGTAAGCTTTATCTTTGTCGGTCGCTTGCTTGCGGAGAAAGGGATAAACGAATTCATTGAGGCCGCACGATTAGTCAGATCGAAGTCGGACTCCGCTACATTTGTGATGTTGGGTGGTCTGGATGAGACAAATCCCGGCGGTCTGAGCTTGAGCGATGTCAGCAAATTAGTCAGTGAGGGATTAGTAGATCACCGTGGTCACGTTGACGACGTAGCTGGCTGGCTTTCTAACTCCAGTGTGTTTGTGCTTCCATCCTATCGAGAGGGGGTTCCTCGAAGTACTCAGGAAGCCATGGCTATTGGTCGTCCGGTTATTACCACAGATGTACCTGGTTGCCGGGAAACGGTGAGGGAGGGGGTCAATGGCTTCATAGTCCCCCCGTGGTCCCCGGAAGCGATTGCCGAAAAAATGCTATATTTTATAAGCCATCCAGATCAGATTAAGATAATGGGATTGAATAGCTTCAAAATTGCGCAAGAAGATTTTGATGCTCGTCAAGTAAATGATCGGTTGATGAGCTATTTTCAGTGAGCAGCTCCTTATTGTAAGTTTTGGTGAGTTAATGGAATTTTCTCGTGAAACAGTTTTGTTGACAGGAAGCTCTGGGTTTGTCGGGGGCGCAATTTTGCGCGATATGGCTCATCGAGATATTTTTAATATTAAGGTTGCCACCCGTGATCCGAAAGCGGGAGCGCCTACTACTTTTAATTCTGTATTTTTTCGTGAATTAGATGCTCAACAGTGCTGGGCCCAAGCTTTGGAAGGGGTGGATATTATTGTTCACTCAGCAGCGCGTGTTCATGTGATGAACGAGCGGGCCGCGAACCCTTTGGCTGAGTTCCGAAAAACAAATGTCGAAGGTACGTTGAATCTCGCGAGGCAAGCCGCTGAAAGGGGTGTTAAACGATTTGTGTTTATTAGCTCTATCAAAGTCAATGGTGAAGCAACTTCATCGGGAGTTCCCTATACCGCTGACTCCCTCGCAGCCCCTGTAGATGAGTATGGTATTTCTAAGCATGAGGCCGAGATTGGCTTACTAAAAATTGCGGCTGATTCCCATATGCAGGTGGTAATAATTAGACCCGTGTTAGTTTATGGGCCAGGTGTTAAGGCGAATTTTTTGACAATGATGCGTATACTGGAGAAAAATATACCGCTACCATTTGGATCTATCAATAATAGAAGAAGTTTAGTTGCGTTGGATAACTTGGTTGATTTCGTCAATGTTTGTTTGACTCACCCGGCGGCAGCGAATCAAATATTCCTTGTAAGTGATGGTGATGATCTGTCAACCACGCAACTTCTTAGGAAGCTGTCGCGCGCGTTGGGTAGCCATACTATCCTCCTGCCGATTCCTGAGAGAGTGATAAGATTCGCATCGAGTATTGCGGGCAAGGCGAAATTGACCGATAGACTATGCGGTTCGCTTCAAGTCGATATCACGAAAAATAAAACTTTATTGGGCTGGGTACCACCCGTATCAGTGGATGAAGCCCTGAATAAAACAGTTAAACATTACCAAGGAATCGCCACTCTATGAGCGCATGGTTTCTCATACCGATTATTTTTATCGTTTCTCTGATTCTTACAAGAATGCTTCGCTTGTACGCGCTCAATCATAGTTTGATAGATATCCCAAATCTTCGGAGTTCGCACTCGATCCCTACGCCGCGCGGAGGTGGGGTTGCTATTGTGGTGAGTTTTTTGATGCTCCTCCCGCTGCTATCTTATGGAGGTTATCTCCCTTGGGCGCAGGTCATTGGCCTAATAGGATCGGGCGGGGCAGTGGCGCTGATCGGATTTCTGGATGACCATGGACATATCGCTGCTCGTTGGAGGTTGTTGGGGCACTTCACGGCGGCGTTTTGGGCTCTATACTGGGTCGCGAGTTTACCGCCCCTGGTTTTTTTTGGTTTTGAGTTAAACTTCGGTGTACTGTCGTATGTTTTTGGGGCTTTATATCTCGTCTGGATGCTGAACCTATACAATTTTATGGATGGAATTGATGGTTTGGCGAGCGTTGAGGCTATTACAGTCTGCTTGAGCGCTGCTGTACTCTACTTTTTTGGTGGCATTGAGCAGCTAATTTGGGCTCCTCTCTTGCTAGCTTTTGCAGTAACCGGATTTCTATATTGGAATTTTCCACCTGCAAAGATATTCATGGGTGATGCCGGGAGTGGTTTCTTAGGTTTAATTCTCGCGACGCTTTCTTTACAGGCAGCGGCATTATCCCCAAAATTTTTATGGGTATGGATAATTTTGCTTGGCGTGTTCATTGTTGATGCTACGTTTACTTTAATCCGGCGGCTGATTAGAGGTGATAAAGTGTATGAGGCTCATAGAAGTCATGCATATCAGTTCGCCTCTAGGCGTATAGGCAAACACCTATATGTAACGCTTGGGGTTGCATTAATAAATATAATTTGGCTTCTACCTTTGGCCTACCTCGTAGCTGTGGAATATCTAGATGGCGTTTTGGCACTCGTCATTGCGTACTCGCCTTTAATTCTGATCGCCTTCAAATATAATGCAGGCGGAGTAGAAGTACGTTCCTAGTTTGTACAAATTGACGTGGTTTCTGTTCTTACGCTCAGATGTGTTAATAGTAAATTTCTGAGAGGATGGGTAGGTTGATTGGAGGATTTATGGATAGATTGAGAGAGTTCCTTCTCGGCTTACCGCGCCGTCAAAAGCGCCTTATTCAGGTATTGACCGATACCCTATTAGTTTGGTTTGCCCTGTGGATGGCTTTCGTGGTGAGGCTCGGGCTTGATGAACTGACTAACCCGTTCATTCAGCACGCATGGTTGTTTCTCAGTGCCCCGGCTGTAGCCATTCCACTATTTATTCGGTTTGGTATGTATCGCGCTGTAATGCGCTATTTTGGTAATGATGCATTAATAGCAATTATCAAAGCGGTATCTCTTTCCTCTCTGATTCTTGGTGTGGTTGTATACTGGTATAGCAACCATGAGAATGTAGTCCCTCGGTCGATAATATTCAATTACTGGTGGTTGAGCCTGATCATGGTTGGCGGATTACGCCTGGCAATGCGTCAGTATTTTTTAGGGGATTGGTTTTCTGCTGCACAACATGTTCCATTTACCAGTCGCGATAATGGGCTCACTAGGGTTGCAATATATGGAGCCGGAGCTGCAGGGAATCAACTAGTGGCTGCACTTCGAATGGGTCGCGTCATGAGGCCGGTGGCCTTTATAGACGATGATAGTTCTATCGCTGATAGGGTCATATCGGGTCTGCATGTGTACAAACCTAAACATGTTCAGCAGATGATCGAATCTACCGGCGCGCAAGAAATACTATTAGCGATCCCTTCATCTAACCGCGCAAGAAGACGTGAGATTCTAGGATTTCTGGAAGGATTTCCGTTGCATGTACGCAGTGTCCCAGGCTTCATGGACCTGGCCAGCGGCCGAGTTAAAGTCGATGATATCCAAGAGGTAGATATCGCCGATTTGCTCGGAAGGGATCCTGTACCTGCGCAGAGCGAATTACTCGAACATTGCATCAAAGGTCAAGTGGTTCTTGTGACGGGAGCAGGCGGCTCAATCGGATCTGAGCTATGCCGTCAAATTATAGCTTTACACCCAACGACGCTCCTGCTTTTCGAACACAGTGAATTCAATCTTTACACTATACTTTCGGAACTAGAGCAACGTGTTGCTCGTGAGTCCTTGCCTGTACGCGTTTTGCCGATCTTGGGTTCGGTTCAAAATCAGGACAAACTCTTAGATGTAATGAAAACATGGCAAGTTGCTACGGTTTACCACACAGCAGCCTATAAACACGTTCCAATGGTCGAGCATAATATTGCTGAGGGAGTGCTGAACAACGTTATAGGCACGTTATATACCGCACAGGCAGCAGTGCAAGCTGGTGTTGACAATTTTGTACTGATATCTACTGATAAGGCTGTACGGCCAACCAATGTTATGGGCAGCACCAAGCGCCTGGCTGAACTTACACTTCAGGCGTTGAGTTGCGAACGTGCTCCAGTTATGTTTCGCGATATTACGAACGAGCCGAAGCCAAATAAAACCAGATTCACTATGGTTAGATTTGGCAATGTTCTGGGTTCGTCTGGATCTGTAATACCGTTGTTTCATAAGCAAATTAAATCCGGCGGTCCACTTACGGTTACGCATCCTAAAATCACGCGTTACTTCATGACCATCCCTGAGGCTGCGCAGTTGGTGATCCAAGCTGGCTCAATGGGGCAGGGTGGCGATGTATTTGTATTAGATATGGGCGAACCAGTCAAAATTATCGAGCTAGCAGAGAGAATGATCCATCTGTCTGGTTTAAGTGTCAGATCTGAAAAAAATATTCATGGTGACATTTCTGTAGAATTTACGGGGTTGCGACCAGGAGAAAAATTATATGAGGAGTTGCTTATTGGCGATAATGTAGTCGCTACTCAGCACCCGATGATAATGCGTGCAAATGAAGATTATCTTTCGTGGGAATCGCTAAAAGTTAAGCTTGAAGAACTCATCGCCGCAGTCAAGGAAGATGACTATTCACGCGTCCGGCAGCTTCTTAGGGAAACCGTCAGTGGGTATGCCCCTGATGGGGATATTGTGGATTATATATATCAGCAGCGACGTCTTTTACCCTGAATTGGTCTGTCCGTAATAAAGCCATGCTTAAGTGAGCATGGCATTTTATTTGAAAAGTTAGTCATCAATAGTCAAGATTCTTGAACGACGCTAATTTGTTGTTTTGCGTACTTCGAATGCAGCATAAATCTTTTTTCAATATAAATAAAAGTCATAGTGGATACACTAACTACAACTGGAATCACGGCAAAATTGACCGCCCAGAACGTGTATTTTCCGATGCTGGATAGATCGGAAACCAGTGCAAGTGATTTGAATGTTACGAACAAGATCGGTAGGTGTAACAAATATATGCTGTAACTAATGTCGCTTAGTCTGTTTAGGCATTGAAAGTGCAGCGCTCTTGGGTTTGAGATCGTAATGCATATGAAAAATAGCGATGTGATTAAATATCTTTCATATCCGTAGCCGGGTATTTCGAGAAGACCGCATGTCAGAATAAAGCTGACCACGGCCGTTATATTTGCAATGTATTTTATCAAAAAACTATCTATTTTAACTTTGAGAATAGTTGCCGCAATTATCCCTGTTAGAAAGTATGTCCAGCACACTACTGCAGATGTACCCAGATCAATCGCTGCGAGAGTTACTGTCACTAGGAGCGCCAAGTTTCTATATCGTGAACGATAACATATCGCAACTAATGGTAATACTGCATAAAATCTCCACTCATGAACAAGTGTCCATGTGACCGAGCTGAGCGGGATTAGCGAGATATCACCAATTTTCATTGGGTTATCAATGAAGTTAAACGAAATAATCCCGGCAAGTGTAGTTAGTGTGTCTCTGTTTAGAAGAGACAGGTCTGAATATATTATTGCTATAAATACAATGATCAATGACGAAGCATAATACAACGGAGCTACTCGTTTCAAACGGGCTATGAAAAAGCCACTCCAGTCGATTGAATGCGACTTCATGATTTTGTCGAAAAATAAAAAGCCGGTAATGCAGAAGAAAATTTGAACACCGAAGGAGCCGAGATTTGGATATATCTGCCCCCACGACGAGAAGCTACTGTTTGTTATGCCTAGATTCGTGAGGACGAATGGAGCATGATTAACAAATACAAATACCGCAGCAAGTCCTCGAAGTCCGTTTATAAATTTATATTGGTGAGGAACTTCGGCGCTCTCAATTTTTTTCTTCCATAGTGTTGAAAAAATTATAAACATCAAAACTATCAAAGCTGATATTAGTGCGGTTTCTACACTGTATTCTGTACGCATTACCGAGCTACTCCTTTTTTGCAGGTAGCTTTTTGGGTTAGTCCTAGCTTGGATCATAAACGATGCAGCACCTAGAGTGCGATTTTTCTCTGGAAAAGATCAACACGTTTCACTGCTTATAATATAGAGCTCAAATTTTATTCTTTCGCCGCTCTCGTTTGACCATTTTGAATATAAATACTATTGTTTTAAGAGCGTTTTTTTGTAAGGTTTTTGATCTGGTAGCGATTTATCGGAGGGTATCGGTTTGAATGTTCTGGATAGAAATTTAAAAGGCGACGATCACTTTTGGATTCATTGGGTGAAAGCGATTGCGATCGTTATGGTTGTTGTATTACATATTGCTGCGCCTTACCACTACCAATTCAACGAGATTCCTGAGAGGGCGTGGATTGTTGTGAATTTTTATGAGTCAGTTGTACGTCCTTGCGTTCCATTGTTTTTTATGACATCTGGCTTTTTGCTTCTAAGATTCAATGAGCCAATTTCTTTGTTTTTTTATAAGCGCTTAAATAGGATTTTAGTTCCATTGCTTTTTTGGACGGTCAGTTACATTATTTGGAAAATTTACTACGGGGGACAGCGATTTGTCGACTTTGGTGGTGTCGCGCAAATGTTTATGTTTCCTGTCAGCTATCATCTGTGGTTCTTGTACGCGATTATTGGTTGCTACTTGTTTGTGCCTATTCTAAGAAAATGGACAGTAGGAGGAGACCGAGTGTTACTTTGGTTTTATTGTTGTCTATGGTTTGTTGCAGTAGGTATTTTACCTTTACTGAAAAATTACTTTGGACTAAAAAATCAAATAGACATGTCATATGCCACTGGTTATATAGGGTACTTTGTTCTTGGGTATTTGCTAGGGACTCGTGAGTACTTTGTTTGGCACGCAGCTGTCTGCGTTGTTGTGATCATCGTATCCACATTCATTACTGGATACCTTACCTATAACCTAACTCTTGCAAACGAAGGCGTTCTGGTTGGAGATTTCACTGCAGTCTTGTCACCGAGTGTGATTGTTGCTTCCGTAGGGTTGTTTATATTAATTAAATATTTAGTCGTTGAATGCTCTAGGTTTCTTCCTCGCAAGATATATGATTTTGTAATTTCTTTGAGTAATACTAGTTTTGGTATTTATTTAGTCCATGTTATGGTGCTGGATCTAGTGGTTAGTTATTATGGTCAGTATTTTGGTGTTGATTTTGAGGATTTGATTTGGGTGATACCCTTCTTATCATTGATCATAATTTTAATTTCTTATAGTGTGGTTCTTATGATGGGGCGTTTAAAATATCTTGGTAGAACAGTCGGAAAATAATAAATGTATTGCTGCGTATTTTGCCAAAAGCAGAGCGGCAGCAATGCATGATTGGCTTTCTGTTAATGATCACTCGAATGCGCAAGCAATTTTTCCAATCCGGATTTTAATGAGGTCTTGTTTTTGATCTCATAATGTTTAGCTAATTTTTTGTTGTCTGCCAATGAGTGCCTAATGTCGCCAGTACGAGCAGGAGCATAAATTACGCCAAGCGAATATTTAGTTATCTCGCGTATGGTTGCTATCAATTGATTTAATGTCGTTGAATGATTCATTCCAACATTGATCGGGCTGCTATTGACCTTCGGAGCCTCTAATGATTGAACTAATATCTGGACAAGGTCGTCGATATAAACGAAATCTCTTGTCTGTTCGCCGTCTCCAAAGACTGTTATGGGTAAATTTTTCTGGGCTCTGTCAGCGAATATGCTAATAACTCCTGAGTATGGCGATGCTGGATCTTGGCGAGGACCAAAAACATTGAAAAATCTAAAGATTGCTGATTCAAAAGCGTGTTGGCGTGTATAGAAATCAATGTAATGTTCACTCGCCAGTTTGTCTGATGCGTAGGGTGTCAACGGCGATTTCGGAGTGTCCTCACAGATAGCTTTTCCTTCTCCGTTCCCACCATATACAGCAGCACTGGACGCGAATATTATTCGACTGATTTTTAATTGTAGCATTGCTTCGCACACATTAAGAGTGCCAACGAAATTACTGCGATGAGTACTGATCGGATCTTCGACTGAGGCCTGGACTGATGCTACGGCCGCTAAGTGGACGACTGCATTGCAGCCATTCATTGCTTGCGCAACAGCTACTGCATCAGCGATGTCCCCCTCTATCAAATGTACAAGTGGATTCTCAAGTGGCAGGTTGCTACGCTTTCCAGTAGATAAGTTGTCAAATACTCTAACCCTGTATCCTCTCTTAAGTAGAATGTCCGTCAAGTGGGAACCGATGAATCCAGCTCCGCCGGTAATAAAAATTACACCTTTATTCATTGTGGATCTCACATAGAAAACATAATTTGTTAGAGTCTATAACATAGACTTTGCATATTTTTTATTTAAATGGTGAGTTATAAGTTTCTTTTGATTGCTAACTATTTACTGTGATTTGGGGTGGCAGGTATAGTGATTGTTTTTAAATCTAGAGCTCCAGGATCGCTTCATTAGTATTCATTTTTTATTAACCAAAGCTATCGTATCATTTTTTGTTGTGATTTTCATTGCGCAAGTTGATAGCAAGTCCAATGCCGTCTTTCTGTACTGTCTAGCTAGTCGAGATATTACCATCGATCCTTTCTGATTATGCTGGATCTATGCCGATGAAGAGAGTGTTCCTTCAGGTTCAAAAATTTTTCTAACGTCGATTTGGACTGTGACCCCTGATTGTTTCACATCCCGCAACAGACACACTTTTGACAGCCCCCATACATCGCCTAGATTTGGGAGGCAGCTTCGGAAAAGCTGCTTTCCCAATCGATGTCATGGAGCTTCAAATATGCGTACCGGTTACCTCTCCTCTCTGATTTTTGCCCTGCTCACCAGCCTCTCGATCAGCGCCACTGCTGCGCCCGCAGCCAAGCCCGAGGCTGGCAATCCCCCTGCAGTGATGGAAGCTGCGCCGAAGGAAATGTCAGGCAAAGTCGACCTTAATGGTGCCGACGCGCCAACTTTGCAGCGAGAACTGACAGGTGTTGGTGAAGCAAAAGCCCAGGCAATTGTTGCGTATCGTGATATGAATGGTCCGTTTGCATCCGTTGATGAGTTGCTGGAAGTGAAGGGGATCGGCAAAGCGATTCTGGATAAAAACCGTGAGAAGCTTGAGGTGAACTAAGCTGATTGTTCAGTGCTAGGAAGGCCGGTCATTGACCGGCCTTTTTTCGTTATGGCGCAGTACAAAACTCTTGTGCAATTTAAGGAGAGCCACTCGGCAAGGCACCTCCTTTCGTCGGCGCCTAAAAAATTACGACTATCATATGCACTTTGGATTATGCCTATAATAAATACGTCGTCCAACGAACCGCTCATACGTTCTCGCCCTCAGCCTCTCCCCTGGAGCACCCTTTATGAACTCTCCCAAAGCCCAAGGAACCGCTCTCGTCACTGGTGCATCCTCCGGCATCGGTGCGATTTACGCCGAGCGCCTGGCCGCCCGTGGTTTTGACCTGCTCCTGGTCGCACGCGATCAGGAGCGCCTCGACGCAGCCGCAACCAGGCTGCGCACAGAGCGCGGCATTCAAGTCGAAGTGCTCAAGGCAGATCTGACGCGGAAGGACGACGTGTTAAAACTCGAACAGCGCCTTCGCAGCGATTCCAGTATCAGCCTCCTGCTGAACAATGCCGGCGTCGCGGCCGATGGTTTGCTGGCCAACTCCGACATGGACCAGCTTGAGCGTTTGATTCAGCTCAACATCACGGCAGTCACGCGGTTGGCCTCGGCGGCGGCGGCAAGTTTTTCCAAGGCGGGTCGTGGCACGATCATCAACATCGCCTCGGTTGTGGCATTGTTTCCCGAGCGCTTCAACGCGACTTACAGCGCGAGCAAGGCTTATGTGTTAAGTCTGACCCAGTCGTTAAACGCTGAACTGGACGGCACCGGCGTCAAGGTCCAGGCCGTATTGCCAGGGGTGACGCGCACCGAAATCTGGGAGCGTTCCGGTATAGATGCGACGCAAATTCCTGCGGATATGGTGATGGAAGCCGCTGAAATGGTAGATGCGGCGTTGTCTGGTCTGGACCAAGGTGAGCTGATCACCATTCCGTCATTGCCGGACGCTGGCGATTGGGAAGCCTTTGTAGCGGCGCGTCATGTGATGGCGCCGAACCTGTCTAAAAGCAAGGCGGCCACGCGTTACAAGTGAGGCGCCATGAATCGGATCGAGGTGTGTGCGGTATGAGTGTTCGTCGAATAGTGGTAACGGGTATGGGGCTGGTGTCGCCTCTGGGCAGCGATGTTGAAGCGGTCTGGGAGCGCCTTCTGGCCGGGCAATCCGGGTTGCGTATTTTGCCGGAGGAGGTGGTTGCGGACTTGCCCGCCAGGGTGGGCGGCGTGGTGCCGACGTTGGCTGAAGATGCCGAAGCGGGTTTTGATCCGGATCGGGCGACGCCTCCTAAAGAACAGAAGAAGATGGATCGCTTTATTTTGTTTGCGATGGAGGCGGCGCGTCAGGCGTTGGAGCAGGCGGGTTGGCAAGCGGTGGACGCCACCGCTCAGGAGCGCACTGCAACCATTATCGGATCAGGCGTTGGCGGTTTCGGCGCTATTGCGGATGCGGTGCGCACCACCGACAGCCGAGGGCCGCGGCGCTTATCGCCGTTCACTATTCCTTCGTTTCTGGTCAACCTGGCGGCAGGTCATGTGTCGATTCAGCACGCGTTCAAGGGGCCTTTGGGTGCTCCGGTGACGGCTTGCGCAGCGGGTGTGCAGGCGATTGGTGATGCGGCGAGGTTGATTCGTAGCGGTGAGGCGGACATAGCCGTCTGTGGCGGTGCCGAAGCTGCAATCGATCGAGTCAGCCTTGCCGGATTTGCCGCTGCTCGCGCGTTGTCCAGTGGTTACAACGAAACACCTGAGCGTGCCTCGCGGCCATTCGACAGTGGCCGCGATGGCTTTGTCATGGGGGAGGGGTCCGGTCTGTTGGTGATCGAATCCCTGGAACATGCGCTGGCCCGTGGTGCCCAGCCCATCGCGGAACTGGTCGGCTACGGCACCAGCGCCGATGCCTATCACCTGACCGCCGGACCTGAGGATGGTAGCGGCGCCCGACGCGCGATGTCACTGGCGTTGGCACAAGCCGGCATCTCGCCTGCGCAGGTGCAGCATCTCAATGCTCACGCGACGTCGACGCCGGTCGGTGATCTGGGGGAGTTGGCGGCCATCAAGTCGTTGTTCGGCACCGACAATAATATCGCGGTGACGTCGACCAAATCCGCAACCGGGCATTTGCTCGGCGCAGCGGGCGGGATCGAGGCAATCTTCACGTTGTTGGCGATTCGCGATCAAGTGGTGCCCGCGACGCTCAATTTTGAAAATCCTGACCCGGCAGCGCAAGGCGTGGACATCGTTCATGGTCAGGCGCGCCCGATGGCAATCGAATACGCGTTGTCGAACGGCTTCGGGTTTGGTGGAGTTAACGCCAGCGTGCTGTTCAAGCGCTGGCAGGGTTAATCCTGCGATCGCTTGAGGTGATCACGAGTGACGTCGAGAATCCGCCGGGCCAGTTCGGGATTCTCGACGCTGCGTGACAGCAGCAGTGCGCCGACCAGCGTCGACATGATGACAATGCTGCGATCTTCGGCGTCGTCACCTTCCAGTGTTCCTCGCACCTGTTCCAACCTTGCATTGAGGATGGTATCGGAGGTTGCGCTGGGCTGTCCGCGCAGACCCAATTCCGATGACATGGTTGGGAGCGGGCAACCCTGATGCGGCGATGTCTGGTGCCATTCGGAGAGATAGCGGTCGATGAAGGCTTCAAGCGGCCGTTCCTCGGCAAACAACATTGCGCAAACGCCTTCCACTTCTTCGCCCGCAGCTTGCAGCGCCTTTTCTACCAGTTCGTCCTTGGAGGCGAAGTGCGAGTAAAAACCACCGTGAGTCAGGCCTAAAGCTTTCATCAAGGGTTGCAGGCCAGTGGCGCCAATTCCATCGCGGCGAAAGCGTGCAGCAGCTTCCTTGATAATACGTTGGTGGGTTTGGGCTTTGTGATCCTGCGAGTAACGCATCTGAAATCTCCACGGCAATGCGTCAGTTTAACCAAGGAAACATAGATGGTGACTGTACTTCTACTTCTAAAAAAGCACACAGATGCTTCGAATCGAATTCCGGATATTTAGTTGCTGGCACGAATAGTGATTACTCGTTTGCCGACTGACCACTGAGGCCGGCGAACTTGCACGGCGTTCACTGACTGAGGATTCGTGCCATGTACAAAGACTATCCAGCGGCCTATCAGGTCAGCAAAGGCTCTGCGTTGCAGGTTGATACTGCCTTTTACGACCGGATTCGCGAGGCGAAGGACGGGCGCACGCTGGTCGAACAGTTCGAGGTCCCCATTCGCACTGGCCGCGCCTGGAATGTGCCGGCCGGGCATGTGTTTCGTGTGACCACACCCGTCGGGCCACAAGTGGGGGACTTCAACGTCTGGAACGCCAATGATCCGCGGGAACGCTTGTGGGCAGCTCGTACCCGGCAGTTGCAGGGCGCCCATGTCAGCACCCATGACCGGCTCTGGTCGAACCTGCCATTTTTACGGCCATTGGTGACCATTACGGATGACAGTCTGGCCGGTTATGGCATCGACGAGCATGGTGGACGCCTGCACGATTTGCTCGGCACTCGCTGCGATCCGTATGTAAATAAAATGCTTACGGGTGAGGATTTCCATCACCACTGTCATTCGAACCTGACCCGCGCCGTGCTGCCCCACGGTCTGACAGAGTTCGATGTGCATGACGTGCTGAATATTTTTCAGTGCACCGGTCTCAATCATGACGATATGTACTTCATGAAGGCGTGTCCGGCGAA
This sequence comes from Pseudomonas sp. MDV22-iso1, assembly GCF_058145095.1. NCBI lineage: Bacteria > Pseudomonadati > Pseudomonadota > Gammaproteobacteria > Pseudomonadales > Pseudomonadaceae > Pseudomonas > Pseudomonas sp. MDV22-iso1. The sequence goes on from NZ_JBYVMF010000001.1 coordinate 402,292, forward strand.
GAAGGGCGATTACCTGGAGTTCTTTGCCGAGATCGATCTGCTGTGCGCGCTCTCGACCTGTCCCGGTGGCGATTTGTCACTGGCCATGTGGGGGCCGGAAGCACAGGATCCGCTGAGCGTGTGTCGTCCGCTGGGCGTGGAAATTTATCGATTGGAGGATGCGTTGCTTGAAGGCTGGAGTCAGCCGGAACGTGCGGCGTACAACGGGATGCATGGCTTGCAGGTCGCAAAAGCCGATTGGGAAAAGTAGAAACACATGTGGCGAGAGAGCCGGCTCCCTCGCCACATTTACACTTCAGCGGTCCTGCGCTTCCTTGGCATCCATTTCCGCATTGCGTTCAGCGACGCGTTTCCGTTGCTCTTCGGTAAGATCGACCTTGGTGGCGGTGTCGCGCAACATCATCAAACCACCAACGATCGAGCCGATTGCAACGACCAGAATCAACCAGGCATACCAGGGCATAGGGCTCTCCTTGAGGGGCAGGCCGGTGGCGCAGTTCGCCAACCGATCGTGCATACCACTTTGAGCGATTTATTTTCGCAGTGGTTCCATTCTATGCCTGATATGCCTTACACGCCCCACCACGTTATAGCCCGGTCAACATCGCATCCGCCGGCGCGTCCGCACGCAGTTGCGCCGTCAGCATGAAGTACACAAAACCCACCGCCATGAACCCGAGGAAAATCAACCCGATCAGCGTGTTGAACCACGCCATCGCCACTAGGCACACCACCGCCAGCAGCAGCGCAATGAACGGCACCAGTGGATAGCATGGCGCGCGGAACGTCCGCTCGAGATTCGGTTCGGTTTTACGCAGTTTGAACAGGCTGAGCATGCTCATGATGTACATCACGATGGCGCCGAACACCGCCATGGTGATCATCGCCGCTGTCAACGTCATTCCGCCGAGGTTGATCAAGCCATCACTGTAAATCGCTGCAATCCCGATCACGCCGCCAGCAATGATTGCCCGGTGCGGGGTCTGGAAACGGGAGAGTTTGGCCAGGGATTTAGGCAGATAACCGGCCCGGGCCAACGCGAAGAATTGCCGTGAGTAGCCCAGGATGATTCCGTGGAAACTCGCCACCAGGCCGAACAGGCCGATCCAGACCAACATGTGCAACCAGCCGGAGTTTTCGCCAACCACGGTTTTCATGGCTTGCGGCAGCGGATCGTTGATGTTCGACAGAGTACGCCAGTCGCCAACGCCACCCGCAAAGAACATCACCCCCATCGCCAGTACCACCAGGGTCAGGATGCCGCTGATGTAAGCTTTTGGAATCGTGCGTTTCGGGTCCTTGGCTTCTTCAGCCGCCATGGCGGCGCCTTCGATGGCCAGGAAAAACCAGATGGCGAAGGGGATCGCTGCGAACATCCCGGCAATTGCCGGCGCCCCGAACACATCAGATCCCGCCCAGCCGTTGAGGGCAAAGTTGCTGAAACTGAACGCCGGCGCGACCACGCCCATGAACACCAGCAGTTCCGCGACCGCAAGCACACAGACCACCAGCTCAAAGGTCGCGGCCAGTTTCACCCCAAGAATATTCAGCCCCATGAACACGATGTACGCCCCCACCGCCGCGTGTTTCGGATCGAGAGCGGGGAACTGCACGTTCAGGTAAGCGCCGATTGCCAATGCAATCGCCGGAGGGGCGAACACGAATTCGATCAGTGTCGCCAGCCCGGCGATCAAACCACCTTTCTCGCCAAAAGCACGACGGCTGTAGGCAAAGGGACCACCGGCATGGGGTATCGCGGTGGTCAGCTCGGTAAAACTGAAGATGAAGCAGGTGTACATCGTGGCGACCATGAACGATGTCACCAGAAAACCGAGAGTACCGGCCACGCCCCAGCCATAACTCCAGCCGAAATACTCACCGGAAATCACCAGCCCGACTGCAATGCCCCACAGGTGTAGCGTGCCGAGCGTGGGTTTGAGTTGTGTGTTCATGCGCTTGCTCCCTGAACGGTTTGGAAAGCTCGGGGAGGTCGCGTGCAGTGCGCGTGCCAGTGTGGATTTGTGCGTCGTAAAGCGCGGAAAGCTGTCGTATCGAGGATGTTGGGCGCTGATGAGGAGTGGTTGCATGCGCCAGTTGGGAGCGCTTGTGCCTGTTATGCCGTCTTCGCGAGCAGACTTGCAAGGCATGACGTTAACCCTGTGGCGAGGGAATTTACTCCCGCTGGGGCGCGCAGCGGCCCCAAGCAGGAACTGCTGCAAAATCGTGCGGCAGTAAACTTCATCGCCCCAAAGCGGCGGTGTGTCCTAATCGGTTTGTTTAGCCAAACATTCATGCAACGCGCTTAACCATTCAGGTTGAACCACCCCCCATTCACTTTGCAGCCGGGTGCAATCCAGGCGAGAGTTGAGCGGCCGGGTGGCGGGAGTCGGATAGTCACTGGATGGAATCGGTAGCAGGCTTGCGCAAGGTTGCCCACGTTCGCGCAACGCATTGCCGATGGCCTGGGCAAAGCCAAACCACGATGTTTCACCCTGAGCGGTCAGGTGGTAAGTCCCCCAAGCGCCCGTAACGCCGCCCTGCCAGCGCTCGATCAGGGCCAGTGTACTGTTGGCAATAGTGCCCGCCCAAGTGGGAGCCCCGATCTGGTCGGCGACAATGCGCAGTTCCGGCTTTTCCTGCAGCAGACGCTGCATTGTCAGCAGGAAATTGCGGCCGTGGGTCGAGTACACCCAGCTTGTGCGCAGGATCAGATGCTGACCTTGCACTGCGGTAATCGCGCGCTCACCCGCGAGTTTGCTTTGACCGTAAACACTTAGCGGATTGGGCACATCGTCTTCGGAATAGGGCTCCGGCTTCGAACCGTCGAATACATAGTCGGTGGAGTAATGGATCAATGGGATACCGAGTAGTAACGCTTCCTCGGCAAAGATGCCTGGGGCGACACCATTGATGGCGAACGCGGCTTTGGGCTCGCTTTCTGCCAAATCGACTGCAGTGTGAGCGGCGGCGTTGACGATCAGGTCGGGACGCACTCGTTGAACCTGTTTACGGATCTGATCGGGTTGCGTCAGATCCATCTGGTCGCGCCCTAGTACGATCAATTCTCCGAGCGCGCCAAGGCGCAGCTGTAATTCGCGAGAAACCTGACCATGTTGGCCACTGATAAGGATTTTCATTGCATACCCATGAATTTCATTTCGCTTCACCGGCCACCATGGCCAAGTACTGGCCATAACCGGTCTTGCCGAAATAGTGGGCGCGGTCCAGCAATTGATCGCGGTCGATCCACTTGTTTTCGTACGCGATCTCTTCAAGGCAGGCCACTTTCAAGCCTTGGCGGTGCTCAATGGTCTGCACGTACTGTGACGCTTCGAGCAGGCTGTCGTGGGTACCGGTGTCCAGCCAGGCGAAACCGCGCCCAAAACGCTCGACTTGCAGATCACCGCGCGCGAGGTAGGCATTGTTCACGTCGGTGATCTCCAGCTCGCCGCGTGCTGAAGGCATCACTGCCTTGGCAATTTCGATGACATCATTGTCGTAAAAGTACAGGCCGGTGACCGCGTAGCTGGACTTCGGTTTTTTCGGCTTTTCTTCAATGGACAATGCGCGGCCTGCACTGTCGAAATCGATCACGCCGAAGCGCTCGGGGTCTTTGACCCAGTAACCAAAGACGGTGGCACCAGAGGGACGGTTTGCCGCGCTCTGCAACTGCTCGCCAAAGTGTTGGCCATGAAAGATATTGTCGCCGAGGATCAGGCAAACCGGATCGTTACCGATGAACTCTTCGCCAATCAGAAAAGCCTGGGCTAGGCCATCTGGCGAGGGCTGCTCGGCATAGCTGAAATTCACCCCGAATTGGCTACCATCGCCCAGTAGATTGCGATATTGCGGTAGATCATGTGGGGTGGAGATCAGGAGAATGTCCTTGATGCCGGCCAGCATCAAAACCGAGATCGGGTAATAGATCATCGGTTTGTCATAAACCGGCAGAAGCTGTTTGGACACCCCAAGTGTGATCGGATGCAGGCGCGTGCCTGATCCCCCTGCCAGAACGATACCCTTCATCATGCGTGCAGCTCCCGAGTATTGAGAGCGCCGAGGCGTTCGCCTTGATAGCTTCCGTCCTGGACTCGGCGACACCATTCGAGATTGCTCAGATACCACTGAACGGTTTTGCGCAGGCCAGAACTGAAGGTTTCTTCGGGAACCCAGCCCAAATCGCGCTCGATCTTGCTGGCATCGATTGCATAGCGCCGGTCGTGTCCCGGGCGATCCTGGACGAATGTGATCAGGTCCGCGTACTGCGCAACGCCATCGGGTTTTTGCGGTGCCAACTCTTCGAGCAAGGCGCAGATGCCGCGCACTACGTCGATGTTCTTCTGTTCGTTGTGGCCGCCGATGTTATAGGTTTCGCCGACGGTACCCTCCGTTACTACCTTGAGTAGCGCCCGGGCGTGGTCCTCGACGAACAACCAGTCGCGTACTTGCAGACCATTGCCATACACCGGCAGCGGTTTCCCGGCCAAGGCATTGAGGATGACCAATGGAATCAACTTTTCAGGAAAGTGAAATGGACCGTAGTTGTTCGAGCAATTAGTCAGCAGCACCGGCAGACCGTAGGTGCGCTGCCAGGCTCGAACCAGATGGTCAGAGGCCGCCTTGCTGGCGGAGTAGGGCGAACTTGGAGCGTAGGGTGTCGTTTCCGTAAACAGGTCATCAACACCCGGCAGGTCGCCGTAGACCTCGTCTGTCGAGATGTGATGGAAACGGAATGCGCTTTTTTCTGGCTCGGCCAGGTCCTGCCAATAGGCGCGTGCCGCCTCCAGCATACTGTAGGTGCCGACGATATTGGTCTGGATAAAGTCTGATGGACCGTCGATTGAACGGTCGACGTGGGACTCCGCGGCCAGGTGCATGATTGCCTGCGGCTGGAATCGTGTAAGCACTGCACTTACGGCAGCCTGATCAACGATATCGACCTGGACGAATTCATAACGCGTGTCGTTGGCAATGCTGGTCAAGGACTCGAGATTGCCGGCGTAAGTCAACTTGTCCAGATTGAGCACTTCATGGTTAGTTTGCGTAATCAGCTCGCGAATCAGCGCCGAGCCAATGAAACCGGCACCACCGGTAATCAGGATACGCATATTGTTTTGCCCTGAATTCACGAGAATACCTCTGCATCCTTGAGAAAAATTGCCGCTTGATCCTTGGCGGACAGTTGTGGAGCTCCGTCCAATTGCCAGCTGATCGCCAGGTCTGGATCGTCCCAACGAATACTGCGCTCTGCAGAGGGGGTGTAGTAATCAGTGGTTTTATAAAGGAACTCGGCAAAATCGCTCAACACCAGGAAACCGTGGGCAAAACCCTCCGGCACCCATAGTTGACGATGATTTTCGGCGGACAACCGAACCGCCACCCATTTCCCGAAGTACGGTGAACTGCGGCGGATATCCACCGCCACGTCGAGCACTTCCCCCGACGTTACCCGGACCAGCTTGCCTTGGGTGTTTTCCAATTGATAATGCAGACCCCGCAACACGCCTTTTTGTGAACGTGAATGGTTGTCTTGGACAAACTGGATTTCCAGGCCGGTAGCTTCTTCGAACGCCCTGGCGTTGAAGCTTTCGTAGAAGAAGCCACGTTCATCACCAAATACCTTGGGTTCGATAATAAGAACACCGGGCAAATCGGTGGCGATTACATTCATGGTGTTTTCTCTGGCGTTGAAATTCGATGGACGACATTCTCGGTCAAATGACTGGTAGTACGCGAGCGGCAATGCTGTAACACCCCCACAAACCCACTCTTTACACCTTCTTTACGCCCCTCCACACCCCTCGATCTCGCGCCTTTACACCCTCCTTCCCGACAATGACTCCACACGCGGCAATACGCCGTAACACGGAGAACTTCCATGAGCGTTCTGGACGGAGTGTCGCTGCTGCTGGCAGTGGGACTGTTCATTTATCTGTTGGTTGCGCTGTTGCGCGCGGACCGGAACTAGGAGCGGCTATGCACAGTTATGACTATTGGCTGATCCTCGCCTTCTTCGCCATCGTGCTGATACCGGCACCGTTTCTGGGGCGGTTCTATTACAAGGTGATGGAAGGGCAGCGCACCTGGCTGACTCCGATCCTCGGTCCGGTGGAGCGCGGCTGTTATCGCGTGGCCGGCGTTGACCCGCAGGTCGAGCAGAGCTGGCAGAAGTACACCCTGGCCCTGCTAGCGTTCAACCTTGCAGGATTTCTGCTGTTGTTTGCGATTCTGTTGTTTCAGGATTACCTGCCACTCAACCCTCAGAACCTGCCGGGCCAGGAGTGGACGCAAGCGTTCAATACCGCCGTCAGCTTCATGACCAACACCAACTGGCAGTCGTACAGTGGTGAAGCCACGCTCAGCTACCTGAGTCAGATGGTCGGCCTCACCGTGCAGAACTTCGTCAGCGCCGCCACCGGTCTCGCTGTGCTGGTTGCGTTGTGTCGCGGTATCGGTCGCAAGTCGGCTCAAACCCTGGGCAACTTCTGGGTCGACATGACCCGTGCCACCCTCTACGGCTTGCTGCCGCTGTGCCTGCTGCTGGCGCTGTTTCTGGTCTGGCAGGGCGTGCCGCAAACCTTCGCTCACTACGTGAATGCCGTGACGATGCAAGGTGTCGACCAGGTGATTCCGCTCGGTCCGGCTGCGAGCCAGATTGCGATCAAGCAACTGGGTACCAATGGCGGTGGCTTCTTCGGGGTCAACTCGGCGCACCCGTTCGAGAACCCGACGGCGTGGAGCAACCTGTTCGAGGTGTCGTCGATCATCCTGATTCCGGTCGCGCTGGTGTTCACCTTCGGCCATTACGTAAAAGACCTGCGTCAGAGCCGCGCAATCATCGCCTGCATGCTGGCGCTGTTTTTGATCGGTGGCGCGACCTCGTTGTGGGCTGAGTACCAACCCAATCCGACCCTGAACAACGTCGCCGTCGAACAGACTGCGCCGCTGGAAGGCAAGGAAGCACGCTTTGGTACCACCGCTACGGTGCTCTGGTCGGTCACCACGACGGCTGCATCCAACGGCTCGGTCAATGGCATGCACGACAGCCTCAACCCGCTGAGCGGCATGGTCGCGATGGTCAATATGATGGTCGGCGAAGTGATCTTCGGCGGCGTCGGCGCCGGGCTCTACGGCATGTTGCTCAACGTACTGATCGCGGTGTTTCTCGCCGGCCTGATGATCGGTCGCACGCCGCAATACCTCGGCAAAAAACTGGCGGCCCGGGAAGTCCAGTTACTGGTGGTGACCTTGCTGGTAATGCCGGTGGGTGTGCTGGTGCTGGGTGCTATCGCGGCGAGTCTGCCAGGTCCGGTCGCTGCGGTGAGTAACCCGGGCGCTCACGGATTCAGCCAGTTGCTTTACGCCTACACCTCGGCCAGTGCCAACAACGGCTCTGCGTTTGCCGGTTTGGGTGCCAACACCGCGTTCCATAACCTGATGCTCGGCCTGGGCATGTTGATCGGTCGTTTCGGCTACATCCTTCCGGTGCTCGCGTTGGCTGGCAGCCTGGCAATGAAGAAATCCGCCCCGATCGGCCAGAACAGCTTTCCGACCCATGGCCCGTTGTTCGTCACCTTGCTGACGGTGACCATTTTGCTGGTGGGCGGCCTGACGTTCCTGCCAGCCCTGGCGCTGGGTCCGATTGCCGAACACTTGAGCATGGGCTTCTGAGCCTGGTTCTTTTAAGGAGCTGATGATGAATATGCCCGCAATCAAACCGGCCGCCGCCAAGGCGCCGGAACAACCGAAAACCGCGATCTCGGCCCTCTGGCGCCCGGCGCTCGTGCAAGCGTTCGTCAAGCTTGACCCACGCCAGCTGCAGCGTGCGCCAGTGATGCTGGTCGTTGAACTGACCGCGATCCTGACCACCGTTTTGTGCTTCATTCCAGATGCGGCGGTACCCACTTTCGTCGCGGCGCAAATCGCCTTGTGGCTGTGGTTTACCGTGCTGTTCGCCAACTTCGCCGAAGCCTTGGCTGAAGGACGCGGCAAGGCCCGCGCCGACAGCCTGAAAGCCGGCAGCGAAGGTTTGAGCGCTCGACGCAAGACCGCCAATGGCACCTTCCAGATCGTGCCCGCCACCAGCCTGCGCAAGGACGACGTGGTGCGCGTCGAAGCGGGGGAAATGATCCCCGGTGACGGTGAGGTTATTGAAGGCATTGCGGCCGTCAACGAAGCGGCCATTACCGGTGAATCCGCGCCGGTGATTCGTGAGTCCGGTGGCGACCGTTCGGCAGTGACCGGCAACACTCGCCTGGTGTCGGACTGGCTGCTGGTGCGGATCACCGCCAACCCCGGTGAGTCGACCCTGGACCGCATGATCGCCCTGGTCGAAGGCGCCAAACGCCAGAAAACCCCGAACGAAGTCGCGCTCGACATCTTGTTGATCGGCCTGACGCTGATCTTCCTGCTGGTGGTCGTTACCCTGCAACCGTTTGCCCACTTCGCCAATGGCAGCCTGCCGCTGGTGTTCCTGGTGGCGTTATTGGTCACGCTGATTCCGACGACCATTGGCGGTCTGTTGTCCGCCATCGGTATCGCCGGCATGGACCGACTGGTGCGCCTGAACGTGATTGCCAAGTCCGGTCGCGCCGTGGAAGCGGCGGGGGACGTACACGTTTTGCTGCTGGACAAGACCGGCACCATCACCTTCGGCAACCGTCGCTGCACGGCTGTGTATGCGGCGCCAGGGGTGAGCAGCAAGGAGCTGGCGGAGGGCGCGTTGTTCGCCTCCCTGGCGGACGACACGGCGGAAGGTAAATCCATCGTCGAGTACCTGCGCGGCCTTCATCCACAACCAGAGCCATCCGCTGAAACCCTGACGGCGGTGCCCTTCAGCGCCGAGACGCGCCTGTCCGGTGTCGACTATCAAGGCCGCGTGTATCGCAAAGGTGCAGTGGATTCGTTGCTGGCGTTCGTCGGCCTGAAACGCGCTGATCTTGCACCGGCGCTGTCCCGGGAAATCGACAAGATTGCCCAGAGTGGCGGCACGCCGTTGCTGGTGTGCGCCGACGGAAAATTGCTCGGCGCGATACACCTCAAGGACGTGGTCAAGCCCGGTATTCGTGAGCGTTTTGCCGAGCTGCGCAAACTGGGGATTCGTACGGTCATGGTCACCGGCGACAACCCGTTGACCGCTGCGGCGATTGCGGCCGAGGCGGGCGTCGACGACGTGCTGGCCGAGGCGACGCCGGAGAAAAAACTGGCGCGCATTCGCCACGAGCAAAACGACGGTCGACTGGTCGCGATGTGCGGCGACGGCGCCAACGATGCGCCCGCGCTGGCCCAGGCGGATGTCGGCATGGCGATGAACGACGGGACTCAAGCGGCTCGGGAAGCGGCGAACATGGTCGACCTCGACAGCGACCCGACCAAGCTGCTGGACGTGGTGCAAATCGGCAAGGAACTGCTGGTGACGCGCGGCGCGCTGACAACGTTTTCCATCGCCAACGACGTGGCCAAATACTTCGCGATCCTGCCGGCGTTGTTCGCCTCGATCTACCCGCAACTGGGTGTGCTGAACGTCATGCACCTGACCAGCCCGCAGAGCGCGATTCTGTCGGCGATTGTGTTCAACGCCTTGATCATTGTGGTGTTGATCCCGCTGGCGTTGCGCGGCGTGCGGGTGCAAGCGGCGAGTGCGGCGGCGCTGTTGCGACGCAACCTGTTGATCTATGGCTTGGGCGGGTTACTGGTGCCGTTCGTGGGGATCAAGGCGATCGACATGCTGCTCACGGCGTTAAATCTGGTTTGACCGGTACGGCGGTGCGGTGGTGTTTTTGTGGCGAGGGGATTCATCCCCGTTGGGCTGCGCAGCAGTCCTCAACCCATTGGATGCGGCGAGTTGGAAGAAACGAGGTCAAAGCTTTTTGGGGCTGCTGCGCAGCCCAACGGGGCGGTGCGACGTTTCGCTAAATCCCCTCGCCACAGGTGATGTGTGTCCCTGATAAATGTTTTTCTATTTCGAGGATTTTGAAATGTCCACAATGATACGTCCGGCCCTGAGCCTATTGGTCCTCATGACCCTGATCACCGGCGTCGCCTACCCACTGGTCGTCACCGGCGTGGCCCAGGTGGCTTTCCCCGACCAGGCCAACGGCAGCCTCGTACGAGACGAGGCCGGAAAGGTCCGTGGCTCTTCGCTGATCGCCCAGGATTTCACCGGTGACAGCTGGTTCCATCCACGTCCATCCGCGGGTGCCTTCGCCACAATTTCGAGTAGCGCCAGCAACCTCTCGCCGAGCAATCCGGCCCTGGCCACTCGGGTGATCGACGACGCCAGCAAGCTGGTGGTGCCAGGGCAGGGACCGGTGCCTCTGGCACTGCTCACTACTTCTGGCAGCGGCCTCGACCCGCACTTGCCACCGGCGGCGATTAGCTATCAACTGGCGCGTGTTGCGGCGGCGCGGAATCTGCCGGTGTCTACGCTTGAGCAATTGATGAATGCAAACATCGAGCAGCCCTTGGTGGGGCCGCCGGTGGTGAATGTGTTGGCGCTGAACATGGCGCTTGAGAACCTGTAGATCGGTGGTGCCAGCAATCGCGAGCAGGCCGCTCATACGGCGGACAAAGGATCCTCTGTCACATAGGATTCATGTGCACTGAAGATCCAATGTAGGAGTGAGCCTGCTCGCGATGACGGCTGAACAAACGCCACGTCCTTACCTGAAAAAAGAGAAATGAAAGCATGAGCGACTCCGGCCGAGCCGACGCATTGTTAGCCGATTTACCCCGCGATGGCCGTGGCCGGCTCAAAGTATTCCTCGGCGCCGCCCCCGGTGTCGGCAAGACCTACGCCATGCTGCAAGCGGCGCACACCCAGTTGCGCCAGGGCGTGAAAGTCATCGCTGGCGTGGTTGAAACCCACGGTCGTGCCGAGACCGAAGCGCTGCTTGGTGGCCTGCCTCAACAGCCGTTGGTGCGCTCGGAATACCGGGGCGTCATGCTCGAAGAAATGGACCTCGACGGCTTGCTTGCGGCCAAGCCGAAACTGGTGCTGGTTGACGAACTGGCCCACAGCAACGCCCCTGGCAGTCGCCACGCGAAACGTTGGCAAGATATTCAGGAACTGCTCGCCGCCGGCATCGATGTGTTCACCACGGTCAACGTCCAGCACCTGGAAAGCCTCAACGATCAAGTGCGTGGCATCACGGGCGTGCAGGTTCGCGAAACGCTTCCGGACTGGGTGCTGCAGGAAGCCTACGAACTGCTGCTGATCGACCTGCCGCCCCGCGAGCTACTCGAGCGTCTGCGCGACGGCAAGGTCTACGTGCCGGAACAGGCCCGCGCCGCCATCGATGCCTTCTTCACCCAGACCAACCTCACCGCCCTGCGTGAGCTGGCGATGCAAACTGCCGCCGCCCAGGTCGACGATGATCTGGCCCAGGGCTACCGCCAACTGGGCCAGGCAGCGCCCGCGGTGCGCGGGCGTTTGCTGGTGGGCGTCGACGGTGATCAACAGGCCGAGCGCCTGGTGCGTCATGCCAGTCGGGTCGCTCAGCGGCGGCATCTGCCGTGGAGCCTGGTGCATGTGGACAACGGCAGCGTGCGCGACGAGCAGTCACGCCTGCGCCTGCAAAGTGCCCAGCAACTGGCCGAACGCCTGGGCGGAGAGGTGGTGCTGCTACGGGCTGGAGAAGTCGCGAAAACCCTGATCCAGCATGCTGCCGAGCGTCGCGCCAGCCTGGTACTGGTCGGTCAATCCCGGCAACGTTTGCGTCGACGTTTGTTCGGCGGCGGCCTGGCTTCGCGTCTGTTGCGCGATGCCCGTGGATTGGAAATCAACGTCCTCGACAGCGATCACGAACTGCACGCACCACGCCAGCGATCGCCGCAGGCGCTGGTGTGGTTTGATTACGCATTGGCGCTGGTGGCGACGTTGCTCGCCAGTGCGCTGGCCTGGGGCGTGGCAAGCGTGTTGCCGCTGCCGAACATCTCGCTGGTGTTCCTCGCGGCGGTGTTACTGGTGGCGGTGCGCAGCAGCCTCGGACCGGCGCTGGCCTGCGCGGCCATGTCATTTCTGACCTATGACTTCCTGTTCATCCCGCCCAATTTTTCCTTCAGCATCCAGCGCGAAGAAGACGTGCTGACCTTGCTGTTCTTTCTGCTGATGGCTGCGCTCACGGGCAATCTCGCCGCGCGCCAACGGCGACAGCTACAGGCACTGCGGGACACGCAGGAAGAGACCAGCGAACTGCTCGACCTGTCGCGCAAATTGACGGCCGCGACCGATCGCCAGGCGGTGGTCAGTGCGGCGGCGCAGCACCTCAATGGCTGGAGCGATGTTCAACTGTGCCTGCTGAATCAGGACGGGCAGGGCGGCTGGAAGGTTGAAACCGGTGGCCCGTTGACCTTCTCCGAGGCCGAACGCGCGGCGGCTGATTGGGCCTGGCAGCACGATCAACCGGCAGGTGCGGGTACCGGGACATTGCCGTTCGGGCGCTGGTGGTGGTGGCCGCTGTCGGTGGAAGACGGTCCGCTGGCGTTGCTCGGCGTCTGCGCCAAAGAGGGTCAGACCTTGAGCGGCCAGCGTCGACGTTTGCTCACCGCGTTGAGCCAGCCGCTGGCCCAGGCACTGGCCCGTGCGCAACTGGCTGAGGACCTGGAAGCAGCACGCCTGCACGGCGAAACCGAGCAACTGCGCAGCGCCCTGCTGGCGTCGGTGTCCCACGATTTGCGCACGCCGCTGACGTCCATGCGTGGCAGCATCGACAGCTTGTTGGCGCTGGGTGAAGCCATCCCGCTGGAGGATCGTCGCGAACTCCTCGAAGGCACGCGCGATGAAGCCGAGCGTCTGGATCGCTACATTCAGAACCTGCTCGACATGACGCGTCTCGGCCACGGCGCGCTGAAGCTGGCGCGGGATTGGGTGTCGCCGGCGGACATCGTCGGCAGTTCGCTGAACCGCCTGCGCGCCGTGCTCGCGCCGTTGCAGGTGAGCACCGAAGTGCCGGCGCAATTGCCGCTGTTGTTTGTCCACGCCGCGCTGATCGAACAGGCGCTGGTCAATGTGCTGGAAAATGCCGCGCGTTTTTCACCGGCTCACGGGCGACTGTTGCTGCGTGCCGGTGCCGACGACAGTGAATTGTTTTTCTCGGTCAGCGATGAAGGGCCCGGTATTCCGGAAGAGGAGCGAGCGAAGATTTTCGACATGTTCTACACCGCCGCACGGGGTGATCGGGGCGGGCAGGGCACCGGTCTGGGATTGGCGATTTGTCAGGGGATGGTTGGTGCCCACGGTGGGCGAATCAGTGTCGCCGACGGGATAGACGGGCGCGGCACCTGCATCACCTTGCACTTGCCTCTGCAAGAACAGCCTTCATTTGAAGCTGAGCGCTGAAGATGAAGCCTGATACCCTTTGCACATTTCCCAGCTGCGATCAGAAACCATGAGCCAGACCGCGACCATTTTGGTCATCGACGACGAACCGCAGATCCGCAAATTCCTGCGCATCAGTCTCGTGTCCCAGGGCTACAAAGTGCTGGAAGCCGGTACCGGCACTGAAGGATTGGCGCAGGCTGCATTGAACAAACCGGACTTGCTGGTGCTCGACCTTGGCCTGCCGGACATGGACGGTCAGCAGGTGTTGCGCGAGTTTCGCGAGTGGTCGGCGGTGCCGGTGCTGGTGCTGTCGGTACGCGCCAGCGAAGGGCAGAAAGTCGAAGCGCTGGACGGTGGTGCCAATGATTACGTGACCAAGCCTTTCGGCATCCAGGAGTTTCTGGCGCGGGTGCGTGCGTTGCTGCGTCAGGCGCCGGCGGGTGAAGCACAGCAAGCGGCATTGACCTTCGGGCCGTTGACCGTGGACCTGGCGTATCGCCGGGTGTTGCTCGATGGCGTCGAAGTCGCCTTGACCCGCAAGGAATACGCGGTGCTCGCACAGCTGGCACGGCATCCGGGGCGGGTCATTACCCAGCAGCAATTGTTGAAGGATATCTGGGGGCCGACGCATACCGAAGACAGCCACTACCTGCGCATTGTCGTCGGGCATTTGCGGCAGAAGCTGGCGGATGATCCGACACAGCCACGGTTTATTGTGACCGAGGCGGGGGTGGGGTATCGGTTGTTGAGTGAAGATAACCTTTAGATTTTGCAGTGATTGATCGGTCCCCATCGCGGGCAAGCCCGGCTCCCACAGGATTAGCATCGTTCACACCTATTGTGATAATCGCAAAACCTGTGGGAGCCGGGCTTGCCCGCGATGAGGCCCTGACATTCACCGAGGATCTTCAAGAATCCCGCGACTGCTCAGCCTCATACCGATCCATCGTATCCCGAGCAATCTCCCGCCCCAGAGCGATCAATTCCGGCGCCTTGTAGAACTCGAAAAACCGGCATACCCGCTTCGGCACGTTGATCAGGATATCCGGCGGGTAGCCGGCAATCTTGTACTGCGCCAGAGACGTCTGCATCACTTCGAAACTCTGGTTGATCAAATCCAGCAGGGACGCCGGCCCCACGTTATCGATGATGAACGAGCCCGTGGCAGACTTCGGCGCGCCCGTGGATTCCGGCGCCGCAGCCGGTTGCTGCGCTTCGGGTTCGGCGGACTCGATCCACGGATTGATATCCGCCCCTTGCGCTTTCAGCGCTTCCTGTTCCAGCGCGAGCAATTGCTCCGCCTGCTTACGGCGGAACGGCAGCTTCGAGCCCAGGGAATTGATCAAGCTGTCGAAACGGCTTTTGAACGCTGCCGGCCGCTGGATCACAGGCAGTTGGTAGTGACGCTGGTTGGTGGAGTTGAGGTTGACCGCGATGATCAGGTCACAATGGCTCGACACCACCGGCACGATCGGCAGGGGGTTGAGAATGCCACCGTCCACCAGCATGCGATTGCCCTGCATGACCGGCGTGAACAGGCTGGGAATCGCCGCTGACGCCCGCATCGCCTGATGCAGGCAACCTTCCTGAAACCAGATTTCCTGCTGATTGGTCAGGTCCGTGGCCACGGCCGTGTACGGAATGCGCAGGTCTTCAATATTGATCTCGCCGACGATCTTGCGGATCTGCCCGAACACCTTTTCGCCACGAATTGCCCCCAGGCGGAAACTGACGTCCACCAGCCGCAAGACGTCGAGGTAATCCAGGCTCTCGATCCAGTCGCGATAATCGTTGAGTTTTCCCGCCGCGTAGATCCCGCCAACCACTGCCCCCATGGAGCAACCAGCGATGCACGCGATGTCATAACCACGTCTTTCGATCTCTTCAATGACACCGATATGGGCATAGCCCCGGGCGCCACCTGAGCCCAGTACCAGTGCGACACGCTTTTTCATGAATCGCCCTCGTCTGACAAGGTTTAACAATGCACCCAACGGGGGGCAGGCTACAATCGCCAAGGTCGCTCGAGAGGGTGAAGACGTCGTTTTTTCGACACCCCGTGGCGCCAGATGAGTATCCTCGCCAGCGCTGTAGTTTCAGCAGTGGGGCCAAGGCACTTTTCCTGCGCCAGACCGTCTTACCTGCACGACTGTTTACCTATCTTTGAGGTGTGAGTGATGAAAGCCTGGATCTGTGTACCTATGATTGCCTTGGCGCTCGCCGGTTGTGCCGGCAAAACCGCGTACCGTGAAAGCTGCGGCAGCGGTATCGATGCGGCGTGGCATGAGCTGGACCTGGCCAAGGCCGAGGGTTTCGCCGGTACGGTCAGCTACTCCAAGGCGCTGTCCCTGCTGACGGGCGCCAAGACCCAGCAGCAGTTCGAGGCGTACGAAGGCTGCACCAAAAAGGCCGAGAAAGCGCGCTTCTACATTCGTGAGTCACGCGCCGGGCGATAAGGCATGATGTGATGCTCCAGGGCCATTCGAATCAGGGAGAAAGCGATGTCTGCGTTGGTTGATCGGTTAGTGGCTCAGGTACTGGGCATTGAAGTCCGTCTGATGGCCTGTCAGGCACGCTTGAATGCCCGGACGGACCCGGAAGCGTTGCATGACCTGCGCACCACGGTGCGCCGTTTGCGCAGCTTGTTGCGACCGTTGCGCGGATTGCCGGGTGTCGAACAGCTGGAAGTGGCGGCGTCCGGGGTGGGCGACCTGACCACACCGCTACGTGATCGGGAAGTGCTGGCGGCCTATCTGCTTGAGCATGATCAACCGCAAGCGGCGCAACGGCGCATGGCGCAGATGGCCGAAGCCTATCCCGCCGTGGCCGCGAGTCCCGAGCTTGCGCAGCTGCTGATGATCATCGATGCGTTTTCGCGCTTTCTTCGGGCCTCCCAGCGCCAGGGTTTGCTCAAGGGATTGCGCAAGCGCGTTGAAAAACGCCTGGCCAAACAGTGGAAAAAACTCGATGAAGCGCTGCACGATCCGGCCCACGACCGTCATCGGTTGCGCTTGCTGATCAAGCGCGTGCGCTATGGCATCGAATCCTATCCCGGGCTGGATCGCCTGCCGAAAGCGGCGATGCCGCGACTGAAATCGGCGCAAGGGGCTTTGGGCGATTGGCACGATTGCTGGCAATGGCTGGCCCATGCCGAAGAGGAAGCGGATCTGCAACCGTGCGTCGCGACCTGGCACAAAACCATGGCCGAGGCTGAACGTAGCGCCGATCGGGTTCTCGACAAACTCAGCGCTGCCTGCTTCAAATAAACCACGCGGTCCCCCTGTGGCTGTCGAACACTCTGTCTGCGTACGTTTTTTTTTGGAATAAACGCGGTCCCCTGTAGGAGCTGCCGAAGGCTGCGATCTTTTGATCTTCTGCGCCGTCAAATAAGCCAAAAACCAAAAGATCGCAGCCTTCGGCAGCTCCTACAGGGAACCGCGTGCATAGGATCGTCCGAACGCGACCCTGCATCCAAGGCTCTTATGTCAGTGCTTTTGGCCGGTATAAGCGCTGTATCGCCCTCTCTGGCTGGTTAACATTCCTCCATTCTTTTTCTGCTCCGAGGTCTTCATGCGTTTTTCCGATCTGCTCGACGCCGTCCGCAGCCAGCCGCTGGAGCTGTCTATTCCGGCTGAATGGGCTCAAGGGCGCGCCAGTTTCGGTGGCCTTGTCGCCGCGCTGCAATATGAAGCCATGCGCGCCAAAGTGCCGGCCGATCGCCCGGTACGATCGCTGGCAATCACCTTTGTCGGGCCGGTCGAGCCGGACGTGCCAGTCAGTTTTGAAGTGGATGTCTTGCGCGAAGGCAAGGCCGTCAGTCAGGTGCTGGGCCGGGCCATGCAGAAGGGGCAGGTCGTAACGCTGATCCAGGGCAGCTTCGGTGCGTCACGCCCGTCCGAAGTGTCGGTACCCGCCGAACCCGCGCCGGAAATGAAACACTGGGACAACTGCCAGGAGTTACCGTACATCAAGGGCATCACCCCGGAATTCATGCGCCATCTGGCGATGCGCTGGAGCGTCGGTGGCCTGCCGTTCACCGGCAACACGTCGCGGGAAATGGGCGGTTGGGTGCGTTTACGCGGGGACGTGAAAGAAGAGCCTGTCAGCGAGTCGCATATCCTGGCGCTGGTCGATGCCTGGCCGCCGGCGTTGTTGCCGCACCTGAAAAAACCGGCGATGGGCAGCACGCTGACCTGGACCATCGAATTCGTCCAGCCGGTCCTTGAACTGAGCACGCTGGACTGGTGCAAGTACCTCGTCGACATCGAATACGCCGCTGACGGCTACGGTCATGCAGCCGCGAAGCTGTGGAGCGCGGACGGGCAGTTGATTGCGATGAGTCGGCAAACCGTGACGATTTTCGCCTGATCAATGGCGGCGGTGGCGCTCACGCCAGGCGCGCCACCAGCCGCCGCTGAGGAAAAACCTCGGGAAGGTCACAAACTGCTCGACAAACAAACGCGACAGCGCATCTTTGCGGTCACTGAACGGTTCAGCGGCTTGCTCTTCGAGCTGGTGGCCATGGCGCTGAAGGGCCAGTGCTGCCAGCAGGCCGATGACACCAATGGCGATGTTCACCAGGTTCAGGCCGAACACTCCGGTAACAATCAGCAGAAACGCCACGATAAACAGCGGCACGGCAATCAGGTGCAGCACCAGATTGGTCGGGTGCTGATGATTGTTCGGGTACGCACGCCATTGCCAGGCGGGAAGGTTGGGATGACGTTTACCCATGATGTTTCTCCTCAATCCGTGTTGAACACATGATTGAAGAATAGGCCCGGCGGGGAGGGGTGGCGAATCGAGGTTGGCTATCGATGTGATAGCGATCATGGGCAAAGGGTTGATGCTGATCGCGCCCGTCGACACAAAACAAACTGTAGGAGTGAGCCTGCTCGCGATGGCGTCCTGTCAGTCGACAACATCTTTGCCTGACCCACCGCCATCGCGAGCAGGCTCACTCCTACAAGTTCGTGGGGTTCCCGAAAAGGACAGTCAACACAAAACAAGCTGTGGGAGCTTGCTCGCAAAGGGCCCCTTACAGCTTGAGCTGCCCTATCGCCTTACTCAATTCCCCTGCCAGCGCCGCCAACTCATTGCTGGTAGTCGCCGAGTTGACGGTCTGCGCCACCGTGTTCTCGGTCACGTCCCGGATACTCACCACCGCCCGGTTCATCTCTTCCGCCACCTGGCTCTGCTGCTCGGCCGCCACCGCGATCTGCGTATTGCTTTCGCGCATCTGCGCCACGGCGCTGGTGATTTGTGCCAGTGCCGCGCCGGCCTCCAGCGCTTGTTGCACGCATTCGTCAGCCTTGAGCGAACTGTCCTGCATGAAATCCACGGCGTCGCGGGTTCCGGCTTGCAGCGCCGAGACCATGATCGTGATCTCGTCTGTCGAAGACTGCACACGTTTGGCCAGGTTGCGCACTTCGTCCGCGACCACCGCAAAACCACGGCCCATTTCACCGGCACGAGCCGCTTCAATGGCGGCGTTCAGTGCCAACAGGTTGGTCTGCTCGGCGATGCTGTGAATCACCCCGACCACGCCGTTGATCTTCTGACTGTCCTCGGCCAGGCGCTGAATCATTCCGGCGGTTTGCTGCACCCCTGAAGACAACCCGGCAATCGATAGCTGCACACGACTGACCACGGCCTGACCGCTGCCGGCCAGGGTGTCAGCGGTTTGCGAAAGGTCGCGGGTTGCGCCAGCGTGCTGGGCGATGTGATAAACAGTGGCGGTCATCTCGTTGATGGCAGTGGCGGCCTGATCGGTTTCACTTTGCTGGCCGAGCATGCCGTGACGCACCTCGTCCATGCTCGACGCCAGACGCGCTGCGCCGTCATCCAGGTGCCGCGCAGTGCTGGCAACGGTGGTGACCACGCGCTGATAACCGGCCTGCATCGCGTTGAACGCGCTGGCCATCTGCCCGACTTCATCGGTGCAAGCCAGTGGGACACGCGCGGACAGGTCGCCGGTTTTTTCAACATGCAGCATCACGTCTTTCAACGTATTGAGTTGGCTGAGCAGGAAGCGGATCAACAACTGTGAGGCGCCCAGCATGGCCAGCATCAGGATAAACACCGCCACCGCATAGTTGGCGAACCGTTCGCCGAACACCTGGGTCAGGCTCGGGCCATGCGCAACCAGCGCGACGGATTGGCCGTCGGTCCGGGTGAAGACGTCGGCGCCCATCAGCGGGTTATCGCCAAACACCGGCATCGAATTCAATTCGACCCAGCCATTGGCACTGGCCAGCTCCTGTATCGGTTGACCCTCCAGCATCGGCGCTTCGCCACGCCTGAACGTCAGCAGGTTATCGACCTTGGGCAGCGGTTGCCCGGCAGGCCAGGCATTGAGCAATCGTGCCTGGGCCTGGGCTGACGCCTGGGCGGCGTGACTGCGCGCCTGTTGTTCGAGCTGTACGGCGTACAACACCAGCAACAGGGTGGTGACGAAGGCGACGGCGTTGACCGCCCAGAATTTGTACTTCAACGAGATGTTGCTAAGCCAGGCACCCATGGAGGTCTTCTCTGATAGCGGAAACAGTTTCGGCAAGGTGCCATTATTGTGCCGCTACTGAGGCCGACGAATCTTGATGTGCGTCAAGGTTCCCTGCGAGGCGGTGTACGGGAATTGCCGGGCGTTATGCGCTATCCTTCGCGCCTTCAAAATTCCCTCGCTACAGGATTCCATCCCATGAAAGCCGCCCTCGTCGAACTCATCACTAAAATCAGCTCCGGGTGCATGAGCGATGACGAAATCCTCAAGGTGGCAGACGAAGCGGCCCAGGCCTACGCCGATCCAGTGGCATTTCTGACGGCCAATCCGGACATCAACTACGACGACACCTTCCCGATCCCGTTGGGCGAATGGGTGGTGGTGGGCAGTCTGCCGGAGACGGTGTTGTTCCAGGCGGACACCTACATGGATCTGTTCGCCCAGATCGTCGCCTCGTTCGGCCCGGGTGTCGACTTCAACATCAAGCCCAAGCAGCTGGCCAAAACCGAGGACCTGACCGCGCTTAATCGCATTCAGGTGCAGATGGGCAGCATGAACAAAGAGAATGGCGGCTATGTGCTGATGAACTTCAGCCAGCTGCTCGATGACGAGCTGCAAGTGGTGCTCGTGTTCGGCAACGATGTACCGCGCGTGCTTGAGCTGTGCGCCAAAATCGGCATTGCCGCTGCGCCATCCCTGGAAGCGCTCAAAGTCGCCATCCACGTTTAAGCCAGCAAACGGCTAATAAAACGGAACCCTTGTGAGGGCCGGCTATCCTAAGAGGGCAAACCACTCTTAGGGAGCGTCACCATGGGTTCCACGTTCAACGGTCTGATTGGCCTGATTATTCTCGCCCTGGACATCTGGGCCATCATCAACGTACTGAAAAGTGGCGCATCAACCGGCATGAAAATCGTCTGGGTGCTGCTGATTCTGCTGCTGCCGGTTCTGGGCCTGATTATCTGGGCCATCGCCGGACCACGGGGTAATGTGCGGATCTGATCGAACATGCAAATCCGACACTTTTCTCTGTAGGAATGAGCCTGCATCGCGATGCGGTCTGTCTGTCACATGCTTGCTGAATATGCCGCCGTCATCGCAAGCAGGCTCGCTCCCACACGTTCTATTTTTTCATGTCAGCGCGCATCCGTTTGAACGATCACTCAGCGTAAAAGTCCAGATACATGTAAGCCCACTTGCGGGTTTTATCGAGGAGGCAGTGATGCAAAAGTGGAAAATCACTTTCGTGGATGATCACGGTGAAACAGTCGACGAAGTCTTTGAGTGCGACGAGTGCCCGGACAACGAGCACGCCGCCAAACTCATCAAGGCCCGTCTCCTGCCGGTCGCTGCCGAACTGGATCTGAACGATCTGGAAGGGCGAACCGATGATGCAAGCGTCAAAAGTCTCAAAACCCAGAACAGCATACAAATCCTCGGCATTACTCCCGTCTGATACAACTCCTGTCACATTGATAACAGGCCTTGGCAGCTGCTCGGTCAAAGGGCTACTCTGCAAGCGAGATCAGCGATTGGATCGCTAAGGTCTGGTCTTGTCAGCTACATGCTTGTTCCCATCGGCAACCTGGTTGTCGTATCGCCCTCACCAATCGGCTGAGGGCGTCGGGAGTACGGAAAGTCTATCCATCGGATTCAGGAGGACGTTTCATGAGCACAGCCTATCAAGAAGACATCAGCAGCAGCGTGCTGCGCCGCATGAAAGAAGGCGGTTTCGACTTTTCAAAATTCCATCCCATCGAGTTCTACGCCATTTTTCCCGACGAGGAGCGGGCTCGCAGAGCAGCAGGTCACTACCGTGGTGAATCCTTGAATGCGCAAATCAGCGTGCGCGACGACGGCGCCTGGGCGCTGGAACTGAGCAAGGTGATGTACGCCACCTACGATGACATTGGCGATTTCGAGCAGGGTTTCGAGGCGGTGGTTGAGCCTCTGGGCGGCATCATCGAAGGATGGGGCGTGAAGCAGGAGGTACGAGGGCTACTCGCATAACACTATGAACAGCAACATTACTCAGCAACGGCTGACCTTCGGGTTGGCCGTTTTCGTTTGCGCTTGATAAACATCTTTTGCTCTTGTCTTTGATTCATAACATTTCAAAAGGCAAAAAAAAGCCGCCCAAAACAGGCGGCTAAAAGGGAAGTTCGGTGAGCTTTTCCAGCGAATGCGCCAATTATCCGCGGCCTCAGCCAAGCAGTGAAATCAACTCTGACTATGCTGGTGATAGCGACAGCATTGCTTCGCAATGGAGCGGGGGCGATCAGGTTGGGGCATTTGCCGCACAGGATTGGTGCGGTATGGCTGAGGCGTTTATCCAACCGATTGATATCAAAGCGTTTATGCCGATGGCACGGGCCTTGCGATGCCTAGATGTCCGGGTGACAAGGAGTACGGCATGATCCGCACCTATTTTGATGAAATGTACGATGCCGGCGGCCAGGTCCGCCCGCATTATCGGGAGTTTGCCCGCTGGCTTGCCGAGACGCCTGACGAGCTTCTGGCGCAACGTCGACGCGAGGCCGATCTGTTGTTTCACCGCGCCGGAATTACCTTCACGCTCTACGGTGACGAGCAGGGCACGGAGCGTCTGATTCCTTTCGACACCATCCCGCGCAGCATTCCCGCCAGCGAGTGGCGCGTCGTTGAGCGCGGCTGTATCCAGCGGGTCAAGGCGTTGAACATGTTCCTCGCCGACCTTTACCACGAGCAGCGCATCATCAAGGCCGGCATCATTCCGGCCGAGCAGGTGCTGGCCAACGAGCAGTACCAGTTGGCGATGCAAGGGCTTGATCTGCACCGGGATATCTATAGCCACATCTCCGGCGTCGATCTGGTGCGTGACGGCGACGGCACCTATTACGTGCTCGAAGACAATCTTCGAACGCCGAGCGGCGTCAGCTACATGCTCGAAGACCGCAAGATGATGATGCGGCTGTTCCCCGAACTGTTTTCGGCCCAGCGCATTGCGCCCATCGACCACTATCCCAACCTGCTGCTCGACACGCTGAAAAGCTCCAGCCCGATCGATAACCCGAGCGTGGTGGTGCTGACGCCGGGACGCTTCAACAGTGCATTTTTCGAGCATGCGTTTCTGGCGCGGGAAATGGGCGTTGAGCTGGTGGAAGGTGCGGACCTGTTCGTGCGGGACGACAAGGTGTTCATGCGCACCACCGACGGACCAAAAGCCGTCGACGTGATTTACCGTCGTCTCGACGATGCCTTTCTCGATCCGCTGGCGTTCAACCCGGACTCGATGCTCGGCGTGCCGGGGCTGCTGTCGTCCTACCGCTCGGGCAATGTGGTGCTTGCGAATGCCATCGGCACCGGGGTGGCGGACGACAAGTCGGTGTATCCCTTTGTCACCGACATGATCCGCTTTTACCTGGATGAAGAGCCGATCCTCAAGAATGTGCCGACGTTCCAGTGCCGTAATCCTTCTGAACTTTCCCACGTGCTGGCCAATCTTCCAGATCTGGTGGTCAAGGAAACCCAGGGGTCCGGCGGCTACGGAATGTTGGTCGGGCCGGCGGCGACCGCTGCGGAAATCGAGTCGTTCCGCGCACGCATCAAGGCCAAGCCCCACGCGTACATAGCGCAGCCGACCTTGTCGCTGTCGACCTGTCCGACCTTTGTTGAAAACGGCATTGCTCCACGCCACATCGACTTGCGTCCGTTTGTATTGTCTGGCCGGGAAACCCGGGTCGTGCCCGGTGGTTTGACCCGTGTCGCCCTGCGCGAAGGCTCTTTGGTGGTGAATTCCTCCCAAGGCGGCGGAACCAAGGACACCTGGGTAGTCGAGGATTGAAGGAAGCTTGCCATGTTAAGTAGAACTGCCTCGGATCTGTATTGGATGTCGCGTTACCTGGAGCGGGCGGAGAACCTCGCACGGATGCTCGACATCAGTTACTCCCTGTCACTGATGCCGCAGGATGGCCGCGGTGACGGGTTGCACGAACTCGCGATGCCGCTGCTGATCACCGGCACCCTGGACGATTACCTCGAGCGCCACGGCGATCTGCATGCCGAACGCTTACTGCATTTCTTCGCCCTGGACGCAGCAAATCCGGCGAGCATCTACAGTTGCCTCGGTGCGGCGCGGGCCAGTGCCCATGCGGTGCGTGGCCGAATCACAGCCGACATGTGGGAAAACATCAACGCCACCTGGCTGGAAATTCGCGGGATTGCCGATCAGGGCCTGAGTCGCTACGGCATGAGCCGTTTCTGCGAATGGATCAAGGAGCGTTCCCACCTGTTTCGCGGCGCGTCCTACGGCACGATCATGCGCAACGATGCCTTCCGATTCATTCGTTTGGGCACCTTCATCGAACGGGCGGACAACACGCTGCGCCTGCTCGACGCCCGATACGAAATGGCCGGTGAT
Source organism: Pseudomonas sp. MDV22-iso1 (assembly GCF_058145095.1). Taxonomy (NCBI): domain Bacteria; kingdom Pseudomonadati; phylum Pseudomonadota; class Gammaproteobacteria; order Pseudomonadales; family Pseudomonadaceae; genus Pseudomonas; species Pseudomonas sp. MDV22-iso1. The sequence continues at coordinate 426,511 of NZ_JBYVMF010000001.1, forward strand.
CAGGCGGAAGCCGTGAGCGACGGCACGGCTCACGCGTATTACCAGTGGAGCGCATTGTTACGGGCCTTGTCGTCCTTCGAGGCCTACACCGAAATCTACCGTGATGCACCCGGTGCCCGGCACGTGGCCGAGTTGCTGTTGCTGCGTGCGGACGTTCCACGATCCCTGCGCGCCTGCACGGAAGAAATCGACCAGATTCTTGCCCAGTTACCCGGGGCCAACGGACGTCCCGCGCAACGCCTGGCCGCAGAAATGGATGCACGCCTGCGCTACACCGGCATCAATGAAATTCTCGACGAAGGCCTGCACGCCTGGCTGACCGAGTTCATCCCGCTGGTGCGCCAGTTGGGTAACGCCATACACACTTCTTACCTGGAGGCTGCATGAGACTTTCCATTAGCCACGAAACCACCTATCACTACGAAGATCAGGTGCGGGCGAGCATCCAGTACCTGCGGCTGACACCCCACGACAGCGAGCGGCAGCACGTGCTCAGCTGGCAACTCGACCTGCCGCGCCCGGTGCGTGCGCAACTCGATCCGTTCGGCAATATTCTGCACGTACTGACCATGGACGAGCCCCATGAGGCGATCATCATTGGCGCCCGTGGCCAGGTCGATATCGACGAGCTGCGAGAGGCCGAGCACGAGAGTCAATCGGCGCTGCCGTTCCTGCGATTCACGCGCTTGACCGAGCCTGACGAAGCCTTGCGTGCGTTCGCGGACAAAGAGTGCAAAAAGCGTCGAGATCGCACGGCACTGATCGACCTGATGCATGGCCTGAATGCCTACATGACGTACACGCCGGGTTCTACTGAAGTCGACACCAGCGCTGCTCAGGCCTTCGCCGGACGTTCAGGCGTTTGCCAGGATCACACCCACGCCTTCCTCGCCTGCGCCCGTAGCCTGGGCATTCCGGCGCGTTATGTCTCGGGGTATCTGTACAGCGAGAACAGCGAGCACCTGGCCAGTCACGCCTGGGCGGAAGCCTGGCTGGATGACGCGTGGTATAGCTTCGACGTGACTAACGAGCTGGCGCGGCCAGAACGGCATCTGAAACTGGCGGTGGGTCTGGATTATCTGGACGCGTGCCCGGTACGCGGAATGCGCCGGGGCGGCGGGAGTGAACAGATGCACGCGAAGGTGTTTGTATCGCCGACGCCGATGCCGTTTATCTCGGTGCAAGAGCAGTAATTCCTGACGCAATTGTCCGGTGCAACATACAACTCTATGTTCACCGACGATCCCTTGTAGGAGCTGCCGAGTGAAACGAGGCTGCGATCTTTTGATCTTGTTTTAAAGGTCGAGATCAAAAGATCGCAGCCTCGTTTCACTCGGCAGCTCCTACAGGAGAATGTGTTCTCCAGTAGGTGTCTGCTCACGAGGTAGCGGCCCGGGCAACCTGATTTCAGGGCTTAACCTTGCGCCCAGCCATGTGCTTCAAATACCCCACTAACATCTCCAGATCCCCGTCCGGCAGCACCTGCTCCGTAAACCCCGGCATCTTCGCCTGCGGCCACTGCCGCAGACTCTGCGGATCGCGGATATAGCGCTTCAGGAAATCAGCCCCGAAATACTCGGTAGGGTTGAACGGAATGTTCAGGTCCGGCCCAAACTGCGAATCCCCGGCACCGTTCAATCGATGACAGGCCAGGCAATTTTTCTGAAACAACGCAAACCCCTGGTTCACCGGGTCGTCCGATTTCAACGCGGGATCAGGTAACAGGGCAGGGAAGCGCTCGGCCACAGGTGCCAGTTGTTTGATGCTTGCCACCTCGAATGGCCACTGTTCAGGGCTGATATTGCCGGCCTGCGGATCCGTCCAGACCAGATAAAACGGCCCCGCACTGTGCTTGCCCTCAGACAGCTCCGGCCAGGGCCTGGCCGGGTCTTCAATCGCCAGCCACGCCCTGGCACCCTTGTTATTGAGCAACGGCCCGGCGGCCAACTCAGCAGCGAACCCGTCCAGCGCCACGGCTTGCAGATGGTCGTCAGGCGTGATGCCGGTCAACAACGCCGCCAAGGGCACCGCGCGATAGGTCATTTCACGCTTGTAGGAAACGTCGTTGGCAATCGTGATGGTCTGGACGTTTGGGTGCTTGAGCAGCTCCTCGGTTTGCCAGGTGCGTTGGTTCGCGCCCAGCTGCAGTTCCAGCTGTGCGGCGAAGAGGGGCGTGCTGAGCAGCAAGGCCCCGAGCAGAAGAAGCGTTTTCAAAAGATCGCCGTCCATGTCGTGGGAGTGCCGCAAAGGTTGGCACACCCACGTCGGCCCGGGTAGCGAGCCATTCACATTTTCATGAGGCGATAAAATAGTTGCGCCGTATTTTAAGAGATTTCTAGCCAAGCACCTTGGTCAGGTTCGGCAAGATCAACAACAGCGTGGTGGCGAAAAGAATGAGACCGGCTTGACGTACTTTCGATTGTTTGAACATGGCTTGACCGCCTTTATTGTTATTTCCTGATGCCTGCCTGCATTGCTTCCATGACGGCAGAGCGATTCACTTCCTGTCTGACGAGCGCCTCGGCAAAACCCGACGACAACTTCGTACATGTTCACCTTAGGGCCCGCGTCACCCGTGGCTTAGATCCATTTCATATGGATATAGCGCCCAATGCTTTTAAAAAGACATGAGGCGTATTGCCAGCTTCTTTGCCGCCCTTTTGCTAGACAGCTCGGTGACCTGAAACGGTTAATCCGGTAGCTCACTACCGTCCGTCTGAGCGTGTCCGTCAATCTCGCTGAGCGTTGTGGTCATTGAATCTGCGAGGGCTCGGCCTATGGTGAAGGCTTCTCAAAGATCAAAAGATCGGAAGATCTCAACAACAAGAAAAATGAGGACGTCATGACCGAAGCTTTGATTTTCGACGCGTTGCGCACGCCCCGGGGCAAGGGCAAGGCTGATGGCGCCTTGCACAGCGTCAAACCGGTGAACCTGGTGGCCGGGTTGCTGACGGCGTTGCAACAACGCACGTCCCTGGACACCAGTCAGGTCGACGACGTGGTGCTGGGCTGCGTGACGCCCATCGGCGATCAAGGCTCGGACATTGCCAAGACGGCGACACAGGTGGCGGACTGGGACGTGAGCGTCGCGGGTGTACAGATCAACCGCTTCTGCGCATCGGGACTGGAGGCCGTGAACCTCGGCGCAATGAAAGTGCGTTCAGGTTTCGAAGACCTGGTGGTGGTCGGCGGCGTCGAGTCGATGTCCCGCGTACCGATGGGCAGCGACGGCGGCGCCTGGGCGCTGGACCCTGAGACCAACCTGCACAGCCACTTCACGCCGCAGGGCGTAGGGGCCGACCTGATCGCCACGCTCGAAGGCTTCAGCCGTCAGGATGTCGATGCCTACGCGCTGCATTCGCAAGAGAAGGCTGCACGGGCTCGGGCGGACGGTTCCTTCAACAAGTCACTGGTGCCAGTGCGCGATCAGAACGGAATCATCTTGCTGGATCACGACGAATTCATCCGGGCCGAATCGACGCTCGAGGGCCTGGGCAAGCTCAAACCGAGCTTTGAAATGATGGGGCAGATGGGGTTCGATGCCACGGCGCTGAGGGTCTACAGCCATGTGGAGCGGATCAATCACGTGCACACGCCGGGCAACAGTTCCGGGATCGTCGATGGCGCAGCGTTGATGCTGATCGGTTCTGAGGCGAAGGGCAGGGCGTTGGGCTTGCAACCGCGGGCGCGAATTGTCGCCACGGCAGTCACCAGCACCGATCCGACAATCATGCTGACAGGACCCGCGCCGGCCACGCGCAAAGCCTTGGCCAAGGCCGGGTTGCGGGCCGAAGACATCGACCTGTTCGAGGTCAACGAGGCCTTCGCCTCTGTGGTATTGAAATTCATCAAGGACATGGCCATCGATCCGCAGAAGGTCAACGTCAACGGCGGTTCCATCGCCATGGGCCACCCCTTGGGCGCCACTGGCTGCGCGATTATGGGCACCTTGCTCGATGAACTGGAAGCCCGGCACTTGCGCTATGGCCTCGCGACGCTGTGCGTCGGTGGCGGTATGGGCATTGCCACCATCATCGAACGCCTCTGAGCCCCGAATTCAAGGAGAATTGCCATGACCGAAGCCATCCGTTACGAAAAGGGCCAGGACCAGATCGTCGTCCTGACCATCGACATGCCGGGCCAGAGCGCCAACACCATGAGCGCGGTCTACCGCGAAGCCATGGCCGTCTGTGTCGCCCGATTGGTTGCTGAAAAAGACTCGATTGCCGGCGTCATCATCACCTCGGCCAAGAAAACGTTCTTCGCCGGTGGCGACCTCAATGAACTGATCAAAATCGGCAAGCCCGAAGCCAAAGCTTTCTACGACATGGTACTGACCCTCAAAGGCCAGCTGCGCACCCTGGAAACCCTCGGCAAACCGGTGGTCGCCGCGATCAATGGCGCGGCCCTGGGTGGCGGCTGGGAAATCTGCCTGGCGTGTCATCACCGCGTCGCACTGGACAACTCTTCCGTACAACTCGGCTTACCAGAAGTCACTCTCGGCCTGCTGCCGGGTGGTGGCGGGGTGGTGCGTATGGTGCGCATGCTGGGGATCGAAAAGGCTTTGCCATATCTGCTCGAAGGCAAGAAAGTCCGGCCGCAACAGGCGTTGCAGGCCGGTTTGATCGACGAGTTGGCGACGGACAGTCACGAGTTGATGAGCAAGGCCCGCGCCTGGATTCTGGCCAATCCGGCCGTTGTGCAGCGCTGGGACGTAAAGGGCTACCAGATTCCCGGCGGCACGCCTTCCAATCCCAAAGTCGCGCAAATGCTGGCCATTGCGCCTTCGATCCTGCGCAGCAAAACCCAGGGCTGCCTGCCCGCACCGGAAAAAATTCTCTGCGCGGCAGTCGAAGGGGCCCAGGTCGATTTCGACACGGCGCACTTGATCGAAACCCGCTACTTCACTGAATTGACCACCGGTCAGGTCTCGAAAAACCTGATCGGCACGTTCTGGTTCCAGCTCAACGAAATCAACGCCGGCGGCTCGCGACCTCAGGGATTCGCGCCTTACGTGACGAAAAAAGTCGGTGTGCTGGGTGCCGGGATGATGGGCGCCGGTATCGCCTTTGTCAGCGCCTCGGCGGGGATAGACGTGGTGCTCAAGGACATCACGCTGGCGGCGGCGCAGAAGGGCAAGGCTCACTCAGAAGCTTTGCTCGACAAGAAAGTCGCTCGCGGACAGATGCTCCCCGAGCAACGGGAAGCAATTCTGGCGCGGATTCTACCGACGCAAAACGATGCTGATCTGGCCGGTTGCGACCTGATCATCGAAGCAGTGTTTGAGGACCGTGAGCTCAAGGCCAAGGTCTCCAGGACCGCGCAAGAAATCGTCGGCGTGGACGCGGTCATCGCCTCCAACACCTCGACCTTGCCCATCAGCGGCCTCGCCACCGCCGTTGCGGACCAGACGAAGTTTATCGGCCTGCATTTCTTCAGCCCGGTCGAAAAAATGCCCCTGGTGGAAATCATCAAAGGCCTCAATACCAGCGATGAAACCCTGGCCCGCGGCTTCGATTTTGTCCTGCAAATCAAGAAAACCCCGATTGTAGTGAACGACAGTCGCGGCTTTTTCACCTCTCGCGTCTTCGGTACGTTCACCAACGAAGGCATCGCCATGCTCGGCGAAGGTGTCAGCGCGCCGATGATCGAAACCGAGGCGCGCAAGGCCGGCATGCCCGTCGGGCCGCTGGCGATCTCCGATGAGGTGTCCCTGAGCCTGATGAGCCATATTCGCCAGCAAACCGCCAAGGACCTGCAGGCCGAAGGGAAGCCGCTGGTCGAGCACCCGGCGTTCGCGGTGATCGACCTGTTGCTTAATGAATACAAGCGTCCGGGCAAAGCCGGGGGGGGTGGTTTCTATGAATACCCCGCCGGCGGACAGAAGCACCTGTGGCCAGAACTGAAAACCCGTTTCGAGAAAGCCGACGGGCAGATTTCGACCAAGGACGTGCGTGATCGGTTGTTGTTCGTGCAGGCCCTGGAAACGGTGCGTTGCGTGGAAGAGGGCGTGCTGACCTCCACGGCGGATGCCAACGTCGGTTCGGTCTTCGGTATCGGCTTCGCGGCATGGACCGGGGGCGCGCTGCAATTCATCAATCAGTACGGCGTGAAGGACTTCGTCGCCCGTGCGCAATACCTGGCCGAGCAGTACGGCGAGCGTTTCGCGCCACCGGCATTACTGCTGGAGAAGGCGGCGCAGGGAAGCACGTTCTAAGGGAGGATGACGCTTTCGGGGCTTGCCTTGTTGCCGTGTTTCGAGGCAGGCTTTGGGGTGTGCATTATTCCCATCACGTGTCAGGTATTTTTTATGTCGTTACGCATCTGCATTCTGGAAACCGACATCCTGCGTCCGGAACTGGTCGACCAATATCAGGGTTACGGGCAGATGTTCCAGCGTCTGTTCACGCAACAGCCTATCGCGGCCGACTTCACGGTCTACAACGTCATGCAGGGCGAATACCCCAGTGACGACCTGACCTTCGATGCCTATTTGGTAACGGGCAGCAAAGCCGACTCCTTCGGCACCGATCCGTGGATCGAAACCCTCAGGACCTATCTGCTGAACCGCTACGAGCGCGGCGACAAATTGCTGGGCGTGTGTTTCGGTCATCAGTTGCTGGCGCTGTTGCTGGGCGGCAAGAGTGAGCGAGCCACCCAAGGCTGGGGCGTCGGCACGCACAACTACAAACTGGCGGCCAAGGCGCCGTGGATGAGCCCGGTGGTGGAAGAGCTGACGTTGTTGATCAGTCACCAGGACCAGGTCACTGCACTGCCGGAAAATGCCACCGTGATCGCGTCCAGCGACTTCTGCCCGTTTGCGGCGTACCACATCAACGATCAGGTGCTGTGCTTCCAGGGCCATCCGGAATTCATTCACGATTACTCCCGGGCCTTGCTGGATATCCGTCAGCAAGCGCTGGGCGAGCAGATTTATCAGAAAGGTGTGGCGAGTCTTGAGCATCAGCACCACGGTGCCACTGTGGCGGAATGGATGATGCGGTTTGTGGCGCACAAGCCTGAAGCCAAAGCGGTTTAAAGTGGCGTGAGCAGTTGTGGCGAGTCCCCTCGCCACACGGTTTTTTTAAAGCCAGCCCGATTTCTTGAAACTCGCCCACAAACTCACGCACCCCACGGCAATAAACCCCAACACCGCAAAATATCCGTAGTGCCAGGTCAGTTCCGGCATGTTCTGGAAGTTCATCCCGTAAATCCCGGCCACTGCCGTCGGAAACGCCAGGATCGCCGCCCACGCTGCGAACTTGCGTTGCACCACGCTTTGGCGCGACGCCTCCAGCAACACCCCCACCTCGATCGTCTGACTGGCAATGTCCGCCAGGGTGGTCAGGTCTTCCATCTGTCGCGTGACGTGGATCTGCACATCGCGAAAATACGGACGCATGTTCTTGTCGATGAACGGAAAACTCAGCTTCTGCAACTCCTCACCGATCTCCACCATCGGCGCAGCATAACGACGCAGACGCAGGACATCGCGGCGAAGGCCGTGGAGCTTCTGGATGTCGCGTTCGTTCAGCGCACTGCACAACACGTTGCGCTCCAGCTCATCAATCTCGGCATGAATCGCTTCGCCCACGGGCTGATAGTTCTCGATCACAAAGTCGAGGATGGCGTAGAGGACGAAGTCCTCGCCATGCTCCAGCAGCAACGGGCGCGCTTCGCAACGCTGCCGGACATAGGCGTAGGACGCCGAGTGGCCGTTGCGTGCGGTGATGATGTAACCGTTGCCGGCAAAGATATGAGTCTCGATGAACTCGAGTTTCCCCTGATCATCACGGATGGGCGAATAGGTGACGATAAAGAGTGCATCGCCAAAGCTCTCAAGCTTCGGGCGGCTGTGTTTTTCCAGGGCATCTTCGATGGCCAGTTCGTGCAGATTGAACTGCCGTTGCAGGTTGGTCAGTTCCTGAGCGCTGGGCTCTTCAAGGCCGATCCAGACAAAGTGGTCAGGCTTTGCAGCCCAGGCTGCGCCTTCGTCCAGGGTGATATTGGTGACTTTCTTACCCGCGCTGTAAACCGCAGCAGCAACAACTCTACCCATGATGTTGGTTCACTTCTTCTTGGCAGTTTTTTATTGGCAAATGGCCGTGGCAGGCAGTGATCAGCTTAGCCTTGTCTGCAGGTTGAGAGTCAGCAAAATCGGGAGAGTTCGCCGGCAAAAGAAAACCCGCACAGGGCGGGTTTGTTTTCAGGCAGCTTGCAGTTGCCGGTCCATCGAGGCGATGCACTCGCGCATCTGCTCGCGGCACTGAGCGATCAGCTGGGGCATGTCATCCAGGCTCATTCCCGCTGTAGAAATGGCCGGCAACGAGCGAATCAGAATCTTCCCACTGTTCCAGCGGTTCAATCGCATGTGTTTGACGTAACTGCTGACGCACACCGGAATGATCGGCACGCCGGCAGCGATCGCCATCTGGAACGCGCCTTTCTTGAACGGCAGCAGGTCTTCGCCCAGATTGCGCGTGCCTTCCGGAAACACCCAGATCGAGGTGTCCTTGTTTTGCAGGGTATGGGTAGTGGTCAGCATCGACTGACGCGCCTTATGCGCATTGCCGCGATCGATCAATACATTGCCGGCCAGCCAGAACAACTGGCCGAACAGCGGTACCCACTTCAGGCTCTTCTTGCCGATACACACGGTGCGACGGGGCACCACGTTGCCGAGCACAAAAAGATCATAGTTGGACTGATGGTTGGCGATGATCACGCAACTGTCTTGCTTGTCCATCAGGGGGCCGACTTCCGCCTTTACCCGCAGGCGCAAAATGCACATGGCCGGCCACGCGTATAAACGCGCGCACAAGCGGCTGTTGTCCGGATTGAACGGGCGGCACACACCCAGAATCACACCCAGCACACCCGCCAGGATAAAGTGCAGGCCCATCAATAACATACGAAACACAAACAGCATCTACTGGCCCACCGAGACGAAAGGTGGCGCAGTGTACGGATGTGCACTCTATTCAGCAATTGCCGCTATAGAGGTAGGAGATAGGCGATGTTTGAGCGCATGTTTCCGACTTATAGGTCAGACGTGTTCTAGAGCAGTGGAAGGCTTTTCAACACAGCGTGTAAGAAAAAGCCCGACACGACGGTCGGGCTTTTCTATGGAGCAGCTTTGGACTTAACCCATATGCTCCTGATCGAGGACGATCGCGTTGTCCAGCGTCTCCAGCAAGGTCTTGCGCACCTTGAGCTTGGTGTTCTTGTGCGCGGTCATGTTGATCTTCTTCAACTGACGAGCTGCCGCCAGCGCGGTGGTCTGCAATTCATCCGCTGAGACCACCACGTCGAGGAAGCCTGCATCAACCGCGCTCTGCGGATTGAACATCTCGCCATTGATGACCGAGCGATGGAACGCTGACTTACGCAGGCGATCACGAGCGAGTTCGATGCCGGCGTGGTGCATGGTCATGCCGATCTGCACTTCATTCAGACCGATGCTGAAGGCGCCTTCGACGCCGATGCGGTAATCCGCTGACAGCAGCAGGAACGCACCTTTAGCGACTGCATGCCCAGGGCACGCCACGATCACCGGGAAAGGGTGGGCTAACAGGCGACGGGCCAGTGTTGAACCTGCCGTCACCAGCGCCACGGCTTCTTTCGGACCCGACGTCATCACCTTCAAGTCATAACCGCCCGACAGAATGCCGGGTGTGCCGGTGATGATCACCACTGCGCGATCAGTCACGGCCTGATCCAGCGCAGCGTTGAACGCAGTAATCACGTCCGGCGAGATGGCATTGACCTTGCCATTGCTCAAGGTCAGGGTCGCGATACCGTCTTCGAGGTGGTAGGAAATCAACTCACTCATGACGCTATTCCTTGTATGAAAGTTGAAGCAGACGTTACCCACCGTCGCAGGCCAGGTAAAGCGCCGTGACTGACTCGCCAGTCACCCTTTACCCACGCGCCAGGCTTGGCCAGCCACACCCGGCAGACCTTCGCCTCTATATAGAAGGCCGTGCCGAGCCGGAGATTGGCAGGTATGCCATGGCGTGCAGACAGCCGGAACCACTAAATCGCTAACCGCATGAAAATTCTGAAAAAAATATTTGCCATCGGAAAAGGTTTCGACTACATTAGCGCGCCTCGACAGACAGAACTTGTTTGAAGAGATACGGTGAAGTGTCCGAGTGGCTTAAGGAGCACGCCTGGAAAGTGTGTATACAAGAAATTGTATCGAGAGTTCGAATCTCTCCTTCACCGCCACATTAAGTAAACACAAACCCCTGATTTTCCTAGAGAAAGTCGGGGGTTTGTGGTTTCTGGCGTCTGAAAAAAAGCCAATCGGAATGTTATGAAATTCTGGTCCGTTTTCCCGACGGTGAGCGTTCTGGAGCCAGTCCCCTCATCGTTAGTGGGTATTGGTGGGTTGTCCTTCATACAACTCGTTCGAGGGACTACTTGCATGCGCCTGAATAAGCTCTGGAAGCTGCCAGACTCATCTAATCTTGCGTCCCTCTTCGTTCTCGACATGACCCGTAACAATGCAGATATCGTTACCCCGTCAGCGCAGATACCATACCTCCTCGCGTGCCTGAGGCCTTCAGGCTAAACACGATTCGAATACTTTGTCCTGAATAAAGAGGTATTAAACGGTGAGAATTGCACTTGTGCTGCTGTTGAGCGCGCTGTCCATGCAGGCCATGGCGGCCACTATTGGTGAGCGCCTAACACCCTGGACCTTACAAGATCAGCACGACCAACCGTACACCCTGGACGAAAAAACCCACGTCTTGCTGGTAGCTCGAAGTATGGACGGCTCCAAGATGGTGAAGGCTGCATTGGAAAATGAACCTAAAGGCTATATGGAAGCACGTAACGTCATCTTCCTCGCTGATGTGCAGCGAATGCCTTCGTTGATCGGCAAGTTCATTGCGATTCCGTCCATGCGTAATTACAGCTACCGTGTCGTGCTCGACCGCGATGGCAGTGTTGCAGCTAATTACCCTGGAGCTGAAGACAAGGTACTTTGGCTGCAGCTTGAAAACGGCACCCTGGTGGCACAGAAGGCATTTGCCAATGCTGATGAACTGCGTGCCGCGTTGGAAAAGCTGCCGACTCAATGATTTGGTTGATCTTTACTTGGACGAGGGTGGAGAGGGGATGGAATCCAGCGGAGTGCTTGTGTAATCCGAGGGCCTGTTTCCATGGAGTGTGGTGGCGGGGGCGCTGATTGATCGGCGGGGCATTGGACGCTCGGCTGGCGCTGTCGCCATCGGCAAAGGATGCGCTGATATCGCGCCGTGATGCGCAAGTACTGCTCGAATGGATAAATCAGACCGAATTGGAAGGCGTGGTGGTGCAGTCGTTGACCCTTGATGAACGCGATCAGCGTCTCGAAGCGCAACGGGTCGTTCAGTCGCCGCTGATTTATGAATAGTTTGTGAGTCGGAACTTGCGTACGCCTTTTCGCTTTAGACTTATTGCAAATTCATCGAACGGACTCGACCTCATGCCCAACGCTTTTGCCTCATACCCTGTTATCAAATCAGCGGCCGCTCTGTTGATTTCCGTTCTTTCGTCGATCGCCAACGCCTCCACGCCGCCAGCGTTCCCTGACGCCACTGCCAGCGATCCCGCGAAACTGGGCTGGATGGTCGGCTCACCCCCTCCCGCCGATCGCACGGTGCGTTTCGAAGATGGCAGCTATTTCCAGTTCCCGGCGATGCGCTGGAGCGTCTCGAACTTTCGACAGCTGATGCCCACGATCAACGTTTCCCGCGGCCTTGGCGCGCCTGTTGCGCTGGAAAGCGCGCTGCGCAAGGACATCGACGCGATCAGCTTTACGCCGTTGGGCGCAAAGGAGCCGATGACCTGGGAGCAATCCCTTGCTGCCACTTACACCGACGGCATTGTGGTGATGCACCGTGGGAAAATGGTCTACGAGCGTTACTTTGGCGTCCTGAAACCGGACGGTCAGCACGCCGCGATGTCGGTGACCAAGTCGGTAGTCGGCACCTTGGGCGCCATGCTGGTCGCAGAAGGCCAGATCGACCCCAACAAGCGTGTGGCCGAGTATGTGCCCGAGTTGGCGAGTTCTGCGTTTGGTAACGCCACGGTGCGCCAGGTGCTCGACATGACCACGGGCCTCAAGTACAGCGAGGACTATGCCGATCCGAACGCGGAGGTCTGGGCCCATGCAAACGCCGGGAGTCCGTTGCCCAAACCCAAGGATTACACCGGTCCGAGAAGTTACTACGAGTTCTTGCAGACGGTAAAACCACAGGGCGAACACGGTGAGGCCTTCGCTTACAAGACCATCAACACCGACGTTCTGGGATGGGTGATCGCTCGGGTGACCGGGCGTAACGTCGCGCAGTTAATGTCGGAACGGATCTGGAGTCGCCTGGGAGCGGAGCAGGATGCGTATTTCACCGTGGACTCGATCGGGACGCCGTTCGCCGGTGGTGGTTTGAATACTGGTTTGCGGGACCTGGCCCGCTTCGGCGAGATGCTGCGCAATGACGGTCGGTTTAACGGACAGCAGATCGTGCCCAAGGCGGTGGTCGAGGACATCCGTCTTGGAGCCGATAAACAGGCTTTCGCCAAGGCGGGATATGACCTGCTGAAAGGCTGGAGCTATCGCTCGATGTGGTGGGTAACGGACAAGGAGGGTGGTGCATTCATGGCGCGAGGCGTCTATGGGCAGCGCATCTATGTGGACCCGAAGGACGAGCTGGTGATCGTTCGCTACGCCTCCCATCCCGTGGCGGCTAACTCCGCGAATGATCCGGTGACGTTGCCAGCATTCGAGGCGCTGGCTCGGTATTTGTCCAAATAAAAAAGCGGTCCATTCGTCGGGCATGAAGCCATCTGAATGACAGGTCCAGTAATGACCGGCTAGTCTCAAAATCCTTGGTGGTCGATATTTTTCGGGCAAATAGGGCTTGCCGGTGTCGATCCCGCTTTTGAAGGGGCGAGAAGATGACTGAACCGTATATCGAAGACGACGGGTCCGAGTTTCCGATCAACAATTGCGTGCAGTGTGGCCAGACGGAGTACGTAGCGAGCTTTGGTGAAGATCAAATCAAAGTCGGCAAGATGAAAGCCATGGTGCGGCCCGGGCCTAAGGCCAAGTTTTTACCCAAGGTAGCGGCACCGTCCAGGAAGTAAGCAACCCTTCGTCAAACCCCGTCATCGTACGGGGTTTTTTATAACTTAAGAAAATGTCACAGAGCGTGTTTCAGTCAGGATCTTTCACAAACTTTTCACACGACCCTACGTACTCTCAGCTCATCCGTTAGAAAGCAACACCTAGCCCGTTCCCCAGCGGGCTTTTTTTTGCCTGTCATAAAACCTTTTCAAAAAATGCTGTCCAACCGTCGCCTATTTCGAAGAACGGAGGATATGTGTGGACGTTTCCTCCGCTGAGGCATTCAATGCCCGGCTTTCGGTTCCCCCCTATTTTTTGAGGTTTTCGTCATGCGTTTAACACTGCCCGCTCTGGTTCTGGGTCTTTTGGTTGCTCAAGGCGCAATGGCGGCCGGTGACGGCACCGCTGCAATCGGTGGTGGTCTGGGCGGCGCACTGGGCAACGTGGTTGGCCAAAGCATGGGCGGCAGCACCGGCGCAGCTATTGGTGCGGGTGTTGCAGGCGCAGCCGGTAGTGCCGTTGCTGCACGTAAAGGCAGCCGCACCAAAGCGGCCATTGGCGGCGGTGTCGGTGCGGCAGGCGGCTCGGTGATCGGCAATAGCCTCGGCGGCAAGACCGGTTCCACCATCGGCGCAGGTTTGGGCGGTGCGTTGGGCGGCGGCGTTGGCAGCAACCTTGCCAAGGGCCACAAGCGTCACTGATCCTGATCGACCAAAAAAACCCGGCCTCGTGCCGGGTTTTTGCGTTTATGAACGTTTGTCTCTGCAGCGGCTCAAATCCTTTACAAACCCAAACAAATGAGAGGTACACCATGACTACCGAAGGCAAGGAAGTGGGCGGCTTTAGTTGTCACCGTTTGACGTTGTCTGCATTTGTGTTGGGCGTGTTCTTCGCTCAAGGGGCGCTGGCGGCCGGCGACGGTACTGCGGCGGTTGGCGGTGGCCTTGGCGGTGCGCTGGGGAATGTCGTCGGTGGGCAGATGGGCGGTAGCACTGGTGCGGCGATTGGTGCCGGTGTCGGCGGCGCGGCCGGCAGTGCTGTCGGCGCCCCCAAAGGTAGCCGCACTGAAGCGGCCGTTGGCGGTGGCTTGGGCTCGGCGGGCGGTTCAGTGATCGGTAACAGTCTGGGCGGCTCCACCGGTTCGACCATTGGCGCGGGCCTCGGCGGCGCGGCAGGTGGCGCAGTCGGTAATAACCTGGGCAGTGACAACGGCAGCTCCCATTCCGGCGGCGGCCATAAAAATAAACATAAACACAAGAACAAGCATCGCTAATTCACGCCGATCCGTGCGAGGTATGCCATGACGCCTGAAACCGAAGGTAATGAAGAAAAAGGACCGAGCGGTGTTCCCTACATCAACGATCCAAATAAAGGGCAGGATCTCAATGACCCTGGTAACGAAGATCCGGGATCACTCATGGATGATGCCACCGTACCGCTTAACGATTCCGATGATGCGGGCGATGTAGGAAATACAGAGTATGAAGAAGAGGATTTAGACGAAGACGAGCAATAGTCGACCGACCGATCGTCCACTTGATCGAACGCGGCGCTTTGCGATGTTCTCGAACTTTCAGGGCCTGTCCTTTCAGGCCCCTTGAGAGGTGCTCCATGAACTCAGATCCTAATGTTTCCGACGTTGACGAAACTCCCGAATACCCACTGCCATCACCCACTGACTCATTAAGCCGTGATCAACGTCCACCGGACGATGACACAGCCGTTGAGCAAGTCCCCAATGACGATGTCAAGCGTGGCGACGTGGAAGCCAGCCCCGATGATCCCGATATAGCCGGTGATGATGCCTCCGGTGAACCCAGCTGAAACGCGCATGTCCTTAGTGCCGCTCGTCGATTGAGTGGCACCTTTAAAAATCGAACGCTGCCAGACATCAGGACAGTGTCTTTTTAAGGAGATGCATGATGAATAGGTCAACGTTGACAGCCATGACAATGGCCGGCGTGTTGTCGGTCAGTTCATTTGTGGCGTTTGGTCAATCTTCCGGCAACGATGCGCCGGTCGATAAAGGCGGCATGCCGCCTTCTACTGAAATGAATGCGGGTTCAGCGAGCGGAAATGCCTTGCCGCCTGGCAGTATTGATAGTGGGAATGCGGGTGATGCTAATGGGAGTAGTACAAGTCCTGGGACGGGAAGTGGGTCGATGAGTGGTGGGAGTTCGATGGGGAGCGGATCCGGGAGTGGCTCTGAGGAGTCGAGTGGTTCTGGAGCGAGTGGTAGTAGTTCGGGTGGTGCAAGTAGTGGTGGTGGGGCGGGTGGATGAATTAGGCCGACTAAGTAGCCCGGCTTTTGCTGGGCTAACTTACGGCAGTTTATGCATTTTTCTAATGCGATCTCGGAGTGCATGTTTTCGATTGCGGAACAGCTTCTCTTTTTACGTTTTCTTTCGTTGACTTATATTGATTTGCCTGTTTTGTTGCGCACAATCTAGAGTTCGCTACTTCAATGAACTCACCCATCGAAGGAAGTAGTCTTTCTGAAGTTGCGGGTCGTTAATAATATTTTGGTTTTCATAATCGAAAATATTCACAATGTCAGTTCTATCAACTGGCATTCCTATTTTGTGGTCATAGGCCATTATGCCAGCAGTCATTTGAGATGACATGGTCGATGGGCGCACATTGAGTTTCGCACCTTTACATAAAAAATTTATACTGGGCAGATCTTTGAGTATTTTCCCAAAGCAATCGTAAAGATCTAAGCCGTTATAATTTCTCTCCGGTTTGTTTTTAAGTTTCAGGTTTATTGTTAGTTTATGTTCGTCATAATCCAAGACCGCTTTTTCTATTTTGTTATCTATCAATACAGATATTTTTTTCACGGTCATTTTGTTGTGTCCCGTTTAGGGTTTGGAACGGAGTATCCTACATAGGAGCCATCTTTCTTTAATGGTGTGGCGCCGAGTATGTCTTCGCTTCTAATTAGATTCGGGATGGCGATCTCATGTTCGTAGCTGTAGTGTCCTGCGTTTTTAGCAAGTTCTTTATTAACGTCACGACCTTCAATTTTATTCAATGTATATAAAAACCCCTTTGTAGTCCTGAATTTTGTACCGAAATCAATCCCTACTTCAAGGTCCGTGCTGGTGCTCACAAAATTACTCAAAGGGTTTCTGTTGTCCAACGCATGCATTAATAAATCGGTGCTGTCTCCAAGGCTGATGAAGCCATCAGCGAATATTTCATTTGGTTTGCGAAGATCCCCCCGATAAAGATAATCGCCTTCTTCCTTAGGTGACGGAACCTTAACCGCCCCCTCATCAACCCCAACCTTCCCAGCCGGATCCTCATCCCCAAACGAAGGCTTCTTACACCCATCCCGCCCGGGACACTCATTCAACCCCAGCGGATCAACCCAACCCGTCGGATTCCTTGTGTACTGATACCCGTTAAGCCCACCCGCCAACCGTTTCGGGTCCGGTGTCAGGTATCGGCCGACGTCCGGATTGTAGTAGCGATGCCGGTTGTAGTGCAGGCCGGTTTCGGCGTCGAAGTACTGGCCCTGAAACCTCAGCGGTTGATCGAGAACCTGGTGCGTATCGCGGTTCAGTCGGGTCAGGCGGCCGTAGGCGGTGTATTGGGCGGCCCAGACGATTTCGCCGCTGTAGTCGGTCAGTTCCTGGGGGGTGCCGAGGTGGTCGAGTTGGTAGTAATAAGGGCAGGCTTTGCGCGGGCCTTTGCCGTCGAGCATCGCCAATGGCCGGAAGGTGCCGGGTTCGTAGACGTAGCTGCGGTAGTGCTCGGCGCTGCTTTCGGCGACGAGGTTGTCGCCTTGCCAGAAGAATTCGGTGGTGTTGCCATCGACGATCTTGCTGATCCGGCGGCCAAAGGCATCGTATCGATAGGTGGCCTGCGTGCCGTTGGGCAGGGTGATGCCGATCAGTCGATGCTGGCAGTCGTAGCGGTACTCGGTCACCAGTGCCGGCGCAGTTCCTCGGCGCTTGCGGATCAAATTCCCGAAGGCGTCGTAGGTGTATTGGCGATTGCCTTGTTTGAGCAGGCGGTGGTTTTTGACCGTAATCGGCCCTGGACGATCCAGCATCAGCAGGTTGCCTGCCGGGTCGTGAACGAAGCTTTCCGGTTGGTGCTCGCGGGAGTGGTGGACGCGGATCAGGCGGTCAAGGAAGTCGTGTTGATAGCTGCGCTTGCCGTTTCGGGTGTCAGCAATGCTGTCGAGATTGCCGTTTGCGCTGTAGGAATAATCTCGGCGGTAAAGAGGGCGTAACGGCTGGCCGATAGCGTGAGCGGTCAACCGACCTTGGTCGTCGTACTCGTAATCGCTGCTGAGCAGACCTTGCTGGCGCTGCCGTTCACGCCCGGCAATAAATGCGTGGGACGACAACCGTGATCCATTGAGATCGATGGCTGCAAGTGCGCCACCCTGGGCAAGATGAAAGTCGAGTTTGCTGTGGTCCGGCAGGCGCATGTGATCGAGCTGGCCGCAGGCGTTGTAGCGGTAACGCAACGTGCCCCAGCCCTGATGCTCGGAGACCAGGCGATCCTGTTCGTCGTACTCGAATTCCAGCGGGTGATCGTTGTTGTCGTCGACACGGGTCAGGCGGCCGAGCGCATCGTAGTGGTACTCGACTTTTTTCCCGTCCGGCAACGTCTTGACCAGTAGGCGGCCGGCGGAATTGCGGTGGTAGCCGGTCACTAATCGCGAGTCGTCATCGCCGAACTCGGTTTTCTGCAGCAAGTGCCCATTCAAGTCATAGGCATAAGCGGTACGTCGACCATCGAACCCGGTTTCCTGTCGGATCAATCCGCCAGGCCAGTAGTCCAGCTGATACTTTTCGCCGGATTCGTTTTCGATCTCGGTCAGCAGCAGTCGCGCATTGTCGTAGCGGTACTTCAGCTGCGATCCGTCGGGATTGATCCGGCGACTGACCAGATGCAAGTCCGCGGCGTACTCAAAACGCGTGACGCGGCCCAGCTCGCAACGTTCCCCGGTGATCTTGCCGTACGCGTTGTAGGTGAAAGCGCGGCTGGCACCCGAGGGGAAGGTGGTTTGCAGCAGACGTCCTACTGCGTCCCATTCATACCGGGTGACGCCACCGTGTTCGTCCTGATGGGTAATCCGACGCCCCAGGCAGTCGTAGGAAAAGCGTCGTTGGCCTCCCGTTGGCAAGGTCTCTTCAACCAGTTGCCCCAAGGCATTTCGTACAAAGGTATGGCCGCTGCTGTCCGGGTAGCGGATCAACAGCAACTGTCCCTTTATGTCGTAGTGGTAATAGGTGGAATGGCCCTCGGGGTCGGTCGCCCGGGTCACATCACCCTGAGCATTGCGCTGATACGTCCAGACCGCGTTGGCGCGATGGCGTGCGTGCAGGAAGCCGTTCCGGTATTCGTAGGAAGTGGGTTCCTCCTCAGGGGGAATATGAGCAATCAGCCGTCCGGCTTCGTCATAGCGGTATTCGGTTATCGCGCCGAGTGGCGTCTGTTCGGCCGTCAGCCGTCCTTTGCTGTCATAGGTGTTCAGATGCTCGCCGCCATCGGCTTCAACGCGGCGTATCAGACGAGCCTGTTCGTCATGCCGGTAAGCCTCTTCGCTACCATCGGCGTTCTTAACCACCACCTCGCCGTGGTCGTCCCAGAGGTAACGCGTGTCCATCTGCGAAAAGCTCGCCCAATGCCTGATGCATCGCGCCGCCTTGCCGGATCTTTCCCACTCCCAAAAGAAACTTGCCCCACCGGCCAATTGCCGTTGAAGAATGACGTTCTGGTCGTCGTAGTCGTACCGCTCGCTTTCGTCGGCCGCGTTGTTTGCCGCTACCAGGCGATGACAGGCGTCGTAGCGGTAGGTCGCAAGGACTTGCTCGGTGCGCCACGCGTCTTGCAGCGTGGGGGCCGGATGAAAACTCTGATAGTCGACGGCGACCAGGTGTCGACGATCCCAGCGCAACCGCAGTGAGCGGCCGGCACCATTGTCCAGGCGTTCGATTCTGTTCGCGAAATCGCGCTGCACCGTCAGACGGTTGCCATAGGCATCGCTGATCGTCGCCAATTGCCCTGCACGGAAGTGGAAAAAACGTGCGGTCTCACCGGCCAGGGCGACGATCAGTTCCTGCGAATCGTCCCCTTTGTAAATGGCGGCACGGGACAGGCTGTTGTGAATCGCCGGACGTTCGGCAGTTGGCAGGGGAAACGTCGTGCGCCGGTTTTCGTGGTCGGTCCAGATGACCTTATCTGCATCGATGTGCAGCGAATGGGACAGGGAATGACTCCAGCCGAAGCCGAGCCCGCAATCGATGTCTGCTGCGCTGGTGCGATAGAGCCGGGTGAAGTCGAACGGCAAAATCCCGTCCAGCGAACCATCGATCAGCGTGAGCAACTCTTCGCCCGTGACCATCGACACGGGGCAGCCGTTGGTGCACGTCAGCGGCCCGCAATCAGCGCTGTCACCATTGGGATTCTTCGCTTGGTCGGGCGCGTCGTCCTGGCGTTCTTGTTTGCTTAATCGGGTTTTTGCGACGGAGGGGTGGCGGGCGATGACTAACGGATTGTCCACCCGAACAACCTTTGAGTCGACGGCGCGAATCGTTAGCGGCACCGAAGCAGCGGGCTTCAATGGGACATTTCGCGCAGTGACCATCAAGGGTTTGAGTGCGCCTGCGTGAGCACTCAGGTCGGACCGATTAGTGAGCTCCGCCAGTCGCAGACTGGCCGCTGCCAGCCATTGCCTGGCGCGTGGCGAATCGACCTTGCCTAGCACTTTGCTGCTGATGCCGACGTTTAAACCTGCCGGGCCTGTTAAACAGGTCAGCAGGAAGCCAATCAATAGTTCGGTGCGAATTTGCGCGACGACTTCGGCGATGTATTGCGGCGGCAGCATCCTCAGCCAACTGGTGAACGCGGCGAGATGAATGAACATCAACGGCTCGTCACTCAGCATCATCAACAGGCTGGCGATGGCGTCTGCAGAGGCGTTGAGCAGGGTGTCGAGCTCGCCCTCGGTCAGGTATTTGAGCAGCTTCTCACTGTTGGTTTGCAGGTCGGCGATCAAGCCATAAACCTGCTTCACGCCATCCCATAAACCGAACAGCGACTGCTCGAAACCGCGCCAGTCGGCCTGTTGCAGCATGCCGTAACGCTGGCTGAAACCCGCTTCGGAAAACCCGGCCCACAAAGGCGCGAACTCGGCTGTCCATTCGTTGCGCAGCCAACCTTCCAGATCGCTGATGACGTTTTGATAGGAGGCATAAAGTGCTTTGACGTGTTGCGCGGAAACGTTCGGGAAAAAAGTGATGCGGTAACGCTCGCCGCGCGAGCATTCAGGTATTTCGAGGATGCCGCTGGGGCCGATGGTGTGGTGAGTCGGCGCGCCATGGCGGATCTCACCTTCTCGCCCCTGGGTTATCAGTTCGAGCGTCAACGGCGTATTGCCGATCGGGACGAAGCGCGCGGTTTCGAACCGGTGCACCAGCGTCAAAGGACCGCTTGCGGGGCAGGTGGCGACGGTAGAACTGACCGTCGAATGAGTCGGTGCGCTGAGCTGGTGCTCTTCACCCACCGTGAAGACTTGCTCGACCTCTAGCGCAGAGCCTGTCCAGTAACTTTCCGCCCAGGACTCGTAGTTGTTGAGGCAAAGTCGAAAGTCAGCGATCAGCGCTTCGACGTCGGGTTGCGCAGGGTTCATGGCGGCAACGACCAGCAGCCCGATGGCGTTGTTCAAGGCCAAAACCTTGTCAGGATCGAACATTCGCAGCCTCTCGCGCCTACTGATTAAATTTCGCGAGACTTTGCGTGGGATGCGGGAGGAAAGAAGTCGGGGAAAGAGACGGGTGCTGTAGGGGAAATCGCCAAATGACGTCGTCAACGTGGTGAGTGAATTTTCACCCGTCTGTCATTGTTCGTTGCCCTATGCCGCCCGCGCTCGATATGCTGCTGAAACCTTTAATCAAATCCGGATCCGGCCGTACGTTTGCCGCATTGGGATGTCATTGAAAACGGATCAGATGCGATGAATGCACCGCTGAACGACATCGGCCCGATCAAGGCCGTGATTTTCGATATGGACGGCTTGCTGCTGGACACCGAGGGTATTTACACCGAAGTCACGTCCATCATCGCCCAGCGTTATGGCCGTACTTTCGATTGGAGCGTCAAACAGAACATCATTGGCCGTGGCGCGGGTGATCTGGCGCGTTATGTGGTCGAGGCGCTCGATCTGCCGATTACCGCCGAAGAGTTTCTAAAGATTCGCGAGCCGCTGATGCGCGAGCGTTTTCCGACCGCGCTGGCGATGCCGGGTGCACAGGAACTGGTTCGGCATTTGAAGGCCAACAACATTCCTATCGCGGTGGGCACCAGCTCTTCGCGTCAGTCGTTTGGCCAGAAAACCACCCTGCACCGTGACTGGTTTGAACTGTTCGATTTCATCGTGACGGCCGATGACCCGGAAGTCGGCGCAGCCAAACCGGCGCCGGACATTTTCCTGACCGCGGCGCGCCGCTTGGGGGTCGCACCGGAGGATTGCCTGGTGTTCGAGGATTCGCCCTTCGGTGTCACCGCGGCGAAAGCGGCGGGGATGAGCGCCATTGCGATTCCGGATGCGGCGATGGCCGATGAAAAATACGCACACGCCGACGGGATTCTTCGTACGTTGAAGGCTTTCAGACCCGCTGACTGTGGTTTGCCGGCGCTTGAGTGGGCTTGATGTCCAATCAATTGTGGGAGCAAAGCTTGCTCGCGAAAGCGGTGTATCAGGCGAGATTGACGTCGGCTGATACTCCCTCATCGCGAGCAGGCTCGCTCCCACATTTGATTTGCGTTTGACCGACCCGTATCAGGCGCCGAAACCACCGTCGATGGTCAGGCTGGCACCGGTGATGTAGCCCGCTTCAGGTCCCACCAGGTAAGCGACGAAACTGGCGATTTCATCCGCTTTGCCGTAACGGCCCACTGCCATCAACGGGATCAGGCTTTCAGCGAAGTCGCCGCTGGCCGGGTTCATGTCAGTGTCCACCGGGCCTGGTTGCACGTTGTTGATGGTGATGCCCCGTGGACCAAGGTCGCGAGCCAGGCCTTTGGTCAGCCCGACCAGTGCCGATTTGCTCATCGCGTAGGGACCGCCACCGGCGAAGGGCATGCGGTCGGCGTTGGTGCTGCCGATGTTGATGATGCGACCGCCTTCGGTCATGTGTTTGGCGGCGGCCTGCGTGGCAATGAACACGCTGCGCACGTTGATGGCCAGGGTTTGGTCGAAGTCTTCAAGTTTGAAATCTTCCAGCGGCGCAACTGCCAGCACGCCGGCGTTGTTGACCAGAATGTCCAGGCGGCCAAAGGCTTTGACGGTCTGGTCGACAGCGCTGCGAATGGCGTCGGCATCGGCGCTGTCGGCTTTGATGGCCAGGGCCTTGCCGCCGTTGGCCGTGAGGCTGTTTTGCAATTCTTCGGCTTTTGCGGTGGAGCTTACGTAAGTGAAGGCAACGGTCGCGCCTTCAGCGGCCAGGCGTTTGACGATGGCTGCGCCGATGCCGCGAGACCCGCCTTGAATCAACGCCACTTTGCCGCTGAGGTTCTGAGTAGTCATGTCGATCTCCAAAGTCCCGAGGCGAGATGCCTCGGTTGATGGAGCCTAGTATCGATTCTTGATTACAGTCTGAGTAGACGGTAATTGCGATAGTCTGTGTAAACCAGAAGTTTATAGTGGTGCTTATGGAAACCTTCAGCAGTATCGAATGCTTCGTGCGCAGCGCCGAGGTCGGCAGCTTTGCCGAAGCCGCTCGACGCTTGAGCCTGACCCCGGCGGCAGTGGGCAAAAGTGTCGCCAAGCTTGAAGCGCGGCTGGGTGTGCGGTTGTTCCAGCGCAGCACCCGAAGCCTGACATTGACCGAGGCCGGTCATCTGTTTCTCGGCGAAGTCAGCGCCAGTTTGCACACCATCCAGAACGCCGTCGCCAATCTTGCCAGTGCCGAAGGACGCCTGGCCGGCACGCTGAAAGTCAGCATGGGCACCGTGTTCGGTCGGCTGTACATCGTGCCGATGCTGGGTGAGTTTTTGCGACGCTTTCCGGCGATTAATCCGGACTGGCATTTCGATAACCGTCAGGTCGATCTGATCGGCCAGGGATTCGATGCGGCAATAGGTGGCGGCTTCGAGCTGCCGCAGGGGGTGGTGGCGCGCAAGCTGACCCCGGCCCATCGGGTGCTGGTGGCCTCAGCCGACTACCTGGATGCGCATGAATTGATTGGCGAGCCTGATGATCTTGAACAGCACGAAGGCATCCTGATTCGTTCACCGCAAACAGGTCGCGTGCGCTCATGGCAGTTGACCAGTCGCACCCAGCAACACAGCCCGCTGACGCTCAAGGCGCGAATGACGATGAGCGATTCGGAGGCCGCATGCGCCACGGCGACCCAGGGACTGGGCATCGCCCTGGTGAGCATGCCGTTTGCCATCGGGTACCTGGAGGCAGGTACCTTGCGGCGGGTGTTGCCGGATTGGTACGTCGATGATGGCAATATCTCTATCTATTACGCGGAGCACAAACTGCTACCGGGCAAGACCCGGGCGTTTGTCGATTTTGTGATCGAGCAGTTTACGGCGCTGGGGTTGGGGCAACGGTTTAGCGCGGTTTGAGCAATTCTTGGGACCGAGGCGCCGCCATCGCCAGCAGGCTAGCTCCCACAGGGGATTTGTGAACGCCGCAGATCCAGTGCGGTAGCTCCCACAGGGGATTTGTGAACGCCGCAGATCCAGTGCGGTAGCTCCCACAGGGGATTTGTGGACGCCGCAGATCCAGTGCGGTAGCTCCCACAGGGGATTTGTGGACGCCGCAGATCCAGTGCGGTAGTTCCCACAGGGGATTTGTGGACGCCGCAGATCCAGTGTGGGAGCTAGCCTGCTAGCGATGAACGATCACGCGGTCTACCGAGCAAACCGCCCCGGCCAGCCTATGATGGTTTTCGGCCGCGGCGTGGCATAAGTCCGCACCTTCGACGTCGACAACCCCAATCGCACCAAAGATTCGGCAATGGTCACCGCCGCCGTCACGCCATCAATCACGGGCACGCCGGTGCGTCGGCGAATCTGCTCATCCAGCCCGGCCATGCCGCCGCAGCCCAGGCAGATCACTTCAGCCTTGTCTTGAGTGACCGCCAATTCGGCCTGATGCACGATAGCTTCCAGCGCCCGTTGCGGTTCGTGCTCCAGCTCCAGGACCGCCAAACCACTGGCCCGTACGGATGCGCAGCGGTCCCAGAGCCCCGACAGTTTCAACCGATCCTCGATCAGCGGCACGGTGCGGTCGAGGGTGGTGACCACCGAATAGGCATGGCCGAGGAACATCGCAGTACTCGCCGCCGCGTCGGTGATGTCCACCACCGGTACGTTGAGCAATTCCTGCAACCCTTCGCGACCGTGCTCGCCGTAACCGGCCTGGATCACTGCATCGAAGGGTTCGTCGTAGGACATCACCCGGTCCATGACAGCGATGGCTGCGAGGTAACTCTCGAAATTGCCCTCGACCGAGTCGGCACCGAAATACGGGGTCAGGCCGATGATTTCAGTACCCGGCGCGGCCACGGACTGCGCCGAGCGCGCAATGGCCTGGGTGATGGATTCGGTAGTGTTGACGTTGACCACGAGAATTCGCATGAGAAGTCCTTAAAGCGGGGCAGTTCTGCGGCCCGAGGCTGCCGGGCCGCCGGGGATTTAGTGGCTGGCGTTGTCGACCGCGATGGATTCACCACTGACGTCGGCGTAATGAGGCTGACGTTTGGCGATGATCAGGTAGAGTATTCCGGCGATCCCGGCACCGATCAGCCAGGAGAAGGGCGACACGCTGTGGAATCCCGGTACCAGCGCCAGCACGATGGCGATCAGTGCCGCAGGAATAAACGCCGCGACCGCGCGTAAATTGACGCCGCGGCTGTAGTAATAAGCGCCGTTGGGGTCTTCGCTGTACAACTGCGGCACGTTGACCTGACCTTTTCGTACAAGCCAGTAGTCGACCATGATCACCCCGTACAGCGGGCCGAGCAGGGCGCCCAGGCCAGAGAGGAAGTACACGATCACCAGCGGGCTGTTATAGAGGTTCCACGGCAGGATCAGCACGGCGATGGTCGCGCTGATCAATCCGGCACGGCGAAAGGTCAGGTATTTAGGTGCCAGGTTGCTCAGCACGAACGCCGGGGCCACGAAGTTGGCCATGATGTTGACCGCCACGGTCACGATCAGGAACGCCAGGCAGCCGAGCACCAGGAAGAAGGTGTTGGGGATCGAGGCGATGATCTCGGTCGGGCTTTCGATGATCCGGCCATTGATTTGGAATTGCGCGCCGCAGAGCAGGACGGTGATGGCCGCGAACACCAGAATATTCACCGGCAATCCCCAGAAGTTTCCTACCTTGATGGTCTTGCGGCAGGGCGAGGAGCGGGCGAAGTCGCAGAAGTTGAGGATCAGCGTGCCGTAGATGGCCAGCCACAGTGCACCGCCGGCGAAGATGTTGCGCCACATCTCGCTGCCGGTCAGAGGCTCGCGGACGGACCAGGCAATGGTCGCGTCGGCCTGGGTGTACATCCACGCCGCCAGCGCTGCGACCGTCAGCAGAATCACTGGCCCGGCGAACGCCTCGTAGCGTCGAACCATCTCCATGCCGTAAGCCAGAATGCCCAGTTGCACCAACCAGATCGCGACGAAGCACACCCAGCCCAGACTCGAGAGGCCGAGGAACAGGTTGTGATCGTAGTCGGCGAAGCCAGGGTGTACGGCGGTCAGCAACACACGCAAGACCACCGACGCCAGGTACGTCTGAATTCCGAACCAGGCGATGGCGATAACGGCGCGGATCAATGCAGGAATCTGCGCCCCGTGAATGCCGAAACTGATACGGCTGATCACCGGAAACGGCACACCGGTTTTCTGGCCCATGTAGCCGGAGAGGTTCATGAAGCTGTACACAAGCGCCGCGCCGATACCCAGGGACAACAAAATCTGCCAGCCGCCCAGCCCCAATGCATACAGCCCGATGGCGAAGGAATAGTTGGCAATGTTGTGCACGTCATTGGTCCACAGGGCGAAAATACTGTAGCGACCCCAGCGTCGACCTTCGGCCTTGGTCGGGGCGAGGTCCTTGTTGTGCAAGCGCGGGCTTAGCACGACCGGGTTCTGAAACGTCTGATCGTGGGGAACGGTAGTGGGGTGAGAGGAGGGTAGATCCAGCGCGATGTTCTTGTTTAAGAGGCTAGTACGCATTCCGGCAGGCTCCTGAAGCTTGGCGTCGCGATGACTGTGCTTGAGCGTTGGCTCGACAAATCTTCGTCGCGGGCGATAAGCATCATTGGTTACGGGGCATCTGCAGCCTGTACGGGATAGGGCGCTTCAGGCGTGCGGATCTAAAGTGTGTGTATGTTTTGATTTGTGTTGTATACAAAACATGTATGCACTCAAGCCAGATCTATGCCAGTTAGCGATCTATCAAACGTAGTTGTAATTTCGTTTTGTTATCTGTTTTCGATAAATGCAGGAAATAAAAGAGAAATAAATTGACCGATTGAACAGGTATTTATTTTTGCGGTGCGGGGGAAGAGAAAAGGTTGTGGAGGAGGTTAGCCAGGAGGGATGTAACTTTTCAGGGCGCTAAAACAAAAAGTGCACACATAAATGGCACCGATGGTGACATTCTTGTGTACACATTTTCAGTCTCGCAGGGTTCGCAGATTACGCCTTGGACTTGCTGATGATGTTACCGGCATGCAATCCGCATTCTTTCTGCGTCGCTTCTTCCCACCACCAGCGACCTTCTCGCTCGTGCTGGTTCGGCAGGACCGGGCGGGTGCAGGGTTCGCAGCCGATGCTGATAAATCCGCGTTCATGCAGGCTGTTGTATGGCAGCTCAAGCATGCGGATGTAGCCCCAGATCTCTTCGCTGGTCATTTGCGCCAGCGGGTTGAATTTGTACAGGGTGCGTTCCGGGGTGGAGAACGCGGTATCGATTTCCATTACGGCGACAGCGCTGCGGGTGCCGGGGCTCTGATCGCGACGCTGGCCGGTCGCCCAGGCGGTCACGCCAGACAGTTTGCGCCGCAGCGGCTCGATCTTGCGGATGCCGCAGCATTCGCCATGGCCATCCTTGTAGAAGCTGAACAGGCCTTTTTCCTTCACGAACGGTTCAAGTTTCGTGTAGTCCGGCGAGACCAGCTCGATCTCGATCTTGTAGTGCTCGCGCACCTGATCGATAAAACGGTAGGTCTCGGGGTGCAAGCGGCCGGTGTCGAGGCTGAACACTTTGACGTTTTTGTTCAGCTTCCAGGCCATGTCCACCAGCACCACGTCTTCGGCACCGCTGAAAGATATCCACAGGTCATCGCCAAACTCGGCGAACGCGAGTTTCAGGATGTCCTGTGCAGATTTATTGGCATAGGTCGTGGCGAGTTCCACGACATCGAACGATGGGCTCATCAGGGCGGCTTCCTACAGGTCGGTGGCGCTGGGCGCTCTATATGGGCCAGATGGTAACAAAATCCTGCAGTCGCTGGCGCGCCCTCTGCGTTGCGCCGGCCCGTGCGAGTCGCTAGAGTTCGGCAGTCTTTTTACTCGCTCGACTCAATAAACAATACAAATGGGAGTGTCTTGTGGAAATTGCCTGTCTGGATCTTGAAGGTGTATTGGTCCCGGAAATCTGGATCGCCTTCGCCGAAAAAACCGGGATTGAATCCCTCAAGGCCACTACCCGGGACATTCCCGACTACGACGTGCTGATGAAGCAGCGCTTGCGGATTCTCGACGAGCACGGCCTCAAGCTTTCCGATATCCAGGAAGTGATCGCCACGCTCAAGCCGCTGGACGGCGCCGTCGAGTTCGTCAACTGGCTGCGTGAACGCTTTCAGGTGGTGATTCTGTCGGATACGTTTTACGAGTTCTCCCAGCCGCTGATGCGTCAATTGGGCTTCCCGACCTTGCTCTGTCATCGTTTGATTACCGACGATACCGGTCGGGTGACGAGCTACCAGTTGCGTCAGAGAGACCCCAAGCGCCAGTCGGTCCTGGCCTTCAAGAGTCTCTACTATCGCGTGATCGCGGCGGGGGATTCGTACAACGACACCACCATGCTGGGTGAGGCGGACGCGGGGATACTGTTCCATGCGCCGGATAATGTGATTCGCGAGTTCCCGCAGTTCCCGGCGGTGCATACCTTTGAAGAGCTGAAGCAGGAATTCATCAAGGCTTCCAACCGGGCGCTCAGCCTGTAATTACGGCCGCTGATCGTTCCCACGCGGAGCGTGGGAATGATCAGGAAAGCTAGAGGTTCTGCAGGGTGTCGAGCAGCACCTTCACCTTGGTAATCGACTCTTGATACTCCGCTTCCCACTGCGAATCCGCGACGATCCCGCCACCGCCCCAGCAACATACCTGTCCATCCTTGACCAACAAACTGCGAATCGCGATGGAGCTGTCCATCTCGCCACGCACGTCCAGGTACAACAAAGAACCGCAGTACAACCCGCGCCGGGTGGGCTCCAGCTCGTCGATGATCTGCATCGCGCGAATTTTCGGCGCGCCGGTGATCGAGCCGCCGGGAAAGCTGCCGGCAATCAAGTCCAGCGCATCCCGATCGTCCGCCAGATCACCGGTGACGCTGCTCACCAGGTGGTGCACGTTCGGGTAGCTTTCCAGGCTGAACAACTCCGGCACCCGCACCGAGCCGATGCGACAGGTCCGTCCGAGGTCGTTGCGTAGCAGGTCGACGATCATCAGGTTCTCTGCCCGGTCCTTGGGGCTGGCCAGTAGCTCGGCGGCATTCGCCGCGTCTTCAGCTGCAGTCAGGCCCCGTGGACGGGTGCCTTTGATCGGGCGGGTTTCAACCTGGCGTTCACTGACTTTCACGAAGCGTTCTGGGGACAGACTGAGGACCGCACCGCCGTCGGGCAGGCTCTGGAACCCGGAAAAAGGCGTCGGACAGGCCGCGCGTAACGCGCAGTACGCCGCCCATGGATCACCTGAGCACTGTGCCCGGAACCGCTGGGCGAAGTTGACCTGGTAGCAGTCACCGGCCTGGATGTAGTGCTGGATGCGCGCCAGCGCCTGGCGATATTCATCAGCACTCAGGTCGGCGCTCATCGGGCCGTTTAGCTTGAATGGCTCGACGGCATGAGCCGCAGGCTGGCTGAACAGTGTGATCAGCCGTTGGCGCTCGGTCTCGTCCAGTTTCGGGTGAAACACCAGCTGACTGGTCGCGCAATCGTGGTCACTGATCAGCGCCCATGCGTACACACCAAAACGCGCGTCGGGCAGGTTCAGGTCGTCCTGTGCCTGGCTTGGAAGGATTTCCAGGTGCCGGCCGAAGTCGTAACTGAGGTAACCGATCAGGCCCCCGGCGAAGGGCAGGTCCAGAGGGACAGTCGCTTCACCGAGTTGTGCCAGCTGGTCGCGCAGGCGTTGCAGGAAATCGCTGCCGCTTTCGTCAGGCCGCACCGCCAATTCTTCCAGCGGCCAGGCGCTGAGCAGGTCATAGCGACCGCGATCAGCGATGGGCCGGCCACTGTCGAGCAGCACGGCACCGGGGGCGTGACGAATCACCGCGAAGTACTCGGCGGGGTTGGCGCAATAGGGCAGCGAGTGTACGGAACAGGTCAACATGGGAGGGGCAGATCAGCCAGCGAGGCGGGGTGGCGATTGTAGTCCCCTCGGGGAGTTGCTCCTAGAGGGGATGTCGGGAAAAGACACCTCAGGAGCGGCTAACGACACCTGTGGCGAGGGGATTTAGCGAAACGTCGCACCGCCCCGTTGGGCTGCGAAGCGGCCCCCTAAGTTCTCCAGTCACATCCGGCAGTCTGATCTTGCGGCTGCTGCGCAGCCCAGCGGGGATAAATCCCCTCACCACAGTATCCTGGTCAACCTTCAACCGGCGGAATATGCCCAAACATCTCCTGAACGAACGCAACCCGCTCTTCAACCGTCTCGGTCACACCGCGGGCCTTCAGGTCTTCCAGCCGCGCCTCGACCGCATGGGTGCGCAGCGTCAGGCCGCAATCGTTGGCAATCTGAATGTTCAACCCAGGCCGGGCATTCAGCTCAAGAATCAGCGGACCCTTTTCCTGGTCAAGCACCATGTCCACACCGATGTAACCCAGCCCGCACAGCTCATAGCAGCCGGCCGCGAGCTTCATGAAACCGTCCCAGTAGGGCAGTTGCACGCCGTCCACCGCGTTGGTGGTGTCGGGGTGTTTGGTGATGATGTTGTTCAGCCAGGTACCGCGCAAGGTCAGGCCGGTGGCGAGGTCGACACCCACGCCGATGGCGCCCTGGTGCAGGTTGGCCTTGCCGCCGGACTGGCGCGTTGGCAGGCGCAGCATGGCCATGACCGGATAGCCCATCAGCACGATGATGCGGATATCCGGCACGCCTTCGTAGCTGATGCTCTTGAAGATCTGGTCCGGGATCACCCGGTATTCGATCAGCGCACGGTCACGGTGGCCACCCAAGGAGTACAGGCCGGTGAGGATGCTGGAGACATGGTGCTCGATTTCCTCATGACTGATGATTTTGCCGGACACCGTGCGATAGCGGCCCTCGAAGCGGTCGGCAATCACAATGATGCCGTCACCGCCTGCGCCTTGGGCCGGCTTGATCACGAAGTCGCTGCGTCCGCCGATGATCTCGTCGAGCTTGTCGATTTCTTTCTCGGTGGAAATCACGCCATACAGTTCCGGCACATGGATGCCGGCAGCGGTGGCGCGTTCCTTGGTGATGATCTTGTCATCGACAATCGGGTACAGGCTGCGCTTGTTGTACTTGAGCACATAGTCCGCGTTGCGCCGATTGATCCCCATGATGCCCCGGGCTTCCAGGGCTTTCCAGGTCTTCCAGAAACCGAACATCAGGCGTCAGCCTTCTTCAGGAACGCCTTGAAACGCACCAGTTCAGTCAGGCGGTAGCCGCGATAGCGACCCATCGCCAGCATGAAGCCCACCAGGATCAGCAGGATCGCCGGGAAGGTGAACACGAAGTACACCAGTTCCGGCACGCTCATGATCAGGTGCGCCAGGGAAGCGGCGAACAGCGTGCCGATCGCCACTTTCATGGCATGACCGCCGCCACGTTCTTCCCAGGTGATCGACAGGCGCTCAATGGTCATGGTCAGGATCACCATCGGGAACAACGCCACCGACAGCCCGCGTTCGAGTCCGAGCTTGTGGCTGAACAGGCTGATGGCCGCGATCAGCACCACCACAAACGTCAGGACCACGGACAGCCTCGGCAACATCTGCAGCTTCAGGTGCTCAAGGTAGGAACGCAGCGACAGCCCCAGCGCCGTGATGATGGTGAACAGCACGATCCCGAAGCCGAGCTGCGTCTCCCGGAAGGCGAGGGCAATCAGCACCGGGGTAAAGGTACCCAGGGTCTGCAGGCCGATCAGGTTGCGCAGGATCAGGATCACCAGCACACCGATCGGGATCATCACCATGATCATGAACGTTTGCTGGGTCTGCAGCGGCAGGCCGTACAGCGAGTACTCGAGGAAGTTGGCGTCGGTGTTTTCGTCCGTCAGCTTGGCCAGGCGAATGGCGTTCATTTCACTGTTGTTCAGGCTGAACGTCACGTTGGCTTTTTTGCCGCCATCGACGGTGATCAGGTTTTCGTCACCGGTCCACCACAGCAGGCGGTCAGTCGGCAGGCCCTGTTCGCCGGTTTCCGGGTTGAAGTAAAGCCAATCGGTGCCGTTGAAGCTGCGCAGCCACAGCTCAGGGGTTTGCGGTTGGTCAGCCACCAGGCGAATGGTATGGACTTTTTCTATCGGCACATGGGCGATGGACAGCAGCAATTCGACGATGCGCGCCTTGTGCACGGTGGACGGATCGCCGCCCAGCAGCAGTTTCACGTTGTCGTCATTAACGTTGTTGACCCGCTTGATCGCTTCGCCGATGAAGGTTTCGACGTCGGCCGAGTGCTGGCGAATCGGCGCGAGCAGGGCCTCGGCGGCGATTTTTTCCGGACCTTCCACCACGATGCTGTCGCGGAACGTCGGGCCTTTGATCTTGGCTTTCTCACCGGTGTAACGCTTGGTCAGCACCAGGCGGTAATACAGCGTCTGGTTGCCCTTGGCCCGGCGTGCCGACCAGGTGACCTTGCGGTTACCGTCGACACGGTTCACGGCCACGCCGTAGTTATTGGAGATAAAGCTCTCGTTGAGGCTGACGTAATCGCGGCTCAGCGGCGGCACGAACATCTGGATCTTGACCGGGTCTTTGGCACTGGCGACGAACTCGACCTTGGCGTCGATGTTCCACAAGTCGTCGGTGGCGTCTTCGGTCACGGGAATGCCGAGCACGAAAATCTGATAGGCCGTAACTGAAATGCCCAGCACCACCAGGATGGCGATCAGCATTTTCAGATGGAGGGTAAGAGAGCGCATTGGAATTACTCTGCGGTATGTGCGTCGGTGGCGCAGGCGGGTTTGCCAGCAGCGTATTTAAGACTGGGATCGACCAGCGCATCGAAGCGCTTCAGGGCTTCGGAGCCGATCAAGAGCGGGTATTGGAAGGCGCTGCGGTCGGTTAGGTTCACTTCGATGCTGCGTAAAGCCGAGCCCATGCAGATATCCAGCTCGATCACCGGACGAGCGGTGTACTTCTTGCCCTCTTCGGGGTCGTAGTCGCCGGCGCGTCGCTTGATCTTGCTGACGCGTGCCAGCGGTCGCTCGATCGGGTGCGAATGCGCGGCATCGATGGCCAGGTAAAAGCGCACCCACGACTCGCCATTGCGTTTGAAGCGCTTGATGTCGCGGGCACTTAATGAGGCGGTTTTCGCGCCGGTGTCGAGTTTGGCGGCGACTTCCAGGTTGATGCCATCCAGAGACGCGTATTCATTAAGGCCGTACACAGTTTTTTCCCCTGCCACAGCGAAACCGGGCAGGCAAAGAAGATAAAGGAATGTCGGGAAGGGCTTGAGTCTCATAAATCCTGGTGCGCAGCGGTCCGTGTTTCGATTCAAGGCCCTGGCATCGCTGCGCAAGCTCCCTCGTATGCCTGTCAGCCAATGATGACAGGCAGTGCAGATGTCACAAACAAATGCGGGCGGCATTCTAGCACGGTGGTTTTATGGCGCCACCGCTGGCAGGGGGCTATAACCTTCCTTGTGCCGGTTTGGCATGCTAGAGGCGTTTATTAGACGATTGTCGACAATCTGTATTTTTCCTTTGACTGTTAGTCCTGTTTTCGCTAGTTTTTGCGGCATCCGCTTTCAAGGTGTCGACAATATGCTGGATCAACTCGATCCCCCGGTCATGGCTCAAGACGATTCGGAGACGCTCTCCGAGAACGTCTTCCGACGCATTCAGGCGGCCATCGTCAAGGGCGAAATTGCCCCCGGTAGCAAAATCTCCGAGCCAGAGCTGGCGCGCACCTACGGCATCAGCCGCGGCCCGCTGCGCGAGGCCATCCACCGCCTGGAAGGCCAGCGCCTGCTGGTGCGCATACCGCATGTCGGGGCAAGAGTGGTGTCGCTCAACCACGCCGAGCTGGTGGAGCTCTACGAAATCCGCGAATCCCTGGAAGGCATGGCGTGCCGGCTGGCCGCCGAGCGCATGAGCGGCGAAGAAATCGACGAACTGCGCCGGGTGCTGGAAACCCACGAACGCGACGCAGCGTTTCAAGCCGGTGTCGGCTATTACCAGCAGGAGGGCGATTTCGACTTTCACTACCGAATCATTCA
This sequence comes from Pseudomonas sp. MDV22-iso1, assembly GCF_058145095.1. Lineage (NCBI taxonomy): Bacteria > Pseudomonadati > Pseudomonadota > Gammaproteobacteria > Pseudomonadales > Pseudomonadaceae > Pseudomonas > Pseudomonas sp. MDV22-iso1. Next base: position 460,301 of record NZ_JBYVMF010000001.1, read on the forward strand.
GGGCAGCGGTAACCGCACCCTGACCCAGATGCTGTGCGGCGAGCTCTATCAGTTGGTGCGCATGTACCGCATCCAGTTCTCCACCACGCCCAACCGTCCGCGGCAGGCGTTCGCCGAACACCACAGAATTCTCGACGCCATCGCCGACCGTGACGGTGAACTGGCCGAGTTGTTGATGCGCCGTCACATCGGCGCCTCCAAACGCAATATCGCCCGTCACTACCAGGACGGCGCTAACCCGACAGCCACAGAACGAGGTGAGTCATGAGTTCCAACAAGAGCACTCCAGGCCAGCGTTTCCGCGATGCGGTCGCCAGCGAGCATCCGCTGCAAGTCGTTGGCGCGATCAACGCCAACCACGCATTGCTGGCCAAGCGCGCCGGTTTCAAAGCGATTTACCTGTCGGGTGGCGGGGTGGCTGCCGGCTCCCTGGGCGTGCCTGACCTGGGCATTACCGGCCTGGATGATGTGCTGACCGACGTGCGCCGTATCACCGACGTTTGCGATCTGCCGCTGCTGGTGGACGTGGACACCGGTTTCGGTTCCTCGGCGTTCAACGTGGCGCGCACCGTGAAGTCGATGATCAAGTTCGGCGCCGCAGCGATCCACATCGAAGACCAGGTCGGCGCCAAGCGTTGTGGTCATCGTCCAAACAAGGAAATTGTCTCTCTGCAGGAAATGGTCGACCGCATCAAAGCGGCCGTTGATGCGCGCACCGATGACAGCTTCGTGATCATGGCGCGCACCGACGCCCTGGCGGTGGAAGGCCTGGAGTCGGCACTGGATCGCGCTGCGGCGTGCATCGAGGCGGGCGCCGACATGATTTTCCCGGAAGCTATCACTGAGCTGGACATGTACAAGCTGTTCGCCAACCGCGTGAAAGCGCCAATCCTGGCCAACATCACCGAGTTCGGCGCGACGCCGCTGTACACCACCGAACAACTGGCTGGCGCCGATGTTTCCCTGGTGCTGTACCCGCTGTCGGCCTTCCGCGCGATGAACAAGGCCGCGGAAAACGTCTACACCGCGATTCGCCGCGACGGCACGCAACAGAACGTCATCGACACCATGCAGACTCGCATGGAGCTTTACGATCGCATCGACTACCACACCTTCGAGCAGAAGCTCGATGCGTTGTTTGCTGCGAAGAAGTAAGGATCAAAAGATCGCAGCCTCGTTGCACTCGACAGCTCCTACAGGGATGTTGTCAACCGCGCTTCTGTAGGAGCTGTCGAGCGGAGCGAGGCTGCGATCTTTTCGGCATCACCCGAACAACCTGATGATTCAAAATTTGCCGATTCCTAAACAAATTCAAAAAATACTGGAGGCAGAAATGGCCGAAGCAAAAGTACTCAGTGGCGCCGGGCTCCGTGGCCAGGTTGCCGGGCAAACCGCACTGTCCACCGTGGGCCAGTCGGGTGCAGGTCTGACCTATCGCGGTTACGACGTTCGCGAACTGGCGGCAGACGCGCAGTTTGAAGAAGTCGCTTACCTGCTGCTCTACGGCGAGCTGCCGACCAAGGCGCAACTGAACGATTACATCGCCAAGCTGAGCAAACTGCGCGACCTGCCGCAAGCACTGAAAGAAGTGCTGGAGCGCATCCCCGCTGACGCCCACCCGATGGACGTGATGCGCACGGGTTGCTCGTTCCTCGGCAACCTGGAGCCTGAGAAAGACTTCTCCGAGCAACACGACAAGACCGACCGTCTGCTGGCCGCGTTCCCGGCGATCATGACCTACTGGTATCGCTTCAGCCACGAAGGCAAGCGCATCGATTGCGTGAGCGACGAGCAGTCCATTGGCGGTCACTTCCTGCACCTGCTGCACGGCAAGAAGCCGAGCGAGTTGCACGTCAAGGTGATGAACGTTTCGCTGATCCTGTACGCAGAGCACGAGTTCAACGCTTCGACCTTCACCGCACGTGTTTGCGCGTCGACCTTGTCCGATCTGTATTCCTGCATCACCGCTGCCATCGGCTCCCTGCGTGGTCCACTGCACGGCGGCGCCAACGAAGCTGCGATGGAAATGATCGAACGCTTCAGCTCGCCGGAAGACGCCGTCAAAGGCACCCTCGGCATGCTCGAGCGCAAGGATAAGATCATGGGCTTCGGTCACGCGATCTACAAAGACAACGATCCGCGCAACGAGGTGATCAAGGGCTGGTCGAAAAAACTCGCTGACGAAGTGGGCGACACCGTGTTGTTCCCGGTTTCCGAAGCCATCGACAAGACCATGTGGGAGCAGAAAAAACTGTTCCCGAACGCCGACTTCTACCATGCCTCGGCGTATCACTTCATGGGCATTCCGACCAAGTTGTTCACACCGATTTTCGTTTGCTCGCGCCTGACCGGCTGGGCAGCGCACGTGTACGAACAACGCGCCAACAACCGCATCATCCGCCCGAGCGCCGAATACACCGGCGTCGAACAGCGCAAGTTCGTGCCAATCGAACAACGCTGAATGGTGGCAGCGCCTGCACAGGTCATTGAATGAACCGGTGACCCTGTAGGAGCTGCCGCAGGCTGCGATCTTTTGATGTTGCTTTTTGAAGATCAAAAGATCGCAGCCTGCGGCAGTTCCTACACGGATCGGTTTCAGATCAGCGTCGGTGCCAGGCCCCACCTTTTGTAACCACCGTGACCGAGTCCTGACGATGAACACTGAATTCCGCAAACCACTGCCTGGCAGCCATCTGGATTACTTCGACGTCCGTGCGGCTGTCGAAGCCATTCAACCTGGCGCCTACGACACCCTGCCGTATACCTCCCGCGTGCTGGCGGAAAACCTGGTGCGTCGCTGTGACCCGGCCACGCTCACCGAATCCCTCAAGCAATTCATCGAGCGCAAGCGCGACCTCGATTTCCCCTGGTTTCCTGCTCGCGTGGTGTGCCACGACATCCTCGGCCAGACCGCTCTGGTCGACCTCGCCGGCCTGCGTGATGCCATCGCCTTGCAAGGCGGTGATCCGGCGCAAGTGAACCCGGTAGTGCCCACTCAACTGATCGTCGACCACTCCCTGGCCGTTGAGCGCGGTGGCTTCGATCCAGAGGCGTTCGAGAAAAACCGCGCCATCGAAGACCGTCGCAACGAAGACCGTTTCCACTTCATCAACTGGACCAAGAAGGCGTTCAAGAACGTCGACGTGATCCCGCCGGGCAACGGCATCATGCACCAGATCAACCTGGAGAAAATGTCTCCGGTGATCCAGGTGCGTGACGGCGTAGCGTTCCCTGATACTTGCGTCGGCACCGACAGCCACACCCCGCACGTTGATGCGCTGGGCGTGATCGCCATCGGTGTCGGTGGTCTGGAAGCCGAGAGCGTCATGCTCGGTCGTGCATCGTGGATGCGTCTGCCAGAAAGCGTCGGCGTTGAGCTGACCGGCAAGCTGCAACCGGGCATCACCGCCACCGACATGGTGCTGGCACTGACCGAGTTCCTGCGTAAGCAAAAAGTGGTCGGTGCATGGCTGGAATTCTTCGGTGAAGGCGCTTCCGCGCTGACGTTGGGCGACCGCGCAACCATCTCCAACATGGCCCCGGAATACGGCGCCACTGCCGCGATGTTTTACATCGACCAGCAGACCATCGACTACCTCAAACTCACTGGTCGTGAAGACGAGCAGGTGCAGCTTGTAGAGCACTATGCCAAGACCACAGGTCTGTGGGCTGACAGCCTGAAAGGTGCGCAATACGAGCGCGGGTTGACCTTCAACCTGTCCTCGGTGGTGCGCAACATGGCAGGCCCGAGCAACCCGCATGCCCGCGTCGCGACGTCCGATCTCGCGGCTCAAGGCATCTCCGGACAGTGGGATGACGTGCCGGGCCAGATGCCGGATGGCGCGGTGATCATCGCCGCCATCACCAGCTGCACCAACACCAGTAACCCGCGCAACGTGATCGCCGCCGGCCTGCTGGCGCGCAACGCCAACAAGCTCGGCCTGACCCGTAAGCCATGGGTGAAGTCGTCCCTGGCGCCGGGTTCGAAAACCGTCGCGCTGTACCTCGATGAAGCCGGCCTGACCGACGAACTCGAGCAGCTCGGATTCGGCGTGGTGGCGTTCGCGTGCACCACCTGCAACGGCATGTCCGGTGCACTGGATCCGGTGATTCAGCAAGAGATTATCGACCGCGATCTGTACGCCACCGCCGTACTGTCTGGTAACCGCAACTTCGATGGCCGGATTCACCCGTACGCCAAGAATGCGTTCCTCGCTTCGCCACCGTTGGTGGTGGCTTACGCCATCGCCGGGACCATCCGTTTCGATATCGAAAAAGACGTGCTGGGTCTGGATGCCGAAGGTCGGGAAATCCGTCTGAAAGACATCTGGCCGAGCGACGAAGAGATCGATGCGGTGGTCAAGGCATCGGTCAAGCCGGAGCAGTTCCGCCAGGTCTACATCCCGATGTTCGCCATCCACGAAGACACCGGCCCGAAAGTGACGCCGCTGTACGACTGGCGCGAGATGAGCACCTACATCCGTCGTCCGCCGTACTGGGAAGGCGCATTGGCCGGTGCACGTCCGCTCAAGGGCATGCGTCCGCTGGCGGTACTGCCGGACAACATCACCACCGATCACCTGTCGCCGTCGAACGCGATCATGCTCGACAGCGCCGCCGGTGAATACCTGGCGAAAATGGGCTTGCCGGAAGAGGACTTCAACTCTTACGCGACTCACCGGGGTGACCACCTGACCGCGCAGCGCGCGACCTTCGCCAACCCGAAACTGTTCAACGAAATGGTCGTGGAAAACGGCAAGGTCAAGCAGGGCTCGCTCGCTCGCGTCGAGCCGGAAGGCCAGGTCATGCGGATGTGGGAAGCCATTGAAACCTACATGGACCGCAAGCAGCCGCTGATCATTATTGCCGGCGCTGACTACGGTCAGGGCTCGTCCCGCGACTGGGCCGCCAAAGGCGTGCGTCTGGCGGGTGTGGAAGCGATTGCCGCCGAAGGCTTCGAGCGCATTCACCGTACCAACCTGGTGGGCATGGGCGTGTTGCCGCTGGAGTTCAAGCCGGGCACCAACCGTCACACCCTGGCCATCGATGGCAGCGAAACCTACGACGTGATCGGCGAACGCACGCCGCGTGCCGAACTGACGCTGGTGATCAATCGCAAGAACGGCGAACGCGTCGAAGTGCCGGTGATGTGCCGCCTCGACACCGCCGAAGAAGTGTCGATCTATGAAGCGGGCGGCGTGTTGCAACGCTTCGCCCAGGACTTCCTCGAAGAGTCGGCGGTCGCCGTCTGACACACGCAGCACAGACACGGGACCTTGAGTCCCGTGTCTTCTTTCAAGGTCAGGAGTAACGAGCACCATGGCTCACGCACAGCAGATCAAGATACCTGCCACCTACATGCGTGGCGGCACCAGTAAAGGCGTGTTCTTCAGCCTGCAAGACTTGCCGGAAGCGGCACAGGTTCCGGGCCCGGCCCGCGACGCATTGTTATTGCGCGTGATTGGCAGCCCGGACCCGTACGACAAGCAAATCGACGGCATGGGTGGCGCAACGTCCAGCACCAGCAAAACCGTGATCCTGTCGAAAAGCATGAAGGCCGACCACGACGTCGACTATCTGTTTGGTCAGGTGTCCATCGACAAGCCTTTCGTGGACTGGAGCGGCAACTGCGGCAACCTGTCGGCGGCAGTCGGTTCGTTCGCCATCAGCAACGGTCTGGTGGACGCCAGCCGTATTCCGCACAACGGCGTTGCCGTGGTTCGCGTGTGGCAGGCCAACATCGGCAAGACCATCATCGCCCATGTGCCGATCACCAATGGTGAGGTGCAGGAAACCGGCGATTTCGAGCTCGACGGCGTGACCTTTCCGGCCGCCGAAGTGCAGGTCGAATTCATGGACCCGGCGGCGGAAGAAGAGGGTGGCGGCGGTTCGATGTTCCCGACCGGCAACCTCGTGGATGACCTGGAAGTACCCGGTGTCGGGACCTTCAAGGCGACCCTGATCAACGCGGGCATTCCGACGATTTTCGTCAATGCCGAAGACATCGGTTACACCGGCACTGAATTGCAGGGCGCCATCAACGGTGACCCGAAAGCCCTGGCGATGTTCGAGACCATTCGGGCCTATGGCGCGTTGCGCATGGGGCTGATCAAGGACCTGGACGAAGCGGCCAAGCGTCAGCACACGCCGAAAGTCGCGTTCGTTGCCAAACCCGCCGAATACGTTTCTTCCAGTGGCAAAGTGATCAAGGCCGGTGATGTGGACCTGCTGGTGCGCGCGTTGTCGATGGGTAAGTTGCACCACGCAATGATGGGAACTGCAGCAGTCGCCATCGGCACGGCCGCTGCGATTTCCGGCACGTTGGTGAACCTTGCAGCGGGCGGCACCGAGCGCAATGCCGTGCGTTTCGGTCATCCGTCGGGCACCTTGCGCGTCGGCGCCGAAGCCAGTCAGGTCAACGGCGAATGGACCGTGAAAAAAGCCATCATGAGCCGCAGTGCGCGGGTGTTGATGGAAGGTTACGTCCGTGTGCCGGGTGATTCTTTCTAACGAGCGCATCCCCCCGTAGGAGCTGCGGCACGCTGCGATCTTTTGATCTGGTTTTTGTTACAGCAGGACCAAGATCAAAAGATCGCAGCGTGCCGCAGCTCCTACGGGGAATCGCATTTCAATAATAAAAAATGATGTAACCGTCTACCTGAACCGAGGTCCCATCAACGAACCACTTCACGAGTGAATCGAACATGAGCGCCAACGTCGACCAGAACAACCGCCCCGACTACGACACTGTCCTGCAGGACATTGCCGACTACGTCCTGAACTTCAAGATCGAGTCCAGAGAAGCACTGGACACTGCCCGCAATTGCCTGATCGACACCCTCGGTTGCGGCCTTCTTGCCCTGCGTTTCCCCGAATGCACCAAACACCTGGGCCCCATCGTCGAAGGCACCGTCGTGCCTTTTGGCGCTCGGGTGCCCGGCACCAGCTACCGCCTCGACCCGGTGAAAGCCGCATGGGACATCGGCTGTATCGTGCGCTGGCTCGATTACAACGACACCTGGCTCGCTGCCGAATGGGGCCATCCGTCTGATAACCTCGGTGGCATTCTCGCGGTCGCCGATCACCTCTCGCAAAAGCGCCTGGCCAATGGCGACGCACCGCTCACCGTCCGTGCCGTGCTCGAAGCCATGATCATGGCTCACGAAATTCAGGGCGTGATCGCACTGGAAAATTCCTTCAATCGCGTGGGTCTCGATCACGTCATTCTGGTGAAAGTGGCGTCGACCGCGGTCACCGCCAAACTCATGGGCGCAAATCGCGAGCAACTGTTGTCGGCGTTGTCCCACGCGTTCGCCGATGGCCAGGCCCTGCGCACTTATCGGCACGCGCCGAACGCCGGTTCACGAAAATCCTGGGCAGCCGGCGATGCCACCAGTCGGGGTGTGCGCCTGGCCGATATCGCCATGCGCGGCGAGATGGGGATTCCCGGTGTCCTGACCGCCCGGCAGTGGGGCTTTTACGACGTGCTGTTCAGCCACACCAACAATGATCTGGCGCTTAAACCGCAAGACAAACGTGCCTTCAGTTTCTCGCGTCCGTATGGCAGCTACGTCATGGAAAACGTGCTGTTCAAGATCAGTTTCCCCGCTGAGTTTCACGCGCAGACGGCCTGTGAAGCGGCCGTGACCTTGCATCCGCACGTGCGAAATCGCCTGCATGAAATCGACAGGATCGTCATCACCACCCATGAGTCGGCGATCCGCATCATTTCCAAGGTCGGCCCGCTGGCCAACGCGGCTGACCGCGACCATTGCATTCAGTACATGACCGCGGTGCCGTTGGCGTTCGGCAATCTGGTGGCCGAACACTACGAAGATGATTTCCACGCGGCGCACCCGATCATCGATGTGCTGCGCGACAAGATGGTCATCGTCGAAAATCCGCAGTACACCCGCGAGTACCTGGAACCCGACAAACGCTCCATCGCCAATGCGATCCAGGTGTTTTTCAAGGACGGCTCGAGCACCGAAAATGTGTTGGTGGAATACCCGATTGGCCACCGCCGTCGACGCGCCGATGGTATCCCGCTGCTGGAAGACAAGTTCAAGGCCAACCTGGCGACGCGGTTTACTGCTCAGCGCAGTGCCGAGATCTTTGCCTTGTGCAAGGATCAGGCTGCGCTGGAGAAAACCCCCGTCAACCGCTTCGTGGACCTGTTCGTGATTTGACGCCAATTCCCCTGTAGGAGCTGTCGAGTGAAACGAGGCTGCGATCTTTTGATCTTAAAACCAAGATCAAAAGATCGCAGCCTGCGGCAGCTCCTACAGGGAAGCGTGTTCAGGCTTTCAGCCACTTTTCCACAGGCATTTTGGTGATGGCGAATCCCGCCAGCAGGATCGCCGAATACAGGATCAATTCCCGCGAAATACTGTGCCCTTCGTACCAGGCGCCGATGATCACAGCGAACACCGGGAAAATGATGAAAACAAACGACAAAATGATCGGGCTCAGCCGTTTGAGCAGCAGGAAATAAACAATGAATCCACCCACCGACGCCACCAGTCCCAGGTAGAGCAGGGCGCTCCATGAGCGCAGGCTTATGTCGGAAAATACGGGGGTTTCAAATTGCAGGCCGGCCACAAACAGCATCAGCCCGGCAATGCCGATGGGCAATGTGTTGTAGGTGATCACGCTGATGGCGCTGCCGTGTTTTTTGGTGACCACGTAGCACAGCGCATGCATCACCGCCGCGCCTAGAATCGCCAGCACACCCAACAGCTCCGCGTGATCCAGATGCAGGCCCTGGCCGCGAATGATCATGAACAGGCTGCCAAAGCCGATGGCGATCCCCAACACTTGTGACGGATAGATTTTCTCCCGCAGAAACAGTGCGGAAAAGATCAGGATGAACACGGGCATGCAACTGAACAGCAGCGCTGTCAGTCCGGACGAAACGTGCATCTCGCCGTAGTTCAGCAAGTAGTAGGGCAGGCTGAAATACGACAGCGTGACGAACACGAAAAACCAGCGACTTTTCTTCGGAAACAGCAGCGGCTCACGACGCATCAGCGCAAAACTCAAGAACAACGGAAAGGCAATCAGGAAGCGCAGGCCCGCAGCCGTCAGTGGCGGCACACTTTCGACCGCAATCTTGATCCCCAACCAGGTCGTGCCCCAGCTCAGGCAAACAATCAGGAACAGTGCACTGGTCACCCATGCGGCCATCCGTTGTTTCGCAGTGCTTGAAGTGGCAGGTATGGCAATGGACATGATGTAGCTCCCTGAAAGCTGGAATTGACCTGATGGCGGAATAGGTTTATCCCTGATTGAACCTGTTTCAAGCACGCTATTCGGGGCTGCAATGACTGTCAAAGTAAGTATTGCCATGGTGTCAATCCTGCGCGACGGCCTCGCCAATGGGGTGGGCGTGAAATACAAACGCCTGGCCGACGCTGTTCAGAAAGGAATCGAAGAAGGGTTGATCGATGCGGGTAGCAAGCTGCCGCCCCATCGGCTGCTGGCCGATAGCCTGGGTGTCACCATCGGCACGATCAGCCGAGCCTATGGCGAATTGGAGCGCGTGGGATTGGTCGTCGCTCGTGTAGGAGACGGCACTTACGTCCGTCAACGTGGGATGGAACGGCCGAGAGACAGCGGGTTTCGTAATGTCAGCGATGAACCGCAAGTCTTCCTCGATATGAGTCGGAACCAACCAATCCCGGGGCAGGAAGCTGGCTTCCTGAGCCAAAGCCTGCAAGCGCTGGCCGATGATCCACGCACCTTGCAGCAGTTGACCGGGTACACCGCTGAGAGTGGTCTACTGAGGCATCGGGAGGCCGGTGCGCGGTGGCTGAGTCATCAGGCATTTGTCCCGAGCGCCGAACAAGTCGTGTGCGTCAACGGCGGCCAGCACGGCCTGTTATGCGCACTGATGGGCTTGCTCAAGGCTGGCGACACCCTGGTGACTGAGCATCTGACTTACCCAGGATTGATTGGCGTCGCTCGCCAACTGGGGATCAAGCTGATTGGCGCCGAGATGGACGGCGAAGGATTGCTGCCCTCGGCGCTGGAGGACATTTGCCGTCAGCATCGGGTGTCTGCGTTGTACTGCACGCCGACCCTTCAGAATCCAACCGCTGCAGTGATGTCCGTCCCACGAAGGGCGGCGATTGCCGAAGTATGTCGGCAGTACAATTTGTTGATTTTCGAAGATGAGGCTCACGCCGTTTTGGCACGACAACGCCCGTTGCCGCTAAGTGATTTCGCCCCGGAGCGCTCGGTGTTGATCGGCAGCCTGAGCAAGGCGGTTTCGGCGGGTTTACGGATCGGTTTTTTACATGCGCCACAACCGTTGATCGGGCGTTTGCACGCGGCGGTTCGTGGGACAAGCTGGATGGCGAATCCATTGGCAATGGAGGTGGCGAGCCGATGGATAGAAAATGGGACCGCCGAGCAGCTGTTGGGTCAGCAGATTGCGGAAATTTTCCGGCGCAAAGAGCTGGTCAGTGGCGCGCTGGAGGGGCTGGTCTATACGTCCGATGCCCACAGTCCGCACTTCTGGATCGAGGTGCCCGAGCCTTGGCGGGCTTCGCAAATCGCCGCTGAGCTCAAGGAAAAAAACTATCTGGTGGCGACAGCGGAGGCGTTTGCGGTGGGGCATGCGGCGGTGCCGCAATGTATTCGGGCGAGTGTGTGTAATTCGGCAGGGGATGATCGGTTGCTGGTCGGTGGATTTCAGGCGTTGGCAGCGGCACTCAACGAGACTGTGTGATCGTTCATCGTCGGAACGCCGCCCGGGCAAGCCCGGCTCCCACAGGTTCTCTGTTGTACACAAAGAGCGTGTTCACTGAAGACCCCTGTGGGAGCTGGGCTTGCCCCGGGCGGCGTTCCGACGATGGCGGCCTGGCAGGCAAAACAGAATTATTTGAAGCGCCGCTCCACGCCTTTCTCCACCAGAATTTTCGCCGAGATCTCCTCCACCGAAAAATGCGTGGAGTTGATGTGCGGAATGTTCTCGCGGCGGAACAGGTTTTCCACTTCGCGCACTTCGAATTCGCACTGGGCGTAGCTCGAGTAACGGCTGTTGGGCTTGCGCTCATTGCGAATCGCGGTGAGGCGGTCGGGGTCGATGGTCAGGCCGAACAGCTTGTGCTGGTGGGCGCGCAGGGCCGCCGGAAGTTGCAGGCGTTCCATGTCGTCTTCGGTCAGCGGATAGTTGGCCGCGCGAATGCCAAATTGCATGGCCATGTACAGGCAGGTCGGTGTCTTTCCGCAACGCGACACGCCGACCAGAATCAGGTCGGCCTTGTCGTAGTAGTGCGTGCGGGCACCGTCGTCGTTGTCCAGGGCAAAGTTCACCGCCTCGATGCGCTCCATGTAATTGGAGTTGGTGCCGATCGAATGGGATTTGCCGACGGTATAGGAAGAATGCTCGGTCAGTTCCTGCTCGAGCGGCGCCAGGAACGTCGAGAAAATGTCGATCATGAAACCATTGGAGGTTGCGAGGATCTCACGGATGTCCTGATTGACGATGGTGTCGAAAATGATGGGCCGGAAGCCGTCGGTTTCGGCGGCTTTGTTGATTTGTTGTACCATGGCCCGCGCTTTATCCACGTTGTCGATGTACGGTCGCGTGAATTTGCTGAAGGTAATGTTTTCGAACTGCGCCAGAAGGCTTTGGCCGAGGGTTTCGGCTGTGATGCCGGTGCCGTCGGAAATAAAGAAAGCAGATCGTTTCATTTGCACCTTGGGCCTTAAGCTAGTGACGAATCTTGGATATGATAGGCGCGATTTGCTGGCCGCCAGTGGCCCGCATTCTCACTTATTTTCCAGGTCCAGGCCATACAGCTGGCAAACGCTCCTTTTGAGCAGCCGGCTTCTGAGCTTTTCCAACACAGTTAGTGGAGAGATCACCTTGGTAGAGTACGTAGTTTCCCTCGACAAGCTCGGCAAAGACGACGTTGAGCACGTGGGGGGCAAGAACGCATCCCTGGGCGAGATGATCAGTAACCTTGCAGGTGCCGGTGTATCGGTGCCCGGTGGCTTTGCCACGACAGCTCAGGCTTATCGTGATTTTCTGGAACTGAGCGGCCTTAACGATCAGATCCATGCCGCCCTCGACGCCCTGGACGTCGACGATGTCAACGCCCTCGCCAAGACCGGCGCCCAGATCCGTCAATGGATCATGGAAGCCGAGTTCCCCGAGAAGCTCAACGCCGAGATCCGCACCGCGTTCGCCACGCTGTCGGCCGGCAACCCTGACATGGCCGTGGCCGTGCGTTCTTCCGCTACCGCCGAAGACTTGCCGGACGCCTCTTTTGCCGGTCAGCAGGAAACCTTCCTGAACATCCGTGGCGTCGAAAACGTCATTCGCGCTGCCAAAGAAGTGTTCGCGTCGCTGTTCAACGATCGCGCCATTTCCTACCGTGTGCACCAGGGCTTCGATCACAAGCTGGTGGCCCTGTCGGCCGGTGTGCAGCGCATGGTTCGTTCCGAAACCGGCACCGCGGGCGTGATGTTCACCCTCGACACCGAGTCGGGCTTCCGTGACGTGGTGTTCATCACCGGCGCTTACGGCCTGGGTGAGACCGTTGTTCAAGGCGCGGTGAACCCGGATGAGTTCTATGTCCACAAAGGCACGCTGGCAGCCGGTCGCCCGGCCATCCTGCGTCGCAACCTGGGCAGCAAGGCCATCAAGATGATCTACGGCGAAGTCGCCACGGCCGGCAAATCGGTCAAGACCATCGACGTCGACAAGGCTGATCGCGCACGGTTCTGCCTGAGCGACGCCGAAGTCAGCGAACTGGCCAAGCAAGCGATGATCATCGAGAAGCACTACCAGTGCCCGATGGACATCGAGTGGGCCAAAGACGGCGACGACGGCAAGCTCTACATCGTTCAGGCCCGTCCTGAAACCGTGAAGAGCCGCACCCAGGCCAACGTCATGGAACGTTACCTGTTGAAAGAAACCGGCACCGTGCTGGTTGAAGGTCGCGCCATCGGCCAGCGCATCGGCGCCGGCAAAGTGCGGATCATCAAGGACGTGTCCGAGATGGACAAGGTCCAGCCAGGCGACGTACTGGTTTCCGACATGACCGACCCGGACTGGGAACCGGTCATGAAGCGCGCCAGCGCCATCGTCACCAACCGTGGCGGCCGTACCTGCCACGCGGCGATCATCGCTCGCGAGCTGGGCATCCCGGCCGTGGTCGGTTGCGGCAACGCCACCCAGCTGTTGAAAGATGGCCAGGGCGTCACCGTTTCCTGCGCTGAAGGCGATACCGGCTACATCTTCGAAGGCGAGCTGGGCTTCGACATCAAGAAAAACTCCGTCGATGCCATGCCTGATCTGCCGTTCAAGATCATGATGAACGTCGGCAACCCGGACCGCGCCTTCGACTTCGCGCAACTGCCGAACGCAGGTGTGGGCCTGGCCCGTCTGGAGTTCATCATCAACCGCATGATCGGTGTGCACCCCAAGGCGCTGCTGAACTACGCCGGGCTGCCGCAGGACATCAAGGACAGCGTCGACAAGCGCATTGCCGGCTACGACGATCCAGTCGGTTTCTACGTCGAGAAGCTGGTTGAAGGCATCAGCACCCTGGCTGCTGCGTTCACACCGAAAAAAGTCATCGTGCGTCTGTCGGACTTCAAGTCCAACGAATACGCGAACCTGATCGGCGGCAAGCTCTACGAGCCGGAAGAAGAAAACCCGATGCTGGGCTTCCGTGGCGCTTCGCGGTACATCAGCGAATCGTTCCGTGACTGCTTCGAACTCGAATGCCGTGCTCTCAAGCGCGTGCGCAACGAGATGGGCCTGACCAACGTCGAAATCATGGTGCCGTTCGTCCGCACTCTGGGCGAAGCGAGCCAGGTCATCGATCTGTTGGCGGAAAACGGTCTGAAGCGTGGCGAAAACGGCCTGCGCATCATCATGATGTGCGAACTGCCGTCCAACGCCATCCTGGCTGAAGAATTCCTCGAGTTCTTCGACGGTTTCTCCATTGGCTCCAACGACCTGACCCAACTGACCTTGGGCCTGGACCGTGACTCCGGCATCATCGCGCACCTGTTCGATGAGCGTAATCCGGCGGTCAAGAAGCTGCTGGCCAACGCCATTGCCGCGTGCAACAAGGCTGGCAAGTACATCGGCATTTGCGGTCAGGGTCCTTCGGACCATCCGGACCTCGCCAAGTGGCTGATGGAGCAGGGCATTGAAAGTGTTTCGCTGAACCCTGATTCCGTACTGGAAACCTGGTTCTTCCTGGCTGAAGGTCAAGCGCAGGCTTGATAGTGTGAACGGGCCGCTCACTCTGTAGGAGCGAGCTTGCTCGCGAAGAACGTCAACGATCACGCGTTTATCCTGGATAAACGCGGTGTCCTGAAGTTCTTCGCGAGCAAGCTCGCTCCTACAGAGGGCGGGCTGTTCTGAGATTCAAGTAGGGCGGGCTCCTCT
>NZ_JBYVMF010000001.1:474816-517556 GCF_058145095.1 Pseudomonas sp. MDV22-iso1
GCTCGCTCCTACAGAGGGCGGGCTGTTCTGAGATTCAAGTAGGGCGGGCTCCTCTGGATGCCGCCCTTTTTTGTGCAAGAGCATTATGCAAAGCAGCAGCAACCTATTTCCTGTCGCCCTGATCAGCGCCGAGCGGCGCGGTGATCTGAGCGAAGACGTCTATCGTTTGAAACCCGCCAACAGCCCTGACGGCACCGTCGAGCTGGCGGTGACGCGACTCGGCATGGCGGACGAGTCGTCCGTGCGCGGCGTGCCGGTCATTTTGCTCCATGGCAGCTTTTCCAATCGTCGGTTCTGGTTTTCCCCGAAAGGGCTGGGTCTGGGTGCGTATCTGACACGCCTCGGTTTCGACGTATGGATTCCGGAGATGCGCGGTCACGGCCTGTCTCAGCGCAACCAGAACTATCGCAAGAACCGTGTTGCCGACTACGCCCGTTACGATCTGCCTGCCATCGGCGCGTTCGTGCACGAGCAGAGTGGTCAGGCGCCGCACTGGATCGGCCATTCGCTGGGCGGCATCACCCTCGCGGCGGCGCTGGGTGGGCAGTACATTGACGAGTCTGTCGTGGCTTCTGCAGCGTTTTTTGGTACTCAGGTCAGCCGCACCTACTGGCCGCTGAAAATTCCGCCAGTGGAGTGGAGCGGACGCTTCATTCTCAAGCGTTTTGCCCAACTGTCCGGTTCTCGCCTCAAGCGCGGTCCGGAAGACGAGCCCATCGGTCTGGCCCTGGAAAGCATGCGCTGGTACGGCTTGTTCGGGCGTTTTGGCGACGCGGACAAGGACTGGTGGGCAGGGCTGGCCGACGTTCACGTGCCGGTGCTGACCGTCAGTGCCGCGGGCGATCATCAGGACCCGACGTGGGCTTGCCGCAAGCTGTTCGATCAGATCGGCTCCGAGAACAAGCAATTTATCAACCTGGGCCGTGAACAAGGCTTCGGCGACAATTTCGGTCATGTCGAGATGCTGGTCAGCAAAGCGGCCCAGGCCGAGGTCTGGCCGCTGGTGGCGCGATGGCTGGCGGATCAGCAGGCACCTTTAACGGGTCAGAACCCGGATCTGGCCACGGCAAGCTGACGCCAATGCTCTAACAAGGGCATTTCGCTCTGATCGGCTTGCGGCTAAGATATGACGCATCAAGCTGTTCCGGTCACTTTGCGACATCCTCGATTGTCTTCCTCTTTACAGGAGTTTCTCGATGAACCATTACATCACGCCTGACTTGTGCGACGCCTATCCAGAGCTGGTACAGGTGCTGGAACCGATGTTCAGCAATTTCGGAGGTCGTGATTCCTTCGGCGGCGAGATCGTTACCGTCAAGTGCTTCGAAGACAACTCGCGGGTGAAGGAACAGGTCGAACTCAAAGGCGATGGCAAGGTATTGGTTGTCGACGGTGGCGGTTCACTGCGTCATGCGCTGCTGGGCGACATGCTGGCTGAAAAAGCCGCCAAGAACGGTTGGGAAGGGCTGGTGATCTACGGCTGCATCCGCGACGTCGACATCATCGCGCAGACCGATCTGGGCGTGCAGGCGCTCGCCAGCCACCCGAGAAAGTCCGACCGACGCGGCCTCGGCGACCTGAACGTTGCGGTGACGTTCGCTGGCGTCACCTTCCATCCGGGCCACTACATCTATGCGGACAACAACGGCGTGATTATCTCGCCGAGCCCGCTGAAAATGCCTGAATAGGCACCGTTGGTTCTGGTTTCGAGAATGGGGTGAGGATGTTCGAGGAAGAAAACGCGCAATGGGGGCTGGTGCATGCTCTGGTGCTGGATGGAAAAGGCGGTGCGCGTTCGATAGCCCGGACTGAACTCGACGAGTTGCAGCTGCAGGCCCATGAAAGCCTGTGGTTGCACTGGGATCGCAGTCACCCGCAAACCCAGACCTGGCTGCGTAAAGACAGTGGTCTGAGTGAATTCAGCTGTGACCTGCTGCTTGAAGAAAACACCCGGCCGCGGCTGTTGCCGTTGCCGGATTTCGAGTTGCTGCTGTTTTTGCGCGGGGTCAACCTCAATCCCGGAGCCGAGCCGGAAGACATGGTCTCGGTACGGATTTTTGGATCGGCGCAACGGGTCATTTCCCTGCGTCTGCGTCCTTTGCGAGCCACGGACGAGTTGCTGGTACAGCTTACGGAAGGCAAAGGCCCGAAAACCGCCTCCGAACTCATCCTTTATATGGCGCAGTACCTCACCAACAAGGTGCAGGATCTGGTCAGTTGCCTCTCGGAAGTGGTCGATGAGGAAGAAGAAAAACTGGATGCCGACGAACGGTACACTCCCGAACACGGCGCCATTTTGCAGATCCGTCGCAGGGCTGCAGCGTTGAAGCGATTCCTTGCTCCGCAGCGCGATATTTTCGGTCAGTTGACGCGTATGAAACTGCCCTGGTTTGTCGACGACGACGGTGATTACTGGAACGAGCTGAACAACAGCCTGACCCGTTATCTGGAAGAGCTGGAATTGACGCGGGAGCGGGTGGGGCTGGTCCTGGAGGCTGAAGACCGGCGTTTGAGCGTGCGCATGAACCGCACGATGTATCGCTTCGGGATCATTACCGGGATCTTTTTGCCGATGAGTTTTCTGGCCGGTCTGTTGGGCATCAACGTTGGCGGAATTCCATTCTCCGCGAGCCCTTATGGCTTCCTGATTGCGTGCCTGATGATGGTCTTGGTGGCGCTCGGGCAATGGTGGTTATTCCGACGTTTGCGTTGGGTCTGACTATGCGCCATGTGACCCGGCCAAATTTGATCGCGTCTTTCACAGACATCACGAGAGGTGCGTATGCACGATCCGTTTGAACAGTCTTTGCGCGACATGCTCAAGGCATCACCGTCCACCCGGGACGACGATGCGTGCCTTGGCCGTGTACTGAAAACCGCCAACCGCCAGGTCGGTGCCGGTGATCTGTTCAGCCTGCTGGGCCGCTGGTTGCCCGCGCTGATGATCGCCCTGAATAACGGATCGGCCCACATTTCGCCGGTTTCCCGTCACCGCAAACCTACTGTTCGCACTGCTGATAAGGCTGATTGAATATGGAACTTGATCTCTGGACTCAGAGCCTCGTCACTGCAATGACTGCGTTGTGGACCAAGATTGCGAACTTCATCCCGAACCTGTTCGGCGCACTGGTTGTGCTGCTGTTGGGCTTCGTGGTGGCCAAGTTGCTGGACACTTTGCTCTCCAAATTGTTGGCCAAACTGGGCCTTGATCGCCTGATGGGAGGCACCGGGCTGACCAAGCTGCTCTCCCGCGCCGGCCTGCAGGTACCGATCTCCACGTTGATCGGCAAGATCGTCTATTGGTTCGTTCTGCTGATTTTTCTTGTTTCTGCTGCGGAATCTCTTGGACTTGAGCGAGTCTCAGCTACGCTAGATATGCTTGCGCTGTATTTGCCGAAAGTATTCGGCGCCGCGCTGGTGTTGCTGGTAGGGGTTTTGCTGGCGCAACTGGCCAATGGCCTGGTGCGTGGCGCGGCTGAAGGTGTAGGGCTGGATTATGCGTCGGGCCTGGGGCGAATCGCTCAGGGCCTGGTCATCATCATCAGTATTTCGGTCGCGATCAGCCAGTTGGAGGTCAAGACTGACCTGCTCAACCATGTGATTGTGATTGT
Organism: Pseudomonas sp. MDV22-iso1; assembly: GCF_058145095.1. NCBI lineage: Bacteria > Pseudomonadati > Pseudomonadota > Gammaproteobacteria > Pseudomonadales > Pseudomonadaceae > Pseudomonas > Pseudomonas sp. MDV22-iso1. The sequence continues at coordinate 478,428 of NZ_JBYVMF010000001.1, forward strand.
ATTGATTACCGTTGGTCTGGCTGTAGCGCTGGCCATGGGATTGGGAAGCCGGGAAATTGCCGGTCAGATTCTTGCGGGAATCTATGTGCGTGAGTTGTATCAGGTTGGGCAAGAAGTGCGTGTTGGCGAGGTCGAAGGTCAGATCGAAGAGATCGGCACGGTTAAAACCACATTGCTGACCGACGAGGGTGAGCTAGTCTCTCTCTCCAATCGGATTCTCCTGGAGCAGCATGTGAGTAGCCGCTAATCCGGCAAACCCTGCTAATGTATGCCGCCGCGAAATGTCCTGAAAAGGCTGCGGCGGACATTGACCTGACTGTCGGCCCGACTTGTTTTGAATAAAGCTCAATCGCTCTCCACGCGCTACGACCCCCGCGAGCTCTCTGATGAGGAGTTGGTCGCGCGCTCGCATACCGAGCTGTTTCACGTAACGCGCGCCTATGAAGAATTGATGCGGCGTTACCAACGAACATTATTTAACGTCTGTGCACGATATCTTGGGAACGATCGCGACGCGGACGATGTCTGTCAGGAAGTGATGTTGAAGGTGTTGTATGGACTGAAGAACTTCGAGGGGAAATCGAAGTTCAAGACATGGCTATATAGCATCACGTACAACGAATGCATCACACAGTATCGGAAGGAACGGCGAAAGCGTCGCTTGATGGACGCTTTGAGTCTGGACCCCCTCGAGGAGGCGTCTGAAGAAAAGGCGCCGAACCCGGAGGAAAAGGGCGGACTTGATCGCTGGCTGGTGTATGTGAACCCGATCGACCGCGAAATTCTGGTGCTACGATTTGTCGCAGAGCTGGAATTTCAGGAGATCGCAGACATCATGCACATGGGTTTGAGTGCGACAAAAATGCGTTACAAACGTGCTCTAGACAAATTGCGTGAGAAATTTGCAGGCGTTGCTGAAACTTAGTTCAGCGCAAATATCTCTTACGTGTAGGCAAGTTCTGATAGACTTGCCGCCGAGTTGTCCCCCGGTTTGCGGGACTGCTTCACAATCACCAGATGGGGATTTAACGGATGAAACTGAAAAACACCTTGGGCTTGGCCATTGGTTCTCTTATTGCTGCCACTTCGTTCGGCGCTCTGGCACAAGGCCAAGGCGCAGTTGAAATCGAAGGCTTCGCTAAGAAAGAACAATTCGACAGCGCTCGTAACTTCAAGAACAACGGCAACCTCTTCGGCGGTTCCGTAGGTTACTTCCTGACCGACGACGTTGAACTGCGTCTGGGCTACGACGAAGTGCACAACGTTCGTTCCGATAGCGGCCAGAACATCAAGGGCGCCAACACCGCTCTGGACGCTCTGTACCACTTCAACAACCCAGGCGACATGGTCCGTCCATACGTCTCGGCTGGTTTCTCCGATCAGAGCATCGATCAGAACGGCTCGAACGGTCGTAACCGTTCCACTTTCGCCAACGTTGGCGGCGGTGCCAAGCTGTACTTCACCGAGAACTTCTACGCCCGTGCTGGCGTTGAAGCTCAATACAACATCGACCAGGGCGACACCGAGTGGGCTCCTAGCGTCGGTATCGGTGTGAACTTCGGTGGCGGCTCCAAGCCTGCTGCTGCTCCAGTTCCAGCGCCAGCTGAAGTCTGCTCCGACAGCGACAACGACGGCGTTTGCGACAACGTTGACAAGTGCCCGGACACCCCAGCCAACGTAACTGTTGACGCTGATGGCTGCCCTGCAGTTGCTGAAGTTGTTCGTGTAGAGCTGGACGTTAAGTTCGATTTCGACAAATCTGTTGTTAAAACCAACAGCTACGGCGACATCAAGAACCTGGCTGACTTCATGAAGCAGTACCCATCCACCACCACTACTGTTGAAGGTCACACTGACTCCGTCGGTCCTGACGCTTACAACCAGAAGCTGTCTGAGCGTCGTGCAAACGCCGTTAAGCAAGTTCTGACCAACCAGTACGGTGTTGAATCGTCCCGCGTTCAGTCTGTTGGCTACGGCGAATCCCGCCCAGTTGCTGACAACAAAACTGAAGCTGGTCGCGCTGTAAACCGTCGCGTAGAAGCGCAGGTTGAAGCTCAAGCTAAGTAATTAGCTCGCAGCTCTGAGAAAAGCCCGGCTTAGGCCGGGCTTTTCTTTGCCTGCGATTTGGGTATTTGGCGGTGCATGGACGGCGGGCGCGGGGCGACAAGATCGCAAACGCCTACAACACCATTGAGCTCGCCTGTAGGTGCTGTCGAGGGTACCGAGGCTGCGATCTCTTGATCTGATCACCACCCGCCACAGCACCGATGACCAGGATAGCCGGGCTCCTGAGCTCGAACGCCAGGGCGTCGCCCTCCATTGCTGTCAGATCGCTGCGACATTCCCGCTGCTCTGGCAGTGACGCATTTTCAATCATCGCCACCGGCGTATCCGCCGCCATTCCCCCCGCGAGCAATTGCTCCCGAATCTCGCTCAGCTTCGCCACCCCCATGTAAATCACCAGCGTTGTGCCCCCTTGTGCCAGTGCCTGCCAGTTCAACCGGCTGCCGTCCTGGGTATGGGCAGTCACCAGTGTCACGCCTCGAGCCACTCCGCGCAGGGTCAACGGAATGTCGCATTGCGTCGCGCCGGCGAGACCGGCAGTGATGCCATTGACCAACTCGACCTCTAGACCGCGTTCACGTAGCCACTGGGCTTCCTCGCCCCCTCGACCAAAAATGCACGGATCACCGCCCTTCAGCCGCACCACGCATTTGCCTTGGCGCGCATAACGCAGCATCAAACGATGAATAAAGGCCTGAGGCGTGGAGCGACAGCCACCGCGCTTGCCCACGGGGATGATCCGCGCGCCTGCGCAATGCTCCAGCACAGCGACATTGACCAGGTCATCGATCAGCACCACATCCGCTTCCCTCAATGCCCTTACGGCCTTGAGCGTCAGCAATTCCGGATCGCCCGGGCCCGCACCCACCAGCCAGACTTTTGCGTTCATAGGGTTATCCTCAAGAAAATGAAAGTGATCGGCTGCGACAAAGCATCGGCGTTAGCCATGCAGCGTCCACAAAAAGATCGCCAGATTCACAGCCAACGAGACCAGTGCCAACGTGCGCCAGACCTTCAACGGCTCGCGCTCCAGCAATGGCCTGGGCCGCACGCTCAAGCTGTGCCGTTCTCCCTGTTCCAGCAGCAACAACCATTCTTCTGCCGTTTCAAACCGATGTTCCGGGGCCTTCGCGACGGCGCGTTCAAGACTTTGCGCAATCCACTCGGGCAGATCGGGCCGATAGCGGCTGGCGCTGACCGGCGCGCCAAAACGCGGGCGCTGAAACGCTTCGATTTCACCGTAGGGGTAGTGTCCGGTAAGCAGGAAGTACAACGTTACGCCCACTGAATAGAGGTCCTGTTGCGGCGTCGGGGGTGTTCCACCAAAGGCTTCAGGCGCGATGTAGCTTGGCGTTCCTGGCAGCGCTGAAGGCAGGTCTTCGGACAAGCCCGAACAGTAGGCGAGGCCGAAATCCAGCAGGCGCAATTCTCCGTCGTCCCCCAGCAACAGGTTCTCGGGCTTGATGTCGCGGTGCAGGATCTGCCGTCTATGCAGCATGCCGACCGCTCGCAGCAGCCGTTCAGCCAGTTCCAGCCATTGAGCGAGCGGAACGGGGCCGACGTCAGCGTGCAGTTTTGCCAGGGTCGAACCGGAATATTCACGCATCACGTAGTACAAATGCTGACGCTGGCTGACCCCATGGACTTCAGGAAAATGCCGTCCGGCGACGCGCTTCAGAAACCATTCTTCCGAGAGCAACGCCTGACCGGCCTGGTGATCATCATGCAGTCGCCCCGGCAAGGTTTTCAGCAGCCAGGGCTGGTGTTGCCCATCACGTACCCGATAGAGCAACGACTGCTGGCTCTGGCCAATGACCCCGTCGACTTGCCAGCCTTCAAACGTCTGCCCCGGCTTGAGTGCCGGCGGCAGGGGCCATTGCTGCAAATGAATCAGCGCATCGCCAATGCTGGTTTCACCCAGGGCATCGACCCGCACCACCAGGGCGCTGGCATTGTCCTGGCTGCCGGCCAGGTGCGCAGCGTTAACCAGGGTTTGCGCAGCGCTGTGCAAATCCGGTTGATCACGCAGAACCGCAGCGATCACGGTGTCACCGAGTACGGCCCAGACACCATCGCTGAGCAACACGAAGCACTCATCAAGGCGCAGTTCACCGTCAAGAAAATCAACTACCAGGTGCCGATCAAGCCCCATGGCGCGCTTGAGCACATGCTGCATGCCCGGTTGATCCCAGACATGATCCTCGCTGATCCGCTGGAGCTGCCCGGCGTGCCAGCGATAGACTCTGCAGTCGCCGACGTGCGCCAAGGTAAACCGCCTGCCGCGCAGCACCAGCGCACTGACAGTGGTCAGAAGCGGTTGGCCCCCACCATTTGCCTGTAGCCACCGGTTCTGCGCCTGCAACAGGCGATCCAGGGACTCGGCGACGCCCCAGGTTTCGGGGGTGGCGTAGTAATCCAGCGCCAGAGCCTGCAAGGTAGAACGCGCCGCGAGACCGCCATCGAGGCACTGGCTGACCCCGTCAGCAATCGCGAACAGAAACCCCTTGCTCGCCGCCAGCGTCGGGTCCGGCGTGACCAGGCGCACGGCGTCCTGATTTTCCTCGCGAGGGCCGATGGCGCTGGCTTCGGCGAAACTCAATTGCAGGCTCATGAAAACGTCAGACCCGCGCCGCCGTCACTGCGGCCGAACCCCAGGTCGTTCTCCAGCGACGTTTCACCCCGTGCAGACCAAACCAGGCCAGCACGCCCAGGCTGGCGAACAACCACAACGCCAGCTGATAGCTACCGGTGCTTTGCTTTATCGCGCCCATGCCGGCTGCCAGTGCAAAGCCGCCAATGCCGCCGGCCATGCCGATCAAACCGGTCATCACGCCGATTTCCCGGCGAAAACGCTGTGGCACCAATTGGAATACCGCGCCGTTGCCCGCACCCAAACCGAGCATGGTGCAGACGAACAGGGCCAGGGCCGCATAGGAGCTCGGCAAGTTGAAACCCACTGCTGCAATGCAAATTGCGGACACCGTGTACATCCCCAGCAGGGTACGAATACCGCCGAAACGATCCGCCAGAGCCCCGCCCAACGGACGCATCAAACTGCCGCCGAATACGCAGGCGGCGGTGTAGTATCCGGCAGTGACCGGGCTGAGGCCGTATTGATCGTTGAAGTAGCCGGGCAGGGCGCTGGCCAGGCCGATGAAGCCGCCGAACGTCACGCTGTAGAAAAACATGAACCACCAGCTGTCCCGGTCACCCAGCGCTTTGAAATAGTCCGACACCGACTTGGCTTTCGGTCGCTCTGGCGCGTTCTTCGCCAGCCACGCGAAGACGATGAGCGTCAGGATCAGCGGGATCAGTGCGAAGCCGAATACGTTGCTCCAGCCAAACGCCGCTGCCAGCACCGGAGCGATCAGTGCCGCGAGCACCGTGCCGGAGTTGCCCGCACCGGCAATGCCCATGGCCTTGCCTTGATGTTGTGGTGGATACCACTGCGAGGCCAACGGCAGGGCCACGGCGAAAGACGCGCCGGCCATGCCGAGAAACAGGCCCAGGATCAGCGCTTGCTCGTAGCTGTGAATGCCGAGTTTCCAGGCGCCGAATAAGGCGCAAATGACGATCACCTGACCGATCAGCCCTGCGGTTTTGGGTGACAGTCGATCAGCCAGCAGCCCCATCACAAAGCGTAAAACCGCCCCGGCCAGAATCGGTGTTGCAACCACCAGCCCGCGCTGTTGAGTGGTCAGGTGCAGGTCTGCGGCGATCTGCACGGCCAACGGCCCGAGCAAGTACCAGACCATGAAGCTCAGATCGAAATAGAGGAAGGCCGCGAACAGTGTCGGGGTATGGCCAGATTTCCAGAAGCTTGAATTCATCGCGCACCTCAGCTGTTAAAAGGAGTCATGAGCTAACAGATGGCACGCCGCAAAACGGCCGCACCACCGGCCCCTTTTTCAAGGGGCCAAAACAAAAAAACGCCGCTACCGGATTTGCCATGGGCAAACAGGGTGAGCGACGTCTTTGTCGTAGGTGGGGCAACCGCCGTTGGTTACCTGTGAGAATTACTTAGCGAGATTTGTGCCAATAGGCGCAGACCGTGTGGTTTCCATCGCGAGCAAGCTTTGCTCCCACACATTTTGTGATCACACCAATCCCTGTGGGAGCAAGGCTTGCCCGCGATGAGGCCCTCACAGTCACCACAACACCTCAACCCAACAACTCACTCATCGCAATAATCTGCTCCGCCACCTGAATCAGCTTCTGCTGCCGGCTCATGGCCTGGCGGCGCATCAGGGTGTAGGCGTCCTCCTCGTTACAGTCCTTCATCTTCATCAACAGCCCTTTGGCCAGCTCTATACGCTTGCGCTCGGCCAGTTGCTGGTCTCGGGCATGCAGTTGAGCGCGCAGCGCCTGATCGCTCTCAAAACGCGCCATGGCCACGTCCAGGATGGGTTGCAGGCGTTGTGCGTGAATGCCCTCGACAATGTAGGCGCTCACGCCGGACTTGATCGCCTGACGCATCACGCCGGGATCGTGCTCGTCGGTAAACATCACGATCGGCCGCGGCTGGTCACGACTCACCAGCACCACTTGCTCCATGACATCGCGGCTCGGTGACTCGGTATCGATCAGAATCACATCCGGGCGCACCGTTTCGACGCGTGAAGGCAGGTCAATGGTCAGCCCCGACTCGTCGATCACCTCGAACCCGGCTTCAGTCAGGGCCGCTTTCAGGCGGCCGACTTTTTTCGCGGTGTCATTGATCAGCAGGATACGCAACATGTTCGCAATCTCCTGTCAGCGGCTGGCGAATCGGTGCGAGCTATTGCTCATGGCGTGCAGTTTGAAGCTGCGGGCATAACCCGCCGGGTCAGAGCCGTCCCAGTGCTTGCCGTCGATCAACTGGCTGCTGCGCATGTCGTTGTCCCCGACCGCGACACCTATACCAAGGGCTGCCTCGCGATACACGTCCAATTGCTGTACCTGACGCGCCACCGCCAGGTAGTCCGGATCGTCATGCAATAAGCCCCAGCGACGGAACTGGGTCATGAACCACATGCCATCGGACAGATACGGCAGGTTCACCTCACCCCCGGCATGGAAACGCAAGGCATGCGGGTCTTGCCAGCGATGACCGAGCCCGTCGTCATAGTCGCCAAGCAAACGCGGCTCGATGCAGTCCAGCGGTGCATCCAGATACTGCGGGGCACTGAGCAATTGCGCGGTACTGCGGCGGTTGTCGGTGCTGGCCTCAATGAAACGGCTGGCCGCCAGAATCGCCTTTACCAAAGCCCGGGCCGTATTGGGATATTGCTCAACGAATGAGCGGGTGCAGCCGAGCACTTTCTCCGGGTGATCGGGCCAGATGGTCTGGGTCGTCGCCAGAGTGAACCCCAGGTTCTGTTTGACCGCACTGGCGGACCACGGCTCGCCCACGCAGAATCCGTCGATGCGTCCCGCTTGCAGATGCGCAACCATTTGCGGTGGCGGCACCACCACACTGTCGACGTCCTGCAAGGGATGAATGCCCTGACTCGCCAGCCAGTAATACAGCCACATCGCGTGGGTGCCGGTTGGAAATGTCTGGGCAAACGTGAGTTTTGGGCGACTTTGGTGCACGTGGCGATCCAGTGCTTCAGGACTGGTCACGCCCAAGGCCTGCAAGCCATGGGAAAGATTGATGCTCTGACCATTCTGATTCAGGCCCATCAGCACGGCCATGTCGGTCGACGCCACGCCACCAATTCCCAGGTGAACCGCATAAATCAAACCGTACAGGCTGTGCGCGGCATCCAGTTCACCACTGACCAGTTTGTCCCGAAGGTTGGCCCAGGACGCCTGGCGCTTGAGGTTCAGGGTGAGCCCGTACGGCTGGGCGAAGCCCTGCGTCGCGGCGACCACCACTGAAGCGCAGTCGCTCAGCGCCATGAAACCGAGGTTGATGTCGGTCTTTTCCGGGGCGTCGCTACCGTTGACCCAGGCCAGCGGGCCAGCTGATGGTTCATTCATCGAGTGTGCACCTTCCAAAAAAATGGCGTCGTCCAGGCGTCCTGCGCGAGCAAGGCCGGGTGACGACGCCATTGTCCTTCCACTCATTCCGACGTTGGCATGAGCGCTGATCAACGTGATGGTGCAAGGCATATGCCAGCGAGCGGTCCATCAGCATTCCATCAGGATTTAACGCGCTGCGTCTCGCATCCTGCCGCCCATTCCAACGCTGCGTTGCAAAGGAGGCCGGTGTGCAGATCCAGTGCGATTGCCCCATGACATTGCCCGATGTTCGCCTCAATGATCGGGTGCTGCACCTGCGTGTCGCCGATGAACCTGTGCGCCTGACATCACACAACAGCCCATTGTCCTGTTCGCTGCCCGCGGGTTGGCAGGGATTGATCGTGATGGACGGCGCGGCAGAGTTGAGCGGCGGCGATGTACAGGTGCGCGCGATGGCAGAGGCCACCCTGGTGAAGCTGCAGGTCTTTATCGACTTGGGAGATACGCTGATCGCCAAGGTCTCGCGCCCGTTTCCCTGGGCTGTGCTGGCGGTGGCCGATGAAACCGCCCGATGCGACAAGGCGCTTGAGCGCTGGTACATCGAACAGGCGCTGGCCGGGAGTTCCGCATACCAGGCTTTTGCCCGCCAGCTACGAAACAACGAGAGCTACGGCCTGGTTCGATTCCTGGTCGAGCAGGGCACCCACAGCGAAAAACTGTCTGCACTGGCGCAGCGTTATGGCGTCTCGGTATCGCACTTTCGCCGGTTGTGCCAACACGCGCTGGGGAGTGCGGCGAAGCCTGCATTACGCGGCTGGCGAGCGGCCCAGGCGCTATTGAACATGAGTCTTGAAGACGGTTCGCTGACGGATGTGGCGCTGGAATTCGGCTACGCCTCGTCTTCACATTTCTCCAAGGAAATCCGCGAGCTGGTGGGTTTCTCACCCAGCAGTCTGGCGGACATCACCGACCTCTCAAGCAAGTGAACCGATGATTTCTCGCTTTTTCCCCGTGTTTTTTTTACCGGCGCTACTAAGCGCTGCGCTGACTCTCGCGCCAATGCATGCGGGAGCTCGGGACAATGCCTACGTGGCTCGCGAGCAAAGCGTTCGGACCTTCTTTACAGAGTTGTCCGGCCCTCTGGGCAAAACGGTTGTGGTGAGCAAGGCCGCCGCCGCGAAGCGGATTTCCGGTGAATTCGAACTGGGCTCGGCGCAGAAGACCTTCGAAAGAATCGCCGCTCAAATGGGCCTGATCTGGTACAGCGATGGCCAATCGATTTACGTGTATGACGGCTCGGAAGTCAAAAGCTCGATGGCGTCTTTGCAAACCCTTACCGTCAACCGACTCCAGGGCTTCCTGAAACAGTCCGGGCTGCACGATGCCCGCTACCCGATGCGTCATGACGGCCTGCGCACGTTCCACATTTCCGGGCCTCCCATCTACGTTGACCTGGTGATGCAGGCCGCGCAGCTGATGGATAACCAGCGTTCGGATTTGCTGCTGGGCAAACAGCAGATCGGCGTCATTCAGGTGCAAAACACCTTTGTCGGCGACCGTAAATACGAATTGCGCGATGACCAGGTCACGATTCCTGGCCTCGCGACCGTGATTGAGCAACTGCTGCGGGGCGAGAAGAGTGAGGTCGAACCCCAGTTGGCGCAAAACACTGCACAGACGTCACAGGGCCTGATGCCCGCGTTTCCCCTGGAAGGCCTCGCCACTGCGTCTTCATCGGATGACCCTGCAGCACCGCGCATTCTTGCGCGGGAGATGGCGGCGGGGAATATCCGGGTGGTGGCCTATCCCGACACCAACAGCCTGCTGGTCAAGGGCCTGCCGGAACAGGTGCGTTTTATCGAAAACCTGGTGACTGCGCTGGACACGCCGAAACGGCATGTGGAGTTGTCACTGTGGATCATCGATCTGCACAAGGACGAACTCAATCAGCTGGGCATCGAATGGCAAGGCGCGGTGAAAGTCGGTAGCCAGTTTTCCGCGTCCCTCAATGCCGGCTCGGCGACCACGCTCGACGGCGTGTCGTTCGTCGCTCAAATCATGGCGCTGGAGCGTACCAGTCGCGCCAACGTCGTTGCGCGTCCCGTGATCCTCACCCAGGAAAACGTCCCGGCGATCTTTGACAACAACCGCACCTTCTATGCGCCCTTGGTTGGCGAACGCACGGTCGAGTTGCAGCACGTGACTTACGGCACATTGATCAACGTATTACCGCGTTTCGCCAAGGTCGACGAGATCGAGATGTCGCTCAATATCGAAGACGGCAACGAAGTCGAAAGCGCCGGTGATGGCGAGCGCCCGAATGCCTTGCCGACGGTTGGCCGCACGCGCATCAGTACGGTGGCGCGAGTCCCTCATGGCAAGAGTCTGCTGGTTGGCGGGTTTACCCGCGACGACCACAGCGAGCAGATCGGACGCATCCCGGTATTGGGCTCGATCCCGTGGATCGGAAGGCTGTTCAGTTACCGCCAGAACCGCTCGGCGAATACCGTGCGGGTGTTCCTGATTCAGCCCAAGGAAATCACCAGCGAACTGCAACCGGACAGCCTCGACCCAGCCACACGCTTGATGACTCCAGAGCAGCATGAGCGCCTTCGGCGTTCCTATTTGCGCGCAGGACAGAACTGATGCTGCCGATTGGATCAGCCGGCGGACGGGCCGCGCAAGCCCGACTGAACAGCGAAAAAGCCGCTGAGCACCCTCAGCCGCAACCCAATGCCGACTTGGAAACAGACGAGACCGGCACGGCCGCTGCTACCCAGCGCTTTGTGCAGATGAGCGATGAAATGTCGGCAGCATTGGCGCAATTTCGAGGCCGGCGACATTTTGAGCTCAAGTCCGAGTCGATGACCGAAAGCTTTGAACGGGTGCTGGATGACGACACTGTCAGCAAGGCTCGGCAGTTGTTCAGTCTGGCGCGGCTGGGGGACAAACCCGTCGCGTGGTTGCTGCAAATGGCACGCAGCCTGTTCCCTGATGACAGTGACCTGGCCCTGGTGCTGCGTGAGCTGCTACGTCGTAAAAAACTCGACGCGGGCACGCGTCAACGGCTCGAAACCCTGTTGCAAACGGTGCTCGAACAGGGCTCGCCAAAGCGCATGAAGGCCGGCATCAACGCGGCCTTGAAGGCGCGAATGTTCGGCAAGGCGATTGCCGTGCGGGCGGGGTTCCTGCGTGAAACCTACCGGGATTTTCTGGAGTCCGACGACGGTCCGGTCAGTTGCTATCAGGACTGGATCGCGACGTATGGCGAGGCCCGGCGCATGACCGTCCTGGCATTTATCGAGGCAGCCTTGCTGACCGACATCAGTGCTCAGGACCCCAGTTGCTCGCGCAGGGAATTCGGCGAGTTGCTGACCCGGCTGACGGCTCTCAAGCGCCTGCGCTCAGCGGAAACCGGGTTTATCACAAGCGTGCTGGGTGACCGGCTGATCTGCCAGCACAACGCTGAGGCGCGTGACTGGCTGGTGTTCCTTCTCGGCCTGCTGACGTATCCCGATGAGCTCGACGAACTGTTACTCGGTGCTTTGGGCGAAAGCGTTGTTCTGAGCCAGCACCGTGAGCGCTCGGCGCTGCTGCAAGTGATACGCCGGCTCAGCCTGCGGCTGCCACTCGAATTGTTTTGCGATGAAGAAGCACTGCAGCGTCTGGCGCAGTTGTTCAGTCAATTGGCGGACATCGCCTTCGCCCACGAATGCATCGAACGACGTCGCCTCGCCGCTGGTTTTCAAGGACTCTGACTCTCCATGTTCAATCAATTTCTACGCAACGTCAGCGCGCGCCCGGAACTGCTGATCCTGACGTTGATGGTGATGATCATCGCCATGCTGATCATCCCGCTGCCGACCGCGCTGGTGGATTTCCTGATCGGCCTCAACATCGTCATTTCGCTGCTGGTGTTCATGGGTTCGTTCTACATCGAACGCATCCTCAGCTTCTCCACATTCCCGGCCTTGCTGCTGCTGACCACGCTGTTTCGCCTGGCACTGTCGATCAGCACCAGCCGTTTGATCCTGAGCCAGGCCGACGCCGGGGACATCATTGCCTCGTTCGGTGAGTTCGTGATCGGCGAAAGCCTGGTGGTGGGCTTCGTCATCTTCTCAATCGTCACCATCGTCCAGTTCATCGTCATCACCAAGGGCTCGGAACGGGTCGCCGAAGTCGCTGCTCGCTTTTCTCTGGACGGCATGCCCGGCAAGCAGATGAGCATCGACGGTGACCTCAAGGCCGGTGCCCTGACCGCTGAAGAAGCCAAGGAAAAACGTAGCGTACTGGAGCGCGAAAGCCAGCTGTACGGCTCTTTCGACGGCGCAATGAAGTTCATCAAGGGTGACGCGATCGCCGGCATCATCATCATTTTCGTCAACTTCATCGGCGGCATGGCCATTGGTGTCGGGCAGATGGGCATGGACATGTCCACGGCCCTGTCGACCTACACCTTGCTGACCATTGGCGATGGTCTGGTGGCGCAGATTCCTGCATTGCTGATCGCCATCGGCGCCGGTTTCATCGTCACCCGGGTCAATGGTGATGACAGCAATCTTGGGCGCAACATGCTCGCACAGATGCTCGGTAACCCCTTTGTACTGGGGGTGACGGCGGTGCTGGCGGTGGGTGTGGGGTTGTTGCCGGGCTTTCCGTTGATCACTTTTTTACCGATTGCGGTGGTGTTGGGGCTGGTGGTGTTTTTCCGGCACCGCAAGTCTTCAAGACTTACCGGGCCACCGGTTGAATCCAGCGCCTCTGTCGCCACACCAGGGGAGGCGTCAACCGAACTGGGCCTGTTGGAAGACATCGACAGCATTGCCACCGAAACCGTCCCGCTGATGTTGTTGGTGCCCACTTCACGCCTGCACGAGCTCGACACCGCTCGCTTGGCGGTGCGCTTTCGCAGCCAGTTTTTCGTCGACTACGGACTGCGGATTCCCGAGCCCCAGATACGCGGCAGTGACGCTTTATCCGCGCATCAGGTGGCTGTGCTGATCAATGAAGTGCGCGCCGACCAATTCGATATTCATTTCGATCATTGGCGGTTACTCGACTATTCGCCAGAACTGGAGCCGTTAGGTTTTTCACTGATACGAGGCGCCGACGGTCATCAGCGAGGGGGGACCTGGGTTACCGCCGATGACAGGGAGCGGGTGCAGCAGCTGGGCTATCAACTGCGACCGGCCTACGACGAATGCTACCGCTGCCTGGTGACGTTGCTGGCGCGCAACATCCAGGAGTTTTTCGGTGTGCAGGAAACCAAGCAGCTGCTCGACGAGATGGAAAACCGTTACCCAGACCTGCTCAAGGAAGTTTACCGCCACGTCACCGTGCAGAAGATCGCCGAGGTCCTGCAACGGCTGATCGGCGAGCGTATTTCCGTGCGCAACATGAAGCTGATTCTCGAGTCACTGGCCCATTGGGCCTCGCGAGAAAAGGACGTGTTGGCCCTGGTCGAGCACGTCCGTGGCGCGCTGGCACGCTACATCAGTAACAAATTCGCCCACGGCAATGACCTGCGCGTGCTGTTGCTGTCGCCGGAGTTTGAGGACGTGGTGCGCAAGGGCATTCGGCAAACCTCGGGCGGCAGCTTCATCAATCTCGAACCCGCCGAAGCGGAAGAGTCGATGGACCGCCTGAGCGTCGGTCTGGACAGCCTGCACATTGCACAAAAGGACATGGTGGTGCTGTGTTCGATCGATGTGCGGCGCTACATCAAAAAGCTGATCGAAGGAAAGTTTCGCGAACTGGACGTGATGTCGTTCGGCGAAATTTCCGAAACGATCTCGGTCAACGTTATCAAGACGCTGTAAGGAAACGATCTTTATGAAACACCTGGATATTGCCGAACTGTTGCGCGAAGCACTGCGGCACAGTGGCTGCACCGATAAGCAGTTGGGGCACTTCGACAGTCACAGCACTATCGAAATGCACATGAAGGATTTGCCCGCTATCAACGTCGGTTACGTGGATGAAGAGGTGTGGGTATGGGCCAGTGTGACGGAGATAGGGCCTCAGCTTCTGAGGCATGCAGCTGCCGATTTGCTGCAGATTTTACTTCAGGGCTGCCCCTGGTCCCGCAGTGGGCAATTGCACCTGTGCGATGTGGAAGGACAGCTTGAACTGCGACTTCTGAGCAATGAAAAGGCCCTGAGCGACGGCGAGCATTTCGCCCAGGCCCTGGACCACTTCGTTGCGGTGCTGGAAGAACTGTGCGGCATCTTGCGCCTATGAATGCCTGGCTGGAGCGCCGCGCCGCGCACCCGTTGCGCCTGAGCGGCCCCTTGATCGAGGCGGCATTGGTCGACGTGGTCATCGGCGAAGTGTGCGAGGTGCGTCAACACTGGCGATCACCGCAACTCGCGGCACGAGCCCAAGTCATTGGCTTCAAGCCAGGCGTGGTAGTGCTCAGTCTGCTGGGGGATGCCCGAGGGCTTTCCCGGGAATCGATGATTGTGCCGACAGGCTCGGTGCTGCGCCTTGCCTGCGGTGATGCGTTGCTCGGCAGCGTGGTGGACCCTCACGGCAACATCGTTGAACGCCTGGCGCCGACTTCGGCTGTTCACGAACAGGACTACCCGGTGGACGCCGAGCCGCCTGCGTACCACCAGCGTCGGCCAGTCGCCGTGCCACTGACCACCGGCATCCGCGTCATCGATGGTTTGCTGACCTGCGGCGTCGGTCAGCGCATCGGTATTTTTGCGGCCGCTGGATCGGGCAAGACATCGTTGATCAACATGCTGATCAGCCACACCGAAGCAGACGTCTTCGTCATTGGCCTGATCGGCGAGCGGGGACGCGAGGTGACCGAGTTTGTCGAGCATCTGCGCCAGTCCGACAAGCGAGCACGCTGCGTGGTGGTGTTCGCGACCTCGGATTTTTCCTCGGTGGATCGTTGCAACGCAGCGCTGCAGGCGACGACCATCGCCGAGTATTTTCGTGACCAGGGACAACGCGTCGTCCTGCTGCTGGACTCGTTGACCCGCTACGCCCGGGCTCGCCGTGATCTGGCGTTGGCCGCTGGCGAAGCGCCGGCTCGACGCGGCTATCCCGCGTCGGTGTTCGATGCCTTGCCGCGCTTGCTGGAACGGCCCGGTGTGACCGCCAAAGGCAGCATCACGGCCTTCTACACGGTACTGCTGGAAAGTGACGATGAACCGGATCCGATGGCCGAAGAAATTCGCTCGATCCTCGATGGGCACGTCTACCTCAGCCGTGATCTGGCCGCCAAAGGGCATTTTCCAGCCATCGATGTGCTGCGCAGCGTCAGCCGTGTCGCGACGCAAGTGACCAATACGCAGGTCCGGCAACTGGCGTCTTCAACGCGAGACGTTCTGGCGCGCCTTGAGCAGTTGCAGATCTTTCTCGACCTCGGGGAATACACCCCGGGCGCCAATGCAGCTAATGACCACGCCATGCAGCGCCGCGAGGCCTTGGACCGGTGGCTGCGTCAGCCGACGGACGAATGCAGCGAACCGGAAGTGACCCTGCGGAGCCTCAATGAACTCATTGCCTGACACACGCCGATTGTTGAGTTTCAGCGAGAGGCGCCAGCGACGTTTCGAGCAGGGGTTGATGCGCACGCAGCAGCAGTTGCAACCGCTGCGTCAGGAGCTGGCGGATTTCGCCGAGCAGGCCGCCGCGCTGCACAACCTTCTGGCCAGCCATCGCGCTGAAGATTGCACGCTGGATCACGGGCAACTGCTGGCGCTGTTGCGACGTCAGGCCATCATCCGCCGGCAGATTCATGTGCTGCAGCTGGAGCGCGACCGCGTGGAGCAGCAGTGCAGACAGGTCGATGAAACGTTGCAAACGCAACGCGAACAACTGCGTTGCGCTCGGCAAAAACACGACAAATATGAACGGGTTGTTCAGCAAATGACGCGTGCGCAGAAGCTTGAACGTGTGCGCCGGGAAGATCGGGAAGTGGAAGACATGGCCGGAGTGCAGCGATGAGTGAAGTGTCCGTGGTGCCGCAGTTATCGGTCCTACCCATTGAGTCAGGTGCTGAGGGGGACGTTGAAACGCTCGAAGAAAAGCTCGTTCCGGTTGAGGAGGAGCAATTGCCACAAGGCGTGGCGGACCTGGTCGCAGCAATGCTCTGGCGTCAACGACCGTTGACCGCAATGTTGCGCGGGGAAACACTCCAGGGCCGTGCGCCAGATCAGGGCGCGGGTGAGCGTCTGTTGCAAGAGCCGCGCACACAGCCGGTGGCCCTCGAACAACTGCTGACACTGCAACGTCTGCACCTGGCGGTCTCGCAGGTCGACAGGCGCGTGATGCCCGCCCCAAAACCTGAGGTGGCGATGCCTGCACCGCCACCGATCGAAGTCAGGGTAACGCTCAATGAGCCCGTGACGGCTGATCTACCCTTGCCGCCAAGCGAGCCGGCAATCCCCGATCGCCCCATTGAATCCCCTTCGAAAACACAGCCTTTCGCTCATGGCCTGAGCAACACCCCGACAGTGGTTTTGCCCGCCACAGCGCCGGTCCCGGTCCCGGTCCATAGCGCGGCGCCAGTCCCAGGCCCTGCATCGCTGCCGTTGCCACTGCCATTGCCCAACATTGCCCAGGAAAAAGCCCCGCCGCCGAACCGTGATTTTCTCCAGGTTCCGTTCCACAAAGGCGCTACCAACGGTCAAGTCACGATCACCCGGCTGCCGGGTGAGTCAGTACAAAACCTGGTGCTCAGCCCCAGCAGTGCTCAAGTCTTTGAACACCTGCGCGAGCCATTTGAACAGGTCCGCAATGCCCATTGGCAGCTGAACGACAACCCGAATCAACAACAGCATCAAGGGTCACACCCATCGCCTGATGACGACCAGGAAGAACCATCGGAAACCCTTCCGTGAGAGCGCTCGCATTACGCCGCGTCGATGAACTGATGCATGCCCGAACCCAGGCTGTGCAGCGCTGGCTGAGCGCGGGCCACCGCGTCGGATTGGACGTGCCTCAGGCGCTGTCCGGTTATCTACGGTTTAGCGTCAAAGGCGAGCGGGGCGGCTGGCAGGGCCTGATTCTGGCACGTGACTGGCTGCATCATTCGCTGCCGCAATTGGCGTCACTGCTGATGGTCGAGTCCTCGCTGACGAGCATCGCCTCTTTGTTTCGAGCGGTCCCTCGACCGCTGCCCCAGATGCTTGACGAACTGCACTGCGCCAGTCTTTTGGACATTGAATTGATCGAACCACAGGTGTTGCCCGTGCAGGCGTTGCCCTGGATCGAAACCGTTGCGGGTCGGCTGTGGGTGGCGGTTCTGCCACCTGAGCCGTTGCGACAAAAATCACCGCAATCACGTACATGGCTGAGGGATTTGCCGCTGCGCCTGCAACTGATTCTGGGGGGCAGTGACATCAGCCGCGCAAGCCATGCACGCCTTGCGCAGGGTGACGTGCTGCGGATCACTCAACTCACTCACCAGTGTCGGCTGGCGAACCACAGCATCGGCGTTTTCTCGTTCACGAAAGAGGGGTTACACATGGAGTTCACGGTTGACGATCCAAGCCGACTAGCTGGCAGCGAGGGCCAGCTGGAGCAGTTACCGGTACGTCTGGAGTTCGTTCTGGCCACCCACGACATCGAACTGGGCACCCTGAAAAACATTATCGCCGGCCAACTTATCCCGCTGGCCGCCGGCACCGAAATGCACATCGAAGTGCGCTGCCATGGCAAGCGGGTCGCGCGAGGTGAACTGGTCCAGCTGGACGGTCAACTGGGTGTCGAATTGCTCGAGGTTTATCGGACTGTCACCGATGAATGACGTCTCACTGATTGCGTTGCTGGCCTTTGCTTCGCTGCTGCCATTCCTGGTGGCAGCGGGCACCTGTTACATCAAGTTTTCCATCGTGTTTGTCATCGTGCGCAACGCGTTGGGCTTGCAGCAGGTGCCGTCGAACATGGCCCTCAATGCGATCGCACTGATGCTCGCGATTTTCGTGATGACGCCGGTCATGAAGCAGGGTTACGGCTATTACAAGGACGAGCAGGTGGCTTTCACCGACATTGAGTCCGTGGTGAGTTTTGCCGAGAACGGCCTGGGTGGCTACAAGGACTATCTGCGCAAATACACCGATCCGGAACTGGCGCTGTTTTTCGAGCGGGCGCAAATGGCGCAGGATGAAACCGAAGCAGGCCTGCCTGACGATGAGGCGCTTGAGCCGTCGCTGTTCGCCTTGTTGCCGGCCTATGCGCTGAGTGAAATCAAAAGCGCATTCAAGATCGGTTTCTATCTGTACCTGCCCTTCGTCATCGTCGATCTGGTGATCTCCAGCATCCTGCTGGCACTGGGCATGATGATGATGAGTCCGGTGATCATCTCGGTACCGATCAAACTGGTGTTGTTTGTGGCGCTGGATGGCTGGGCGCTGCTGTCTACCGGGCTGGTCAAGCAATACCTGACCCTGCTGACATAGGCGCGCGCGATGAACGATCTGGTTTATGCCGGCAACAAAACCCTGTACCTGATTCTGCTGATGGTCGCCTGGCCGATCATCGTCGCGACGGTGGTCGGGCTGGTGGTCGGTCTGGTTCAGACCGTCACTCAATTGCAGGAGCAAACGCTGCCCTTCGGCTTCAAATTGATGGCGGTCGCCGGGTGTCTGTTCCTGTTGTCCGGCTGGTACGGCGAGACCCTGCTGGATTTCAGCCGCGAAGTCATGCGCCTGGCGTTGAGTTAGGCCCATGACGGTGACACTGTTTTTCGATCTGTACGCGCTGATGGCCGCAGCGGTGCTGGGGGTCGCTCGGCTGGCTCCGATTTTCTTTATGTTGCCGTTCCTGAACAGTGGCGTGCTGACCGGCGCGCCGCGTCAGGCGGTCATCGTGCTGGTGGCGCTGGGGTTCTGGACGTACGTCGGCGTACCACTCCCCGCGCTCGATGGACTGGCGTTCTTTGGCCTGGTGTTGCGCGAGGCCGGTATCGGTGTGTTGCTGGGGTGCCTGTTGTGCTGGCCATTCTGGGTGCTGCACGCCATGGGCAACCTGATCGACAATCAGCGCGGTGCGATGCTCAGCAGCACGGTAGATCCGGCTAACGGCGTCGATACCTCGGAACTGGCGAATTTTCTGCAGCTGTTTGCAGCAGCGGTCTACCTCGAAGGCGGAGGCATGTTGTTGATGCTGGAGACCGTGGGCCACAGTTACCGCATCTGCGCGCCGGTAAATGGCTGTGTCGTGAACCTACCCTCGATCATCAGTTTGCTCGATGCCCTGGTCAGCAAGACATTGGTGATCAGCTCCCCGGTGGTTGCCACGTTGCTGATCAGCGAGGCGCTGCTGGGATTGCTGTCGCGCTATGCGCCGCAAATGAATGCCTTCTCGGTATCGCTCACGGTCAAGAGCCTGGTGGCGCTCGTGGTGTTGATGCTGTATTTCGGCGCGCATCTGCCGGATGAAATCCTGCGCATGGGGGTTAAATCCCACTCGTTGGAGCACTACCTGGAAGCGGAGGGCCGTGATGTCGTCCAGCGCCTCCAAGACTGAAAAGCCCACCAGTAAAAAGCTGCGCGATGCCGCGCGCAAGGGCCAGACCTTCAAGGCCAAGGACCTGGTGGTCACCTGCCTGACGATGTGTGGCATCACCTACATGGTGTTCAACAGCTCGCTGCTGGAAGTCATGGAGGTCTATCGGCGCATCATCGCCAGTGACTTTGATGCCGACCTGCAAAAGTACTCGGCGACGCTGGTGCTGGTGGGTCTGAAGGCGTTACTGCCCCTGCTGCTGGTGTGCGTCCTGACTAGCGCGTTACCCGCGTTGCTGCAAAGCGGTTTTGCGCTGGCCAGTGAAGCCTTGAAGCTCAATCTCGGCGCATTGAACCCGATCAATGGGTTCAAGAAGCTGTTCAGCCTGCGCACGGTCAAGGACACCGTCAAGGCGCTGCTGTACCTCGGCAGTTTCGCCCTGGCGTTGTGGATAGTCTGGGTCACCCAACGGCAACTGCTGTTCGCCCAGTTGTATGCCCAGGCACCGGATCTGTTCGCGATCTGGGGGCGTTTACTGCTGGTACTGCTGCTGTCGTTTCTGGGGTGCGCGCTGCTGATCGTGGTACTTGATGCGCTCAGCGAATACTGGTTGTTCATGAAAGACCAGATGATGGACAAGGACGCAGTCAAGCGCGAACACAAGGAGCAGGACGGCAATCCGCAGATCAAGAGTCGCCGACGTGACTTGCACAGGGAGTTGCTGTCGGAACAGGTCAAGTCCGATGTGCGCAACTCGCGCATGATCATCGCTAACCCGACGCACATCGCAATCGGCGTGTACTTCCGTCCTGAAATCACCCTGCTGCCCTTCATCTCCCTGATGGAAACCAACCAGCGCGCGCTCGCCGTGCGGGCGTATGCCGAGAAGGTGGGTGTACCCGTCATCAACGACGTCGCTCTGGCACGACGGATCTTCAAAACCCACCAGCGTTACAGCTTCCTCCAGGTGCAGGAAGTCGAAGAAGTCCTGCGCCTGCTGATCTGGCTTGAACAGGTCGAACAAGCCTGATCCCACCCATTTTCCTTCCACCCGAACGCCGACATGAGCGCTATTTGGCAGCGTGCAGGCCGGCGCTTTGGCTCAATGCAGGCGTCAGCGGCGCTGACGTTTTTTCAGGAGTGTGGCTGATGAGTCGCGACAAACAACAAGATGAACAAGTGGCGCTGCAGATCGTCGATGCAGTGCTGGCGGGCGCGCCGTTGAAGGACGTGCAAGGCATCAGTGATGAACACATGGATGGCTTGTATGCCTTTGCCTACCAGTTCTATGAGCAGGGGCGGCTGGACGATGCAGAAAAGTTCTTTCACTTCCTGTGCATCTATGACTTTTACAACAGCCATTACTGGATGGGCCTGGCCGCCGTGCACCAGCTCAAACACAACCATCAGAAAGCCATCGATCTGTACGCCATTGCGTTCGCTCAAGGCAAGAATGAGTACCGGCCAATGCTCTATACCGGCCAGTGTCAACTCGCTTTGGGCAGGGTCGGCAAAGCTCGGCTGTGTTTTGAGTATGTACTCGAGCAGGCCCCTGAAGACGATCTGCGAAAACAGGCCCAGGTCTATCTGGATGCCTTGAGTCGAATAGAAAAAGACTGTTCGGAGGACACTGAACATGAGTGAAATAAGAAGCACATCCATGCCGTTTTCAACAGGTGCACACGGACGTGCCGAGGCGTTTGAAATCTACGGGAAAGCTGCCAGTCAGGCGGCTAGAACGGTTGATTACCAGAAGGCCGGTCAAGAGGCACTGGCGGGGTTGATGTCGGTGAACTACGCGGGAGAGCATGGTTCCTCCGCCACGGTTTCGGGGCGCCCACAGCTTCATGCGCCACTTCCGAGAGCGGATGGCAACAAGCAGGAAACCAACGGTGACCTGTTCACGCTGTTGATGGCGATGATCAGTGAGTTGTTCAACGAGGTTGACGTCAACAAACTGAAAAACCGCCTGTCAATGTTGCAAGCCATGGCCGGCGCGAAACAGCAAGGTCATGACAAGCTGAGCGCTGAATACCGGGCCGCTGTCGATGCGTTGGCGGCCGCAGAAGATGCCGTCGGCGGCAGTCAGGAAAAGCTTGAGAAACTGCGTGAGCGTGTACAGCACTTCCAGGGGCTGCTCAATGACAGTGAAGCTCGTCTGGCCGAACTTGATCCAGAATCGCCGGAATATGAAAAAGAACTGGCGCTTCGCGATCTGCTCAAAGGCGATCTGGCGAGCCACACGCAGACCTTGCAAAAAGCCGTCGATGCACACGTGAAGCTGATCGAGAGCGCTAACGCTGCGGCAAAAACCTTGCAGGGCGCGACGGTAAAAGTGCAAGAAGCCGGGCTAGGTGGCCCTGCAATCAAAGAGGCGCAGGAAAAGGCACTGAGCAGCAGCGCGCAGGCATTGCTCAACCGATTGAAGATCATCGAGCTGTTGGGTGAGTCGGCGCAGAACAAGGAAGAACTTAATCAGGAGCTGTTCCTTGAGCTGCAAGCCAGGCTTCAGGAGCACATGAAGCTGGAGTCGGATAAGTACCTGGAAGAGGTGCGCAAAGCCGAGGCCCTGCAAAAAACCATGGGCTGCATCGGTACCATTGTTGGCGCCTTGTTGACCGTTGCGACCATCGTCGCCGGTGTGCTTACGGCCAACCCGATGCTGATCGCGGTGGGCGTCATCGGTGCTGCGTTGATGATTGCCGATGCGGTGGTCAAGGAGAACACAGGGGTGTCGTTCATGGCCGAAGCCATGAAACCCCTGACCACCGTGATGCAGGAGGCCATCAAGCTGTTTACGGACCTCTACACCAGGCTCTTGATCGGCCTTGGCGTTGACCCTGAAACGGCGAAGGACATCGCGCAAATTGCCGGCATGATCCAGGGGATCGCCGCAACCTTGGCGGCCGTTGTGCTGGTGGCTATTGTCGGGGTTGCGGTGATCGGACCAATTGTCGGTGCAGTCGCTTCGAAACTGGCGTCAGTGGTTGCTCAGGCTGCGCCTGCGGCGATGCAGGCGCTCAAGCAAGTGGCATCGTCGTTGGGCAATACACTGACCCAGTTGCTGACGCAGCTGCGCAGCTTCATCAGTTCTGACCCTGTGGCCCTGGCTCGCTACGCGGCCAATCTTGAAATCGCCCAGGCGGTCACAGAGTTCGGCAGCGTGGCTGTACAGGGAGGGTTGCAGGTTGCCAGCGGCAATCATCAGGCCAAGGCCGCTGAGCATTTGGCAGATGTGCGGGTGCGCATGGCGATCAGCGAAGAAATCACCTCCTACCTGACTCGCCTGGTCGAGGACTATGGCACTTCGATGCGGGATAGAACCCGACAGATCGAACAGGTCTTTGCGGACATGCAGCGTAGCCATTCGGTCAATCTGCAAATGGTGCGTCACGTTTGAAATCAGAGATAGAAGGAGTTCGTCATGTTTTCGATTAGCGCTGCACAGCCTCCGGCTCATACCAGAGAAATTGATCCGCTGGATGCGGGTCTCAATGAGCTGGTCGCCCAAGAGCAGTATTCGAAAGATCGAAAAAACATAGCGTTGAGTGACCCGGGGTTGCTTGAGGTCATCGCGAAGAACCAGATTCTTGAGAGCCGCGGCGTCACCCCGACAGCGGCCCAACTGGAAAGCGCGATCAATGCTTACCCACCCTCAGCGTCCGATTGGCAAGACTTCGTCGCGGCCACACTGATGCAAAAGGAAGAGGTGCGCGACAGCCTGGCGTTCGACCCCGGCGCCTGGGAGAAACACGCCAATGTATTGGTTGCCGCCATCATCGCGCTGAACATCGCACGGGTGACCAACGCCGAGCTGCGCGGGCACTTCAGCATCATGGCTGCCGATGCCGCCAAGTCTCAGGGTGCTGCCATTGTGGAGTCGGGAAAAGCGGCACTGTACAGCGCCATTACAGCCGCTGTGGTGTCCGGTGCAATCGCCGGCTTTGCCATGGTTAAAACCTTTCAGGGGCAGAATCTGAAGCATGCGGATATCAACCTGCATAAGCGCAACTCCCTGGATGCCAACACCATCGAGCGAGACTTGAAGCGCGATCGGGCGATCGATGAGTGGAACCCCGAGACAACTTACAAAATTCAGGTGTTCGACGATTTCGGCAGGCCAAAAATCGTGGACTTCAAACCCCAGGGGTCTGTCCTGACACCTAAAGAGCAAGCCTGGTTTGACGCTGAAATCCTCAAGGCCCAGAAGGTCGGTCAGACGTCGGATTGGCTGAGCCAGATCGGCGCGAAAGGCATTGAAAAGAAACTCGAAATCGGTCGCGCGCTCAATGCGATGTCCATCAGTCTGAGCCAGGTGGTGTCGAGCATCGTCCGCATGAAGGAGCACGCTGCGAGGGAAGAGGAGGTGCTGCAGCAAAGCGCGCAGAACACGCAGAAAAGCCTGAGCGATGAGGTCGGCCAGAAAGACTCGGCTGATGCGGCGTTGCTGCAAAAGTTGATGGACATGGTGATGCAGCTTTTCCAGTCCCGCATTGAAGTCATAGGGAAAGTCTGAGCATGAGAATACCTGATAACTTGCAGCCTCCCGGGCGCCCATTCAACGACTGCGGCGACGGAATGAACGCTGGCGCACCGGTTGAGCTACCGTCTGATGTTCCAGTGGGACTCACGCATGCCCAATCGCTTGATCGATCGTTGGCAGTGCTCGCACGCCACCTTGAAAGCATGCTCAGGTGTCAGCCGAACATCATGAAAGTAGCGGTTGAACTGTTGAGTGGCGGTACGGCAGAAAGTGCAATTGCAGAGTTTGTTGAGCAGGTTGAGCTCAAGCGCATGCGATCTAAACTTTGGGCTCAGAAGTTTAGTGACTGCTGTTCGGTGATGAGGGGGGTGATCGGCACGCTGACAGATCAGCAGCATCAGCAGGTGGTACACGAGCAAAACCGTATCTTGAGTGAACTGCACAACATTCCCGATCCCGTTCCCGCAGAGGTGGCAGATGCATTTGATGCCATTATCAATTCGCCGAACGACTTCTTTGACAAGCTGCTTGAACTGATCAACCTGATCAAAAACGGTTATCTGGCCGGTTATGAGCACCTGATTAAGGCTTACTCGGATTTCTTTTCAGACTTCAATAAAGAAATCACTGCAAAGATGAAAGAGTGGATCGAGGGCGCGAATGACGGCAAAGAGGTCAAGCTGAATGCGGGTCAGATGCGCTCGGCGTTGCAGGCGCTTATTCAGAAGTACTCACATCCAAACCCGGCATCCGTATTGTTTCCGGCGCCTGGCATGGACGGAGCAACCAGAGAAGAAGCCGACAACTGGCGCAAGGCGCTGGGCCTGCCGGAAAGCTGCCTCAAGCGAAACGCCGATGGCACTTACAGTGTGGTCATGGACATGGGGCCCCTGACGGTCATGTTGGGCAGCCTCCCGACAAGTGGAACTTGGGTCACTTGGGACACTGCAAAATTTCAGGCATGGCAAACCGGCTTCAATGCACAGGAAGAGCGTTTGAAAAACATGCTGCAGTCGTTCACGCAGAAGTATTCAAACGCCAATTCTTACCATGACAATTTCAACAAGACGCTGTCGTCGCACCTTAGCCAGTTTGCCGACATGTTGAAGGCGATGTTGAATTTCTAATAGGCGTTAATATTTAATGGATTTTTGATAGAAAACAAGGCGCCACACCGGAGGTTCAAACCAGTGCGGCGTCGATTGTTTTGCGGCGGGAATAACCTTTTATGAAAATTAGAAATGCTAACGCATGTATAGAGGCTGAGGTGGTAGAGGTAGTATCTGGCTACTTTTCGGCGGGCCGCCGGACAATAGAAAATGGCTCCCGTTTAGTAGAGGATCTCTATGCGGACTCCATGAGCCTCATCGAACTGGTTATGGCGCTCAATGAGTATTTTCATATCGTGGTGCCGGCCGATGAAGTAACCAGTTGGAAAGTAGTTTCAGATATTTGTGGGTCGGTGCGGCGTTGTGTTGGTTGCGCCCAATAGTTTTTCGGGTTTAGAAGTCGATGGGCTGGCTTGCAAAGCTAAATGCAAGCGCAGTCCCGTTTGCGTATTAGAGTTAATCGAGTTGTTGGTGCGTTTAACTCCGGTAGGTTTCGAATGGTTGCTTAAGTGAAAGCGCGTGAGGGTTGTTGACGGTGCCCGAATGTGGGATATGTTTTATTTTTGCGGCGGGCTCATCTGCACCGACGTGATAGATCCCATCGTTTCTGGCTAAAATCATGTCAATCATATTGCTGCCATTACTTAATGCATTGATGACCTCTGATAAAGCAAATGATCTGGCTTCGTTTAGCGGGTGGTCTGCTTTATTGATACGTGCATGAAGGTGCAATGTTGCGGTCTCTTCGGCAACTGGAAAGCGAAAAAATAGCTGCACCTTGTCCTCCAGCGGATTGACTTGGTATACCTCACTCAAATGCTCCAAAAGATGCTCACCTAGCCGGGTCAACATTGGAATATCGTCATCGCTCAGATCAAGAATGCTCGAAAGGTATTTGACAGGGGAGCCAAATTCAATTTCGACGGCCGTGCGTGTATCTTTTAAAGGGGGGTGGGCAAGGCTATTCATCATTTCTTTGTTAAAGATGTTGATGAGCGAAAGGTCTTGATTTGGATGGATAGCATATGCGCATAAGGCAATGCCCTCTTTGGTGTACTTCATTTCGCTAGGTGCACTAAGGTGAGAGGGGTTTAAATATAAGGGAGATTGGGGGATATCAAAAAACCGTTTGTGTTTTGACTCTCCGGCGAGAGGTATGAAAACAAATCAGGGTTCTTTAGGTAAAGGTCGAGATCTATTCCAGGTCGAATGGCAAGCAGTTCGCTCAGGAACGCCGTAGGTCCCTTGACTTCGCGGTACGTTTCTTGGAGTTTTTTCAAGCTGTGTTGATCAAATTCTAATCGGGCGACAAGGTTTGTCTGGTATTTTTTTGTTCCGCGCCCCTGATAAAAGTTAAAGTCTCCATAACCATCTCCGCTTCGAGAATCAGAAATGTACAGGCCCGTCTCAAGATTATAATCGCCCTCCATTTTACGATGAGCAAACACTGTCGGGGACTCAGGAGGGCTAACGTCCTTTAAGGGTTTTGAATTATCGTCGATACCGTAAACTGAAAGTGTGCGACTGAATTTGTTACATGAATTGAAGTGTGAATTAGTTTGTCACTCATCTGGCTTTGCTCAGTGCAAGCTATTGAGTCGGGAAAGGCTTTTCTTTAAAAAGCGCTCTAATTTGAAAGGGCTTTGACGGTCGACGAGGCTCCTCTAGTACGAGGTAGGTGTGGATATTTCCTACAGTTTCTGTCGAATATTCAGCGGTGCGTATACGAGAATTCCTACTTATTAATTTATCTCAACTTCCTATAGTCCCGGCGCTTGTCATCACCAAGCCTGACCAGGCACAGGCTTGATCGCGATTCAGTACCTTCCTATAGAGATTTTTCCGAGTATGGACAGTGCAACTGATCCCACGCCGTTCAGGTCGTTCGTTTTTGGCCAATGGCTACTGCAAAGCGATGGAACGCTGATGCAAGAAGGTAAAGGAATACACGTCCCTCCCAAAGAACTGAGTGTGCTGCGGCTGCTGCTCGGATCGGCCGGCACGGTGATCAGTAAGGATCATCTGCTGGATGCCGTATGGCCCGAGGCCGATGCTGCCGAGGAGTCGTTGACGCGTTGCATTTACGCATTGCGCAAGTTGCTCGAGAAAAACAAGGGCTTCATTGCCACGGTCTACGGTCAGGGTTACAGGTTCAGTTGTCCTGTGGTTGAGCTCCGGTCACCTGACGAGTCGGCACTCGCGGCGCCGTCGCTCGCGGTTCTGCCCTTTCGTGGCATGGACGAGGGTGACGCCCTGGACTTGCAAGAGGCGATGATTCGGCAGTTTTCTTCGATTTTCGACACCGTTGTACGGGTTATGCCAGCCAGCCTGACGGCGGCTTATGACTATCCCGTTGACGCGCAATACCTGGTGTCGCGGTTATCCCCGGATTATTACTTGAGCGGCCGCTGTATTCGCCAGGGTGAGTTGGGGCAATGGTCGATCGAGCTGATTCGTGGCGGTGATCATGCGCTGATTCATGGGCAGGTTTTAGAGGGCGGTGGCCTGGATACGCATCTGGGGGAGTTGGCCTGCCAAATTGCGCAGCGATTGCCCGGAGTACGCATTGTGGGCACGGCTTGTACATCGTACCCGGCTGCAGTGGCCTACCTGAACGGTGTGTGCAGTGTGCAGCGGCACACCCCTCAAAGCCTGCGCGACGCGATCGTGCAGTTTCGGCAGTGCTTGCAGTTGACGAGTCGCTATACGCCGCCTCTTTGTGGGTTGGCTGATGCCTGGTTGGGGCAGGCAATGCTGGGTGTCTGTGAGCAGGAACTCGCGGTCGAAGAGTCGGAGTCGGCCATCTCCAAAGCGTTGTTACTGGACCCTTGTTGCACGCAAGCCTTGTCTCGTCTTGCCCTGCTCACCAGTTTGCGTGGTTGCGAGGATGCGGCGCAGGTGCTGTTCCGTCGATGCTTGCTGGCCTCCGATCAGGCAGACATTCATTACTTTCACGCCTGGCATCACTGGTTCTGGCGGCGTAACGATCAAGCGACCCTGTGCATTGAAAAGTGCTTGCGGCTGGACCCCGATTGCGTGCGGGCGCAGGTCCTGCAAGTGCGTATCGCGATGACAGGCAACCCGCAAAACGCGGCGCTGATGGCACGCCAGCGTCTGCAGCAAGGCGCATCGGGGCATCCCTTGCTGGTGATGTTGCATGCGGCGACATTGGCGTATTTCGGTCAGTACGAGGCCGCCTGGTATGAGCTTGAACGGGCCGCATTAACTGACATCGCGGTCGGCGAGCAAGGCTTGGCCGCCTGGAATGTACTCTTCGGGGTCAACCCGCTCACTGCGCGCAATCAGTATGCAAACTGGCTGCGTTCGGCGCGCTCTCGAACGGTCGCTGTGTTGCCTTTGCCGCTATGGCCTGGCGGGGTGGAGGGAGCGTTGGTCTCACCACGCTGGAGATCGTTGCAGCGGCAAACACCGGTCTCCAATTCTCCTGTACGGAAGGTGGCTTCGTTCGGCAGTGGAATGCGTCAGGCATGACATGGCAGCGAGCAATAGGTTTGTTGGTGTTTACCTGTCTTGGTATCGGGCAGGCGCACGCGTTCTGTTGGGGGAGAGCCGGTCAGTTGCACGGGATCGAGCCCGAACTGCTTCAGGCCATTGCCGACGTGGAATCGCAGCAACGCGCAGACGCGATGAACACCAATGCCGACGGTAGTCGCGATATCGGGCTGATGCAGATTAACAGCTGGCACCTGCCTCGTTTGCATACCCAAGGGATTACCGAGCAGCGGTTGCTGGATGAGCCCTGCCTCTCGGTTGAAGTAGGCGCTTCGGTGCTGGCCGGTTTTATTTCCCGATACGGCTACAACTGGACGGCCGTCGGCGCGTACAACGCCGGCCATGCTCCGGACCGCCAGACAGCACGCCTTCGCTACGCGCAAAAGGTTTGGCAGCGTTATCAGGTGTTGACTCGCAAGGTCGCCGCCACAGGCGTGGAAGGGTAATTCTGATCGAGAGCATTCGCGATCAGCAGAATTCGATCAGGATCATCCAGCTTGATGTTTTTAGGATGGGGGCTCACTCACGGTCTGGAGTCTGAATGGTGACGGATATGCCGGTTCCCCCATTGCAACCTTGTGTGCTGCGGATTTTGAACGGTCCGTTGCAAGGGTGCGAGTTCCCGATCAGTGAGCCACGCACTTTGTTCATCGTCGCACCGCTGAACCTTCTGGGAGACGCGAAATGCCCGCTCAGCGTGCCAGCGGATGCGATCTTCGTTCCTCTGGAACACGGAGGATGCAATTTCGAAGTGCTGCTGGATGAAAGCGGCGTGCAGGTGCGACTGCTCGATGAGTCGGCACAAGCGCGGCACCTTGTTTTTCAGCGCAGCGAACACGTGGGCGGTTTGCACATAGGTTTACATGCGCACGATCAGCGTTGGGAGCCTGAGCATGTTGCTTTACAGCCTGGCCCCTTGCATCAGGACGTCGCTCGTCGGTGGCCGCGAAAAACCTTCGTGAAATGGCTCAGTGGCGGGTTGGCGCTGAGCTTGCTGGTGGCCTCGGTCGGCGTGTGGTCGGTACCGGTGCACGCCCCCGAAACCGATGTACGCCAACTCATCGCCGGCGCCAGCGCCGAGGTTGAGGTCGTGCATGGGCGCGACAAAACGGTGTACGTCTTTGTGGCTTCCGAACGGGACGCTGGCTGGAGCCGGCAGGTGCTGATGCGCAATAACCTGCTGAGCGCCAAAGTGCTGGTGATGGATCAGGAGCGTCGTCGGCTGGAGAAGCTGCTGGTCGACCATGATCCGCAACTGGCCTGGCACTCACTGGACCTGAAGAACCCCTCGATTCCGCGGCTGCTGGTCAGTGCGCAGCGCAATGTGCTCTCGCCTGATGCTCAAACACGCTTGCTTGAGGTCGTGCTCCAGGCGGCGCCCTATGCCCGGGATGTGGCGGTGCAGATGCAGGATGACCATTTGCTGGCCGATCTCGCCGAACAGGGTTTGCAACGTCTGTCGCTGGGGTTCAACCGTGTTGAGTACGGTGACAGTGTCACGTTCGCCGTCGCAGGCAACTTGCAGGATTCCGAGTTGGCGGCGGCGCGCCATTACGTCGACGGGTTTTACCGGCAATGGGGTGATCGTTACGTGCACTTCACTGTCGAGCTCAAAGACGATTCGCTCAAGGGCAAGTCGTTCCAGACCGGCCCTCAGGGCTTCATCAAGACGACTTCATCGTCTTGGCATTTTCCGACAAAACTGTAGAAGGTGATTTATGGCTGGCCCTGGTATCGACTTACCGATTCAATTCCCCGATGACTTCCTTGGTCGTCAAGCCGAAGCATTCGAAAACGGTGCAAAGACCCTCAAAGAGGCGCTGGATGCGGCGCTGGTTGACCTCGAGAAGGACGCGTCCGATCCAGGAAAACTCGCGGCTTACCAAGCGGCGTTTTCCTCCTATACCGTGTTCCGAAACGCCCAGACCAACACGATCAAGGGCTTCAAGGACATCGACATGGCGATCATCCAGGCGGCTCGCTGATTTTTCCCTACGGGTCATCGCCGCCTGGCGATGGCCATTTTTGATGAGTGTCGTGCATGTCTATCCAAAGCCTCTCTTCTTCTTTTGTCGAACGGACCGCAATCACCGAATTGCGCGGCCCTCAGGAAGGTCCGACGGTGTCCCTGGAAAGTCGTTTACTCGACGCCTTCGCCAGTTCCGCGGTGACCAGTGGGCAGGAGGTTTCTTCGATCAACCGGCTGATTGAGAGCCCCGATATCACCAGCCCTGAAGCGTTGGCCCGGCTGCAGGAACAAATGGGGCAGTACAACGTGGACATCAATTTGCTCAACGTTCTGGTGCGCAAAGCCGTGAGTGCGGCCGAAACGCTGTTGCGCGCGTCATGAAGGCAGGCGCGCTGCTGATGTTGATATGCCTGGCGCTGGTGGGGTGTCGTCAGCCCAGCCTGCTTGAAGGGCTTGACCAGCAACAAGCGAACGAAGTGCTTTCGGTGCTACAGCGCAACAACATTACGGCGACCAAAGTGGACGCTGGCAAAACCGGCTATTCGGTGAAAATCAACAAGGTCGACTTTTCGGCGGCCGTCGACTTGCTCAACCTCTATTCATTACCCTCCAGACCTCGCATGCAAGTAGCGGAAATGTTCCCCAGTGACTCGCTGGTGGCTTCCCCTCGAGCCGAGAAAGCCCGGCTTTACTCAGCGTTGGAGCAGCGGATCGAACAGTCGCTGGGGGTGCTGGAAGGGGTGGTGTCGGCGCGGGTGCATGTCAGTTACGACCTGGATGCCGGAGAAGGAGGGCGGAAGGCTGCGCCCATTCATCTGTCCGCCGTGGCGGTTCATGAGCGAGATGTCGAGCCGCAATTGTTGATCTCTGACATCAAGCGCTTCCTGAAAAACAGCTTTGCCGGCGTTGAGTACGAAAACATATCAGTGGTCCTGACTAAACGTTCGCCGACACAGCATGTCGCGCCGCTAGTGAGTGCAGCAGTGAGTGATTCGCGCTGGTTGTGGGTCATGGCTTTTGTAGCCGTGCTGTTTTTTATCGGTGCGGGTGTATTCGGGTATCGGCAGTTGAATGGAGTGATCCGTGACGTCAAGCGCTGAGCGTTGGCAGCGGATTCTCACAGAACCGCTGGATTACCTGCACGCGCAGCGGCTGACTGTTCCTTCGGGGTTCGAGGCAGCTGATGCCCGGCGGGTAATCAATCAGATCCTGTTTGAAGGCCTTCCGCAGGCAGGTCCGTGGCCCGCGATGCCGCAGACCGCTATCGCACACATGTGGGTTCGGCAGTGGCGACAACTGCCCCGAATCGCTTCGTTGATGGGGGCCTGGCGGCTGTTCCCCCAGCTGGCGCGAGGCGGTGCTTTGCAGCATTTGCCGAGGTCGTTGCGCACCTTCGCCAGTTGCAATCCTGGCGCTCGCGTCAGCCTGCCGATTCCGTCTTCGGCCTCGCCGATCCAGCAGGTTGAAGCTGCCGGTTTCAACGCATTGTCAGGTTGGTCGGCTGACCTGCCGCTGCCGTTGTTCGATCGGCTGGCTTTGCAGTTTTCTCCACAGGTGGTTGACCTGCACAAGCAATGGCCTGTCGCGAAACCCGACCCGACCCTTTTCTTTTTGGCGGTGCAGCATGCTCGACTCCATCCGAACCCTGACTGACCTGCCCTGTTCGAGTGAGGCACGCATGGCGCGCGAAGACATCGTGGCGGCGCGACAGCGTCGTGTCCTGGCTGACCAGGCTCGGGGCTGGGCTCGAGCGTGCGTTGATCAGGCTCGCGATCAGGCCGAAGCGGTCCGTGCCGAGGCCTTTCATCAGGGTTACGCCGAGGGTGTAATGCGCGCGGCGCAAGACCTGGCGAGGGGGCTGCTCGAATCGCAATCGCTGGGCGAGCAACTGCGCAGGGATCTCGCTCAGGCTTCTCGCCAGCTGCTCGGCGATCTGCTGAGTCGCGGCGAATGGCTGGACGAGATGCTCGCACGCTGGCTGGCGAATCAAGCGAGCCACACAGACCAGGTTTTGCAGGTGCTGGTACCCCTGCGCTGCAAACCTCAAGGCAGTGATCTGCGCCAGCGGTTGCAGGCCATTTGGCCCGGCGCGTTGGTGCTTGAGTATCAACCGCAAGAGCGGTATGTGGTGCGCCTTGCCGATCAGTTGCTCGAGTTCGATATCGAGACGACGTGCCAGCGATTGCACCCCAGGTTGTTGTCCCTTTTGGAAAGCTTGCCAGCGTCGGTGCGTGCCCTCGACGACGCGTCGATCCAGCGACTCAATGATTTGTTCAAGGGTTTTGGAGCGGGGACACGATGAGTATCGACGCGATCTTGGGCTCACGAAATGTTCAGAACAGCGGTATTGGCGAAGTTGAAACGCTGGAGTCACGTGTGTTGCGTGCCAATCCGGACGTTGCCGGAGGAAGGCGCCCGGACCCCGAGTTTGACCGGCTCTACCATCAGCTGCTCAGCATGGAAGGGCAGGGAGAGAAGGCGATCTATGACTACTTGAGGTCGTTACGGGGAGAGGACGGCGTCACGCCTGCTTATCCCAGTGCCAAAGCGCTTTTGGCGGTGACGCTTCAGGTGTTG
Source organism: Pseudomonas sp. MDV22-iso1 (assembly GCF_058145095.1). Classification (NCBI taxonomy): domain Bacteria; kingdom Pseudomonadati; phylum Pseudomonadota; class Gammaproteobacteria; order Pseudomonadales; family Pseudomonadaceae; genus Pseudomonas; species Pseudomonas sp. MDV22-iso1. Next base: position 511,555 of record NZ_JBYVMF010000001.1, read on the forward strand.
GTCAAGCTGAAAGAGGAAGGGCTGGAAAAGACCCAGCTGTTCAAGGAAATCAAGGGCGCCAACGGGTTGGCGTTCGCTATGGATGTGTTCGTCAAGAGCTACATGCGTGATGTGTTCCAGCCGATGGAAGACGATGCGTGGGAGAAGAGTGAGTGGTGAGGGGGGGGCTGAATGGTCCGGGAAAGTACTTCTTAAAATAGAGAGATCACAATGTTAAATTCGGTTAGCGGGTCGACAGGAACTATCTTTAAAGCCTCTGAAGGCGTTGAAACCGCCGCCATCAACCCGATTCGCAGCCAATTGATAGACGCGCTTGACTTAGCGTGTCCGAACTTCGAACTGAGCGCTTTGGGCACTTCAAGGCAAATCGGAATCGGGATGCAGGTGCTTGATCGCGCGGTGCAGCGTCAGTTAAACATTTGCCAGGCAGATCTGGGCGAAACAGCGCAACGTCTTGCGGATGACATCAAACTCTTCATTCAAGGAGGCTTGCCTTCGCAATCGCAGCACGAGGATTTGTTTGTGCGAGCTGCCGAATTAAACAGGGCGGATATTCAGCAAACCCCTGTAAGCCGAATGGAATCGATTCTTGGCGCGGCTTTAGAGTCGCTTGGGAGCGCTAGGGAGCCATTACTCAATCTGCTTAACATCACCGCTCGTACAGGCCTGATCGTCGCGGCGACCACGGTGCTGCGCCAGGTCGCCAGTTATTACATTGAGCAAGCCATTCAGGAAGGCGACTCGCCCCAAGCCTCCCAGGCATGGGCCGTCGCAGCCGTCACAATGATCGGTCCGGCAATGAGCCTGATGGGGGCGATACGCGACGAATGTGCCGGAACCGCAAACCTGCAAACCCGGCTTGGGCGAGTGTGTATGGCCAGCATCACCATGGGGTCGTTGATTGCGGCGCATTTGACCGGTGCATCTTCCTCCATGCTCACCAGCGTAATTGCAACGAATGTGTACACCGTCGCTCGAGATGTCACGAATGCGTTCTTTTCCTTGCAGAGCAACGCCGGCGACGCCACGACGAGCGCTACGGCGGTAACGACGGTGTCCTACGGGGCCGTGCAGTTTCTGCTGGCGGAGGTCGGTGCCCTGATGCCACCAAGTGGTGCCGGACGGTTTTCGGCCGACCTCGGTTACAGTTTGGGAGCGGATGTAATTCAGGGTGGCCTCAACGCGGCAGGCGCGGTCATTGACGATTTCATTTTCATCCTGTGCCGAAGCTGGCCCTTGCTGTCCCCGACAGCGGGTCTGGATTCAGCATTGTCGGATCCGGAGTCCTTGCAGCGCAGTGTCCTGGAAGTACGCGCGGGAGCACGCTTGCCTTCACGTGAACAGCTGGCTGATGCTCTTCTGAACGTCAATGCGTCCCGAACATCAGCCTTTCAGGCGATCAATCTTGTTGTCGGGGCGGTGGCAGTCGATTTGGCGCTTTCCGACTATGGTGAAACCAGTCAGGGCCATATCTTGAATATCTGCCTGATGGGAATGCTGATGCTGATCTACTTTCCGTTTATCTGGACGTGTTCACAGCGCAGTGACCGGAGCTGGTCACCTGAACAACTGAGGGAGCAGCCTACGCCATAGTGCTCTCTTGTTTGGGGTGGATCGGGCGCTCGTTTGATGCAGTCCCTCGCGCACGCCCCTCCACCCCGGCTATAATCGCCGCCACTTTTCCCAGCCCAGAGTCAAACCCGCCCATGTACACCCTGGCCCGTCAGCTGTTGTTCAAACTCTCCCCGGAAACCTCCCACGATCTGTCCCTGGACCTGATCGGTGCCGGCGGACGTCTGGGGCTTAACGGCTTGCTGTGCAAGGCTCCGGCGAAAAAACCGGTAACGGTCATGGGGCTGGATTTCCCGAACCCGGTGGGGCTGGCGGCTGGCCTGGACAAGAACGGCGCGGCCATCGACGGTTTTGCCCAGTTGGGTTTTGGTTTCGTCGAAATCGGCACCATCACCCCGCGTGCGCAGCCTGGTAATCCGAAACCACGGATTTTCCGTCTGCCGGAAGCCGAGGCGATCATCAATCGCATGGGGTTCAACAACCTTGGCGTCGATCATCTGTTGGCCCGTGTGGCGGCGGCGAAGTACAAGGGTGTGCTGGGCATCAACATCGGCAAGAACTTCGATACCCCGGTTGAACGGGCCGTCGATGACTACCTGATCTGCCTGGACAAGGTCTACGCCCACGCCAGTTACATCACCGTTAACGTCAGCTCGCCCAATACGCCGGGCCTGCGCAGCCTTCAGTTCGGTGATTCGCTCAAGCAACTGCTGGCCGATCTGGCCACACGCCGGGCTGAGCTGGCGCTGCGTCACGGCAAGCATGTGCCGCTGGCGATCAAGATCGCGCCGGACATGACCGACGAAGAAACCGTTCAGGTTGCGCAAGCGTTGATCGAAACCGGAATGGACGCCGTCATCGCGACCAACACCACCCTGAGCCGCGTTGGCGTCGAAGGCATGGAACATGGTGACGAGGCGGGCGGTCTGTCTGGCGCACCGGTACGTGAGAAGAGCACCCACACCGTGAAGGTACTGGCGGCGGAATTGGCCGGTCGTTTGCCGATCATCGCCGCAGGCGGCATCACCGAAGGCAAGCACGCGGCAGAGAAAATCGCCGCGGGTGCGAGTTTGGTGCAGATCTACTCGGGTTTCATCTATAAAGGCCCGGCATTGATTCGTGAGTCGGTGGATGCGATCGCTGCTTTGCGTTGATCCTTGTGGGCGCTGGTTTGGTGAGGGGATTTATTTGTGGTTACGGTGAATTTGCAGGCATAAAAAAGGGCTCCTCGAGGGAGCCCCTGGGCCGGAGCCCGCCGCCCGGATGGGGCGTGCGTGGTTAAGGTGTTCAGTAATCAGATTGTCGTGTCGGAGTGTTAGGCCCTGTAAATTAGCCGACGGCGTGAAGTTCGTTGAGTCTGTGGATTCCCGCAGTGCCGGTCATACCGTCCCAGTTGTCGCCGCGTCCTTCTCGCCAGCCGTTAATCCAGGCTTGGCGTACCGACGGTAGAGTAAATGGGCAAAGCTCACGGGATTTGCCACCAACGCCATATTGATATCCGCGCAAAAATGCTCTTTCCAACGGATCACGCTTAAGTCTTCTCATAGGGTGTTGCCCTCACTTGTTGACTGTATTTATCGCGTCGACCTCAATTGAGGTCTGGCAGAAAAAACTCCTGCCGTTGGGGGCTCGCTGCCGGCGTCGCGAGCCAAGTTGTTGACGTCGTTGCGGCGTCAACCTGTGTTGAGTTCTAACCAATGCGTCACATCGAGGGAATGATCGTTTTGTCATAAGGACGTAACCATTAAGGTGGTATAGCCATAAGTAACGCGATGTTTACACGCGTTTATTGACCAAACCCCGGTATGATCGGCCCCGCGCAGGATGACGGTGCTAATCCTTTAACGAGAACGCCTCGCGTTGCGATGAGGCATTATTCGACGAAGGGTCACCTTATGACATTTTGTTTCCCCAACTTTTTTACCTGTCTTTGCATCTAAGCTCTTTTAACCGAGCAGCAAGGGTGGGACGGCACACCTTCGTGCCACGCGGGCGTTCTTTTAGAAAAACGCCTGATTGAAAACCGGACCGGCAATGCGTTGCCCGTTCACTCGCTAAAGGCTTTGAAATTCCAATGTCCGACCAATTTGAAATCTTCCTCACTTGCCCAAAAGGCCTTGAAGGCCTGCTTATCGAGGAAGCCGTCGGGCTTGGCCTTGAAGAAGCACGTGAACACACCTCTGCCGTGCGCGGCATGGCCACCATGGAAACCGCTTATCGTCTGTGCCTGTGGTCGCGTCTGGCGAACCGGGTGCTGCTGGTGCTCAAGCGTTTCCCGATGAAGGACGCTGAAGACCTTTACCACGGCGTGCTCGATATCGAGTGGCAAGACCACATGCTCAACGACGGCACCCTGGCGGTTGAGTTCAGCGGTCACGGCTCTGGCATCGACAACACCCACTTCGGCGCCTTGAAAGTCAAAGACGCCATCGTCGACAAATTGCGCACGCCGCAAGGCGATCGTCCATCGATCGACAAGCTCAACCCGGACCTGCGCATTCACCTGCGCCTGGACCGCGGCGAAGCGATCCTCTCTCTCGACCTCTCGGGCCACAGCCTGCACCAGCGCGGCTACCGCTTGCAGCAGGGTGCTGCGCCGCTGAAGGAAAACCTCGCGGCAGCGATCCTGATCCGTTCCGGCTGGCCTCGCATTGCAGCCGAGGGCGGCGCACTGGCTGACCCGATGTGCGGTGTGGGTACGTTCCTCGTCGAAGCGGCAATGATTGCCGCCGATATGGCACCGAACCTGCGTCGCGAGCAGTGGGGCTTCACGGCCTGGCTGGGCCACGTCCCGGCCCTGTGGAAAAAACTGCATGAAGAAGCCACCGAGCGTGCGGCTGCCGGTCTGGCCAAGCCACCGCTGTGGATTCGTGGTTATGAAGCTGACCCGCGCCTGATTCAACCGGGCCGCAACAACGTCGAACGTGCCGGTCTGAGCGAGTGGATCAAGATCTACCAGGGCGAAGTCGGCACGTTCGAGCCGCGCCCGGACCAGAACCAGAAAGGTCTGGTCATCTGCAATCCGCCGTACGGCGAGCGTCTGGGCGACGAGGCGAGCTTGCTCTATCTCTACCAGAACCTCGGCGAACGTCTGCGTCAGGCGTGCCTGAACTGGGAGGCCGCCGTGTTCACCGGCGCCCCGGACCTGGGCAAGCGCATGGGCATCCGCAGCCACAAGCAATATTCGTTCTGGAACGGCGCCTTGCCGTGCAAGTTGCTGCTGATCAAGGTCACGCCGGATCAGTTCGTCACAGGCGAGCGCCGCACCCCGGAACAACGCCAGATAGAGCGCGAGCAGGCTGAAGTCGAAGTCGCCGGCAATGACGTGGCTCCGGGCAAGTACGAGAAGTACAACAAGAACGGCAACCCGATCAAACCTGTTCCTGTGGTGATCGAGCAACCGCGCTTGAGCGAAGGCGGGCAGATGTTCGCCAATCGTCTGCAAAAGAACCTCAAGGCCTTGGGTAAGTGGGTCAAGCGTGAAGGTATTGACTGCTACCGCGTCTACGATGCCGACATGCCTGAGTACTCGATGGCCATCGACCTGTATCAGGATTGGGTCCACGTTCAGGAATACGCCGCGCCGAAATCCATCGATCCGGAAAAAGCCTCGGCGCGCATGTTCGATGCCCTGGCTGCCATTCCCCAGGCCCTGAACGTCGACAAGAGCCGTGTCGTGGTCAAGCGCCGCGAACGTCAGAGCGGCACCAAGCAGTACGAGCGTCAGGCGGCACAGGGCAAGTTCGTCGAGGTCAACGAAGGTGGCGTCAAGCTGCTGGTGAACCTTACCGATTACCTCGACACAGGCCTGTTCCTCGATCACCGGCCAATGCGCATGCGGATTCAGAAAGAGGCGGCCGGCAAGCGGTTCCTCAACCTGTATTGCTACACCGCGACAGCCAGCGTCCATGCAGCCAAGGGTGGCGCGCGCAGCACCACCAGTGTCGACCTGTCGAAAACCTACCTGGACTGGGCGCGCCGCAACCTGTCGCTGAACGGTTTCTCTGACAAGAACCGTCTGGAGCAGGGCGATGTGATGGTCTGGCTGGACGCCTGCCGTGACGAGTATGACCTGATCTTCATCGATCCGCCGACGTTCTCCAACTCCAAGCGCATGGAAGGCATCTTCGACGTGCAGCGTGACCAGGTGCAGTTGATCGACCTGGCCATGGCGCGCCTGGCGCCGGGTGGGGTGTTGTACTTCTCCAACAACTTCCGCAAGTTCGAACTCGAGCCCAACCTGAGCGAGCGCTACGCGGTAGAAGAAATCACCGCCAAGACCATCGATCCGGATTTCGCCCGTAACGGCAAGATCCACCGCGCCTGGAAAATCATGGCTAGTTGAGTAATGCAGGGTAGTTAAGCCGTAGCGCACACCTGTAATTGGATGGACTCGCCCAAGCCGAGGCGTCAATGCGCCACGGTGGCAG